>NZ_SJUY01000039.1:0-396 GCF_004337175.1 Exiguobacterium sp. SH1S21 | reverse complement strand
GTTCTCGGGCGCGATCCAGATCGCCGGGGCCGTGAAGGGCCGCAAGGCGAGCCGCCACGCCACCTCCGACTGGATGGAGATCGAAAAGCAGCGCGGCATCTCGGTGGCTTCCTCGGTCATGCAGATGGCCTACCGCGACCACGTGGTGAACCTGCTCGACACCCCCGGCCACAAGGACTTCTCGGAAGACACCTACCGCGTGCTCACGGCCGTGGACTCCGCGCTCATGGTGATCGACGCGGCCAACGGCGTCGAATCGCAGACGCGGCGGCTGATCGAGGTCTGCCGCCAGCGCGACACCCCCATCATCACCTTCGTCAACAAGATGGACCGCGAAGTGCGCGAGCCCCTCGACATCCTCGACGAAGTGGAGCGCGAACTCGGCATGCCCTGCGT
>NZ_SJUY01000038.1:0-398 GCF_004337175.1 Exiguobacterium sp. SH1S21 | reverse complement strand
TAACTCTTCATTAACATCTTTCAAAACATTAACTTCTTTCACTTTTGCATGGTCGTATTTTGTTTCTGCTTTCTCAATATCTTCCAAACTTGTTACTTTAGTTTTGAAAATTAAAGGTTTTAATGCATCTTCATCATCTTCCGGTGCAAATGTTAATGAGATATCATTACCTTCTTTTAACTCTAGATTATCGAAACGTTTCGTTTTGAAGTCAAAGTTAAAGTAGCCTTTTTCATCAATAGGCATCCAGATACCATCTGAACTAGCTTTAGTATCTTCCTTACTAACACCGCCCTTAACGCTCTCTTCAAAATTAATAAATTTATTATTAATAGATAGCGCAACTTTACCTTTTACAGAAGTATGGCCTTTAATAATACCTGAACCTTCAGTAATAG
>NZ_SJUY01000037.1:0-400 GCF_004337175.1 Exiguobacterium sp. SH1S21 | reverse complement strand
TACAAATACTAAAAAGCAAATCATAGAAAATGCTTGCACAGTAGCACATTCATTAGATATAAGTGAACCAAAAGTTGCTGCAATATGCGCAAAAGAAAAAGTAAATCCAAAAATGAAAGATACAGTTGAAGCTAAAGAACTAGAAGAAATGTATGAAAGAGGAGAAATCAAAGGTTGTATGGTTGGTGGACCTTTTGCAATTGATAATGCAGTATCTTTAGAAGCAGCTAAACATAAAGGTATAAATCATCCTGTAGCAGGAAGAGCTGATATATTATTAGCCCCAGATATTGAAGGTGGTAACATATTATATAAAGCTTTGGTATTCTTCTCAAAATCAAAAAATGCAGGAGTTATAGTTGGGGCTAAAGCACCAATAATATTAACTTCTAGAGCAGAC
>NZ_SJUY01000036.1:0-402 GCF_004337175.1 Exiguobacterium sp. SH1S21 | reverse complement strand
CTATTATATGGTCTTATGAATATAGACTTTTTTAATTTTAAAAATTCTATACAAGATATATCAGTTTATCCATACTTATTGACATTTATTGTACTTATACCTATTTTCATATTTATTGAAAATAGAGCTAAAGACCCTATTTTAAGCTTTGAATATTTTTTAAATCCGAGAATATTGATAGTACTTATTTTATCTTTAATTGTTGGTATTGGAATGATGGGTATGGTATTCGTTCCACAGTATGCTGAAAATGCATTAAAGATAAATGCTGGTTCTGGGGGATATTTTGTAGCTATATTGGGATTATTTGCAGGTATTGCTGCTCCTTTAAGCGGAAGACTTATTGACAAATTTGGGGCAAAAAAAATACTATTACTAGGATTTTCTGTATCTATGATAGGC
>NZ_SJUY01000035.1:0-410 GCF_004337175.1 Exiguobacterium sp. SH1S21 | reverse complement strand
GCGATAAAATAATGCGTTGAGAATGATCTCAGTGCGCAATTTGCAGCCCAACATGTCACGTTGGGCTTTTTTTGCGAAATCAGTGGGAACCTGGAATAAAAGCAGTTGCCGCAGTTAATTTTCTGCGCTTAGATGTTAATGAATTTAACCCATACCAGTACAATGGCTATGGTTTTTACATTTTACGCAAGGGGCAATTGTGAAACTGGATGAAATCGCTCGGCTGGCGGGAGTGTCGCGGACCACTGCAAGCTATGTTATTAACGGCAAAGCGAAGCAATACCGTGTGAGCGACAAAACCGTTGAAAAAGTCATGGCTGTGGTGCGTGAGCACAATTACCACCCGAACGCCGTGGCAGCTGGGCTTCGTGCTGGACGCACACGTTCTATTGGTCTTGTGATCCCCGATC
>NZ_SJUY01000034.1:0-425 GCF_004337175.1 Exiguobacterium sp. SH1S21 | reverse complement strand
CCCGTGGACCAATTCCAAAGCGCAAGGACCAGTTGAATGGTCATCGTTCACGAGACGAGCGGGAAACTGCGGTGACCGCTCCCGGAGCAGAGAAGGTTTCCAAGCCGCGCGCCGACCCGAATTGGCACCCTATTGCGTCTCGCTTGTGGGAGTCGCTGGGCCGGTCTGGTCAGTCGCGGTTCTATGAGCCGTCTGATTGGGCGGTGGCGTACTCGCTCATGGATGATCTTTCCTATTACAAGTCGTCTTCTAAGCGGTCTGGGCAGATGCTTGCCACGATCATGTCGGCCATGTCTTCTCTCCTTGTGACTGAGGGTGATAGGCGGCGTGTGCAGATTGAGTTGGCGCGTCCGAACGCTGACGATTCTGAGGAGAACACGAAGGTTGCGGTGATGGACAAGTGGAGGCAGAAGCTCGGGTAGCGC
>NZ_SJUY01000033.1:0-428 GCF_004337175.1 Exiguobacterium sp. SH1S21 | reverse complement strand
ATCATAGACGGCGTAGTCGTTCTGACCGACCGCTACGTGACCGATTTTCACATCGATTTTGTCAAACGTGTTGACCGCTGCTTCGAGCGCTGCGACCTGGTCTGCCTGTCTTACTTCTTCTACTGTCCAATTCATGAAATCACCTCACGTCATATTGTAGCACAATCGAAAAAGCCCGCCGCAGCGGGCGGACTCATAACGTCCGGAATTCAAGCTCCGGTAATGTCTCGAGCAGTTCGGCAATCTCGTCCGTGTGCGCTTCGGCACCTGGAACGGCCTCGGTCGGTTCGACCCAGAAGAACGTTTTGTCGCTCGCACCAAGATAGTTGCCGTAGCCGACTTCCTCCGCGAACGCCTCTTCCGATAGTTCACGGTCAATCAAGTCCAAATGGAACAACAATTGGTCGTCGCCGTCCTCGACATTATAG
>NZ_SJUY01000032.1:0-428 GCF_004337175.1 Exiguobacterium sp. SH1S21 | reverse complement strand
ATATTAAACAACGCAAAGCCGCCGTCGAAGGCATCGAAATTGTTGATGATATTTACCAGTATTTAATTTCCGACGCGCTTTATAACACGTCATACGAAACGAAAAATCCCTTTGCGCAATAATTATTGAGACAGGACTTTCTTATGATTACACATTTTCGTCAAGCCATAGAAGAAACGCTGCCCTGGCTTTCCTCTTTTGGCGCTGACCCAACGGGTGGGATGACCCGTTTACTTTATTCGCCGGAATGGCTGGAAACCCAGCAGCAATTTAAAAAAAGAATGGCAGCAAGTGGGCTGGAAACACGTTTCGATGAAGTAGGGAATTTATACGGTCGCCTGAATGGTACCGAATATCCACAGGAAGTGATTCTGAGCGGTTCGCATATCGATACCGTGGTTAACGGCGGTAACCTCGACGGGCAATTC
>NZ_SJUY01000031.1:0-439 GCF_004337175.1 Exiguobacterium sp. SH1S21 | reverse complement strand
AACTGGCGCAGCGCTACGCCCTGCGGGGAAAATTCCGCGTTTATAATCGGGTCAAATAAATGCAGCGAACCATAAATGAACTCGCTAGCGTTCATCGACAGTTTGCCTTCTTGTGTCTGCCAGTCATCTTTACTGAAGGTCATGTTGCGCAAGCTGAGATCGAGGTCGGTCACCGCCCAGTCCGGACCTTGCAAACGAGCATCGATCACTTCCAGGCGACCAATCTGCAACGACGGGACAGAGCGTAATGGCGCAAAGAAGTCGGTTAGCGATTTTTCGCTTTGTAGACGGATATCCGCCATGCGCAGATTTTCCACTTGCCAGCTGCCGTCGGCGTTACGCTGCGCGTTTCCGGTTAATGTCCCGCGGGCGATGTCGGCACCCAGGTTAGTCAGCGTAACGCGATCGTTATCAATACTGCCTTCAATCAGTACATTGG
>NZ_SJUY01000030.1:0-447 GCF_004337175.1 Exiguobacterium sp. SH1S21 | reverse complement strand
GATCAGGCCGTCGCCGGCGCGCGGTGAGGCGTCCATGTCGACCTGCTGGGCCGGGAACGGAAACGTTCCGGCAGCGATCATCTGGGCGAGGTCGGAGGCGCTCTGGAGGTAGGTCAGCTCCAGGCGGCTCGGGGTGCGGACGGTGAGGAGGTTGGTGTTGCGGGCGATCACGCCCAGCACCCGGCCCTCGCGGCGGACCGGGATGGACTCGACGCGGACCGGCACCTCCTCGCGCCACTCCGGGTCGCCCTCGCGGACGATCCGCCCCTCGTCCAGCGCGGAGTCCAGCATCGGGCGGCGGCCCCGTGGAACGAGGTGGCCGACCATGTCGTCCTGGTAGGAGGTGGGCCCGGTGTTCGGCCGCATCTGGGCCACCGACACATAGCGGGTGCCGTCGAGGGTGGGCACCCAGAGCACCAGGTCGGCGAAGGACAGATCGGACAGCAG
>NZ_SJUY01000002.1:0-345427 GCF_004337175.1 Exiguobacterium sp. SH1S21 | reverse complement strand
TTAGCTACTACAATCACCATCGTTACCAATGGAACATGAAAAAGATGACTCCTGTACAGTACAGGAATCATCTTCTTCAAGTCGCATAAGTTTTTTTTCATATGTCCTTTACATTGGGTACAGATTACTTCAGCTTGTTGACTAACATCAATAGAATCGCTCGTCCTTCCGGCGCCCACGCTTTCCTGCAGGAGTCGGGGCGCCATCGGACGAGCAACGCAAACGGTCGCCATCTGGCGGCCGTTTGTCTTTTTCTGAGGCCTCGATGGCCGACGAAAAAAGCCCTGGATATGTTCTTAGAACCGATGAAAACGGAAAATGGTATGTATGGACCGTCACCGCCTCCGAACAGGAAGGGAATCATCATGAACCGATCCGCACCGACGCCTCGTTAGACCAGTTGGTCCCGAAAAACCACCTCGTCCGTAAGATTGACCGCCATGTCGACTTCTCCATCGTCCATCGCGCCAACCTTATGGCAGCCACCGCATAAAACATAAAGAAGCTGGCCAGTTTACTGGCCTGGAGAGACCGTATACATACCATTTTTTCAATCTTGTGCCGGGCAGAGCGCCTCAAGGTCATCGAACATAAAAAAAGATGAACCAATTCGCTTTTCGCGAATTGGCTCTTTTTTTACGTCATTTTCAACTGTTCCATAATTTGATCAAGACCCATGCCGTTTCCTGAAGAGACGGCTGCGACGAACGCGCTCTCGACGATCGGGCCGTCATAGAACTTGATTTTCTTATCGCCTTCATACATATCGATGGCAAGCTCAGCATTCATCGTCGCCGATCCGATATCGGACAGGATGAGTGCCTCTTTGTCGACGGTTTCGATGGCCTCGAGGATACGGGTCACATCGGTTCCGATACTGCCGTCTTCTAGTCCGCTCGCAAGATGAATCGGAACGGCTGGAGCCATCTCTTTCATCAAATCTTGAATCCCTTCACCAATTTTAGCGCTATGCGAAACGATGATGAGCTCTACGATATCAATCGACCTCCTTCATGATCGCTTTCAAGACGATTGAACTGGACAACGCGCCAGGGTCGATTGTACCGCGAGAGTTCTCTCCGAAGTATGAGGCGCGGCCTTTCGTCGCCAGCATCCCCTCCGTCTCATTGACGAGATGATCCAACTTTGAGGTGAAATCATCTGATTCACTCAAACCGTCTAAAAATGGCTCCCAGACGTCGACCATCGTCTTTTGCCCGGCGGTGGACTTGCCACGAGCTTTGATCGCAGCCGTCCCTTCCTCTAGCGCTTCTTTCAGGAGCGCGAAGTCGGCCTCGGTCGCGTCACCAAATTTCGGTGCTGCCTTGACGAATGCCGAACCGTAGAGTGGACCGGCCGCACCACCGACTTTTGACATGAGCGTCATCCCGACTTTCTTACTCAACTCACCGAGAGAAGCGTACTCATCGTCGAGGATCGCAACGACCGCATCAAAGCCGCGTGACATATTGATGCCGTGGTCACCGTCCCCGATCGCTCGGTCTAGGTCTGTCAGTGTATCTTTATTCGCTTCAATCTCAGATTGGGCATGGCGTAGCGCTTGTTTGAACCCTTCAATCGTCAACATCGATTAAACACCTCGTTTGTTAGATTTTGAAACCGAGCGCCGCTGATGGCGCGTCAAGATAACTTGTCAATTCATCGTCGAGCGGTAACAGGGTGATGGAGAAACCATGCATCTCGAGAGAGGTCATATAGTTACCGACGTATTTACGTTTTAACGTGTAACCAGCAGCTTCTAATTTTTTGGCAACGAAGTGGTACGTCACGTAAAGCTCAGACAGCGGTGTTCCACCCATACCGTTGACCATGACGGCGACTTCTCCAGGCTCGACTTCTTTTGTCAAATGTTCGAGTAGGTCGTCGACAATCGAATCGACGTCGGTCGTCGGTTTCCGTTCGACACCGCGCTCGCCGTGAATCCCGATTCCGATTTCCATCTCTTCCTCGTTCAGGTCAAAGCCAGGTTTACCGCTCACGGGCATATAGCACGGCTCGACCGCCATTCCCATCGAGCGGACGTGAGATGCGACTTTCTCGGCAAGCGCTTTCACTTCTTCCAATGACTTCCCGCTCGCTGCTGCGGCTCCGGCAATCTTATGCACGAACACCGTGCCCGCTACGCCACGGCGGTCTTCTTTATTCGCAATCGCGACGTCATCAGCGACGACGACGTGATCGACTTTGATCCCTTCGGCGTCGGCGAGTTCGCCGGCTAGTTCAAAGTTCATGACATCACCAGCATAGTTTTTGACAACGAGCAACACACCGTTGCCGCCGTCTGCCGCTTTGATGCCTTCGAGTACCATGTCTGGGGTCGGGGACGTGAACACTTCACCACAGACAGCGGCGTCGAGCATCCCATCGCCAACGTAACCGGCGTGTGCAGGTTCATGCCCGCTTCCGCCACCTGAGACGAGTCCGACTTTTCCGGACTTGGCGCCGTCCGCTCTGCAGATGACGTTCACCCCTTCGACGCGACCGTACAGTTCAGGATGGGCGTGGACCATCCCTTCGACCATTTGCGACACAAGTTCACTTGCTTCACCAATCAGTTTTTTCACGTGGGATCACTCCTTTTTAAATTTGAAAACTACCATTCTCAATTTTCCACTCTTTCGAACGGACTAAACAAAAAAGTCGGCGAATTGTTTCGCCGACTTTTTTTCATGCATATTCAAGTAAAGCGCCAGTCTCTGAATCGACCGTGAATTGGTACGTTTTTTCTTCGTCGCTCTCGAGGACCGAAATCCCGCCTTTGTAAACATCATACTCACGACCGTCATAAGTATAAATCTCTGGTGATGCCGAGATCCATGCGCCTTGGACGTGACCTTTCGCTGAAAACGCCCGTTTCGTGTACTCGAGCGCATCTTCAGCCGATAAGCTTCGTTCATCTAACACTTTTTTCGTCATAAGTGCGGCAACGACGGCAACCCCGATTCCAACTAACCAATACCTTTTCTTCATATGACTACCTCCCCTTGAACTATGGCTATCACATACATCGTACCAAAACCTGTACCCCATTGGAATGAAAAGCATTCGCTTCCATCGAAATATTCTGTATATAATGAGACCAGAACGAGTGAAAGGATGAAATAAAATGGAACAAAAAACGAGAGAATTATTTAAGACGTTGACAGAATTGCCAGGAGCGCCTGGTTTCGAATCAGAAGTTCGGCAATTTGTCCGCGATCGGATCACCCCGCACGTCGATGAAGTGATGACGGACGGAATCGGTTCAATCTTCGGGAAGCGAGTCGGGGACGAGTCGGGACCACGCATCATGATCGCCGGTCATATGGATGAAGTCGCGTTCATGGTCACACGGATCACAGAGAACGGCATGTTGTACATACAACCGCTCGGCGGCTGGTGGAGCCAAGTGCTGATGGCACAACGGTTCGACATCATAACGTCGAACGGGAAAATCCCGGGTGTCGTCGCCTCGACGCCTCCACATTTACTCGGGCCTGAGGCACAGAACAAACCGATGGAAATCAAGCAGATGTTCATCGATATTGGGGCCGACTCAAAAGAAGAGGCGGAGTCATGGGGCGTCCGGCCAGGGGTTCCTGCCGTGCCGACGAGTGAATTCACTCCGCTCCACCATCCGAAAAAAATTATGGCCAAAGCATGGGACAACCGCTACGGCGTCGGTCTCGCCGTCGAGTTGCTCGAAGAGACGACCAAAGCAGATCACCCGAACATTTTGTTCTCGGGTGCGACTGTCCAAGAAGAAGTCGGCCTGCGCGGGGCCCAGACGGCTGCCGAGATGATTCAGCCGGACGTCGCGCTCGTGCTCGATGCGTCGCCAGCCAATGATGCTTCTGGCAATAAGACTGAATTCGGTCAGCTCGGCGAAGGCGCGCTCATCCGGATTCTTGACCGCGTCATGGTCATGTCTCCTGAGATGCGTGACTTCTTGCTCGATACAGCGTCAGATGAAAACATTAAGACACAATACTTCGTGTCACCAGGTGGGACGGACGCAGGTCGTATCCATATGAGTGGGCAAGGAGTGCCGACCGCCGTCATCGGCGTCGCAGCCCGTTACATTCATACACACGCCTCGATTTTGCACACGGATGACTACGATGCGGCCAAAGCGCTTCTAAAAGCGCTCGTCAAACGGTTAGACCGTTCGACGATGGAAACGCTCCGCGCATCCCGTTAATGAATGACGCCACTTTAACCGAGTGGCGTTTTTTTCTGTTGATATTTACCGGGAAAAGATTATACTGATAAAAGTGTGAAGACAGAAACTTTACGACTGACAAGACAATAGAAAGAGAGGTGAATCCCATGCTCAAGAAGAAAGGGATCACGCTCAGCCCGTCACTCTACTTTGTGACGGCGCTCAGCTATATGGCACTCGGATTATTCAGTACACTCATTATCGGGTTGATTATGAAGACAATTGGTGGGCAATTGCTCGATACGAGCGTCGCCGCCCTCGGTGATACACTCCAACAAATCGGAGACGTCGCCATCAGTTTGACGGGACCAGCCATCGGGATTGCGATCGCCTATGCGCTCCAGGCTCCGCCACTCATCTTGTTTTCAGCGCTCGTCGTCGGGACGTTCGGCTATGAGTTCGGGCCGGCGGGTAGTTACGTCGCGACGCTTCTTTCGGTCGAACTGGCCAAACTCGTTTCGAAGTCGACGAAGCTTGATATTTTAGTGACGCCATTCACGACGATCGCGATCGGCTACTTGAGTGCGACGTATATCGGGAAATATGTCGGTCTGTTCATGACCCAACTCGGCACGTGGATCGAGTGGGGGACTGAACAACAACCGCTCGTTATGGGCGTCATCGTCGCGACGCTCATGGGTCTCGCGTTGACGGCCCCGATTTCAAGCGCGGCCATCGCGCTCATGCTCGGGCTTAGCGGGATCGCCGCCGGTGCGGCGACGGTGGGTTGTGCGGCCCAAATGGTCGGGTTCGCGATCACGAGTTACCGTGACAACGGCATCGGCGTAGCGGTTGCTCAAGGGATCGGCACGTCGATGCTTCAAGTCGGGAATATCGTCAAAAACCCATGGATCCTACTGCCCCCGACGGTTGCCGGTGCGGTGCTCGCCCCGATCGCCATCTTGCTGTTTGAATTAGAGAGTGTCGCGGCCGGGGCCGGGATGGGGACGAGCGGCCTCGTCGGTCCGATCGTCATGCTCGAAACGATGGGCTTCAGTTGGCATACGTTGATCGTCGTCTTCGGTTTCTTGATCGTCGGTCCCGCCATACTCAGCTATGCGGTATATCAAGTATTGACCCGGATGAACCGGATTCAGCCGAATGATATGAAAATCGAATATTGAACCGACACACAAAAATAAGCGTCTCGCCAAGTTGCGAGACGCTTATTCATATGACGCCGAGCTGATCACCAGCCGAAGAAGTTACGGACGGTCTCGACGGTTTCGCGCGGGATTCTAAAGCTGACGAAGAACAGCGTGAGTATCAATGCGTAGATGGGAAGTAAAAAACGTTTCCTTACAATCGGCAAGTAGCGGACAAGGCGTTTCAATCCACGTTCTACGATGTAAATGATGGCGAATCCAACGATGAGCCAAACGAGAATCTGACTTCGTGTCTTATCTGTATCGATGAACAAGTACCCGTAGCGGAGAATGGAGAGCATTCCGACGGCGCCGACGAGCTGTTCGAGTGGGTGTTTCATATCCGGATTTAATTGTTCACGCGTCCATTTTGTCATATCGTCACCTTTTTCAAATAGTCTTCGCCCTTGATTATAGCAAAACACGAGAGCGGATTGTGAGAACGGACTTATGCTATCATTAACGAGGAAAATAGAACAGGAGTGATGAAGATGAAACGACTGAAAACGATGGTTGAATATACGGAAGCAAAGCAAGGGAAAAGTGTGTTCATGTTCTCGGCGACATGGTGTGGCGATTGCCGCTTTCTCGATCCGTTCATGCCCGAACTGGAGTCAAAGTTCAACGAGTGGACGTTCTACTACGTCGACCGTGACGAATGGATGGAGCTCGCACAAGAACTCGATATTTTCGGAATTCCGAGTTTTGTCGCTTTTAACGGTGGACAAGAAGTGGACCGCTATGTCGGACGCGAACGTAAAACGCCGGAGCAAGTCGAAGCATTTCTTAGCGAGTTAGGGTGATCTAGATGGAACGGAATGAACTGCGGCGAGCGATCGAACGTCAATTCACTGACGGGTATCGGACGTCTTATGACAGAGAAAATGAAGTGTTGCGAATCGAACGGGCAGCTGACCGGTTCGGCGTCAACATTCGACTGGCCCCACTTGTTGCCAAAGCAAAAGTGCGCGGCAATATTGCGGTTGAAGAAATCGTCGAATATATAAAAACGGCCCTTACAGCCGACCAAGAGATTGAATTAGTCGGCAACGAAGCACAAATTTTCCCGGTCATTCGGGCCGCTTCGTTCTCGACAGAAACAAAAACCGGACAAGCGCTCGTCATGACACCGCATACGGCGGAGACGGCCATCTACTATGCCCTCGACCTTGGCAACGGGTATCGTTTGATTGAAGAGCGGCATTTGAATGCGATGATGACGAAAGAGCGAGTCGATCAAGTGGCGCGGGATAACGTGAAAAAGTTACCGACCGACTTAAAAGAAGACGATGTCGCCGGCAACAAATTCTATTTCCTGTCTGCCCGTGATGGCTACGAGGCGTCTCGTATCCTCAATGACGAATTTTTACGGGTCATGGATCGACGAATCGAAGGAGACATGTTAGTCGGGGTGCCGCATCAAGATGTGATGATCATCGCCGATATCCGGAACGATCAAGGATACGACGCGATGCAACAGCTCATGTTCGACTTTTTTACGAACGGACGCATCCCGGTGACAGCTCTCGCGTTTCATTATGAGGACGGCGTTCTCGAACCAATTTTTATTTTTGGAAAAAAGAACCCACCAACGGACGCATAATCTGCTAAACTATTTGTGTCTAGTTTGAAAGAAGGGGCGTATTTACGTATGCAAATTAATGCTTTTTATAATCGTGAAGGAATTGGCGATGTTCTCATGGTGTTGTTAAAAGAAGGCGATCGCCATCATCAAGTCGTCGAACGAAAAGACGATGTCGCCATCGTTAAAGCGGCAGACGGATCAGTGAACGGCTACAACGTGTTTAATGCGAGTAATTATTTCAATGTCAGTGACTGGCACGGTCCGGTCGGCTTGACGGCAGAATTGATTGAGACGCTCGGTGTCATTTTACGCAAGCAGAATATCGAAGCGGATTTATCGGGCGTTGACTTCACACCGACGTTCGTTGTCGGTTATGTCGAATCGGCTGAGAAACATCCCGATGCGGATAAATTATCGATTTGCCAAGTCGAGATCGATCAAGGTACGGTTCAAATCGTTTGTGGAGCACCGAACGTTGCGGCCGGGCAAAAGGTCGTCGTCGCAAAACCAGGAGCGGTCATGCCATCGGGTCTCATTATCCGACCGTCTAAACTCCGTGGGGAGAGCTCGCACGGGATGATTTGTTCAGCGCGCGAGTTGAACCTTCCTGATGCACCGCAAGAAAAAGGAATTTTAGTGTTAGATGACGAATATGAAGTAGGGAAAGCATTTGAAATCGGTCGCTAAACTCGACCGATTTTTTGCTAAATGAGGATTGAGTGAAAAAGCGAGGAATCGACTATGGATGCATATGAACGTTCATTAAAACAGCAAGCAGAGCGAATTCGGCGCGAACTATCCCAAGAAGGGAAGAAAAGTGCGCCTGCACCAAAACCTGAACCAACGGGCGAGTTCATTCCGTCTGACGTCCCATCTCCGATTTATGGATATGCGCGACCGAAACCAAAAATCAACTTACCGACCGAGCATTCACCTGAGACGAGGGACGATCTGTCCATCAATCAAAGCGAGCCTGATATTGATCCAGAACCATCGACTGTAGTGCCCGTTACCAAGGAAATAGTCGTTGACGAACCTGTGCAAGCTACAGAACCTTTCGTTCCAGACGAGGTTGTCGTGGAAGTGAACGAGTCGGTGGAGTCTCCATTCGTGGTAGAGGAAACGGTCTCGGCAGAACATCAGACTGTGGCCGAGCCTTCTGAGCCAGAAGCAGAAGAGACGACTATTTCCCTGGAAACGTCTGACGTGAACGCTGATGAGTCTTCTGTATCGGAGGCCGACAACGCATCCGACTCGTCGAGTGATCTGAAACCGTTACTCGGAGACGTATCTATTTTAGAAGACGGCTTTGCCTCGGTGTTCATGGGTTCGACCCATTTGAAAACGTCAAAGATCGCCGTCCGTGAAGAAAAAGAAGAGGCAGCTTCAGCGGACGTTTCAATCGAGGTGACATCGGTCGAAGAAGTAGCTCCTGTCGTCGAGGATGTTGCAAAAACATTACAGACCGATACCGACGAGCCCTTTCACGCTCATGACGAAGCCGAATTGACACCTGCTGTCAACGTGTCGTACAAAGCGGATAGCCCTCCATTAAACGTCATGATGACTCCGCAAGACCGGATGGCGATGTACCGAAGCCGACGCCTTGCTCAAAAAAACAATAATCTGTAATAGCACGACTCCATGAGTTTTGCTATAATGACAAAGGTTTGTCGCTTTTTTTGCAAACCGCAATGAATTAGGGGGGCTATTTACAGATGAACCGTTATCACTTCGTCGGAATTAAAGGAACGGGCATGAGTCCTTTAGCTCAAATTTTAAATGATATGAACAATGAAGTCCGAGGTTCGGACGTTGACAAAACATTTTTTACAGAAGAAGCATTGAAACGGAAAGGTATCGAAATTCTTCCGTTTGATCCTGAAAATATTACTGAAGGTCAAATCGTCGTTCAAGGAAATGCGTTCACTGACGATCATCCTGAAATCTTGCGCGCGCGTGAGCTCGGTTTGACGATTTATAAATATTACGAGTTCCTTGGTGAACTAGCGGATCATTATACAAGTGTCGCCATCACAGGATCGCATGGAAAGACGTCTACTACGGGTCTGCTCGCTCATGTCATGCGTGGGATTGAGCCGACATCATTCTTGATTGGAGACGGTACGGGCGAAGGAGTGGAAGACTCGAAAAACTTCGTGTTTGAGGCGTGTGAGTATAAGCGTCACTTCCTTTACTATCGCCCAGACTATGCGATTATGACGAATGTCGATTTTGATCATTCAGATTATTTCTCTGGCCTAGACGATGTCATTGATGCGTTCCAAGAAATGGCGAAACAAGTGGAAAAAGGTATTATCGCTTGTGGTGACGATGAGAATCTTCAACAGATTCAAGCGAACGTGCCGATCGTCTATTACGGGTTTGGTGCCCATAACGATTTCCGCGCCGAAAACGTGAACTCGACGGATAACGGGACGACGTTTGACGTCTATTTGCGTGACGATTTCTATGGGACGTTCCGCATTCCGGGATATGGTAACCACAGCGTCTTGAACGCCCTTGCCGTCATCGCGACGTGCGACTACGAGAACTTATCGAAAGATCTTGTGAAAGAGCGCCTCGAGACGTTCAACGGCGTTAAACGCCGTTTCAGTGAATCGACGCTCGATGGGCAAGTCCTGATCGATGATTACGCGCATCACCCGCGCGAAATCAGTGCCACCGTCGAAGCGGCACGTAAAAAGTATGCCGGACGGGAAGTCGTCGCGATTTTCCAACCGCATACGTACACGCGTCTCAAGTCGTTTATGGATGACTTCGCGTCATCACTCGCCGAAGCGGACGCCGTTTATTTGTGCGATATCTTTGGCTCAGCCCGAGAACAAGAAGGAACGGTCACGATCGAAGACCTTCAATCGCGGATCGACGGTGCGAACGTATTGAAACGTCCTGATGTCGGCGTTCTCCGTCAACATCGCGATGCGGTCTTGTTGTTCATGGGAGCAGGAGATATTCAGACGTATCAACGCGAGTATGAGAACTTCGTCAAACTCGAAGCGTAAGTTGTGAGCGGATGGCCCGGGCCATTCGCTTTTTTTGTGTTTAAACTCGATTAAAGAAGGAAATAGTATTATCGACTGAACACAGAAAAGGAGATGTTAAGGATGGCAAGCCAAGGCTCATTGAATACGTTGAACAAAGAGGTGGCCAACTACGGCCTATTATTCGTCAAACTTCATAACTACCACTGGTATATTAGCGGACCTCACTTCTTCACATACCATGAAAAATTAGAGGAGCTTTACAACTTGGTCGCTGAGCTGTATGACGATGTCGCCGAGCGTTTACTCATGAATGACGGGGAACCGTATGCGACGATGAAAGAGTACTTAGAGCACTCGACACTACAAGAAGGTGATCGTCACGCCGATACAGAACAGATGATCAAAGACGTGATCAATGATTTCAAACAAATCCGTCAAGAGATGCAAGATGCGATGGAAAACTTTGAAGACGGGGACGAAGCGATCGAAGATACGTTCGTTTCCCACATCGAGCGTCTCGAAAAAGAAATTTGGATGATGTCTGCTGCTCTCGGCAGAAAGACGAAACTATAATGAAAAGGTGCGCCAATTGTAGGCGCACCTTTTTTCGTTCATTTTAAGTTTTCTGGATTCAACGGTTGTAACGTGTCGACGACGAAACGGCCGTCTTTCCGGATCAAGACGTCGTCAAACCAAATCTCACCGCCGCCATAGTCAGGACGTTGGATATTGACGAGGTCCCAATGGATGGAAGAGTTGTTGCCGTTATAGGCATCGTCATACGCTTGTCCCGGGGTAAAATGGAAACTGCCATCGATTTTCTCATCGAATAAAATATCTTTCATCGGGTGTTGGATGTAAGGGTTCACGCCGATCGCAAATTCGCCGACGTAACGAGCTCCTTCGTCCGTATCGAACACTTCATTGATGCGTGCGGTATCGTTCGCTGTCGCTTCGACGATTTTTCCGTCTTTGAACGTTAATTTCACGTTCTCGAACGTAAAACCGTGGTACGGCGATGGGGTGTTGTACGTGATGACGCCGTTGATTGAATCTTTGACCGGTGCGGTGAACACTTCTCCGTCCGGGATGTTCATTTGACCCGAGCACTTGATGGCTGGGATGTCTTTGATTGAGAACGTGAGCTCCGTGCCTGGTCCTTTGATCGTGACACGGTCGGTCTGGTCCATGAGCGTGACGAGTGCGTCCATAGCCCGGTCCATCTTGCCGTAATCGAGTGTGCAGACGTTGAAATAGAAGTCTTCGAACGCCTCCGTCGATTTTCCAGCGAGTTGAGCCATTGACGGTGATGGGTAACGTAAGACGACCCATTTCGTCCCTTTGACGCGATCTTCCGTATGCATTTTACCGATTGTGGCGCCGACAAGCTTTTGTTGCTCGGCGGGAACGTCCGACAGCTCGTTAATGTTATCACCCGCACGGAGACCGATATAGGCGTCCATCGCTTGCATTTGCTTGCGTTCGATGTCGGCCATCAACTCGAGCTGTTCCTTGCTTGCTTGCGTGTATAACTTCCGCAAGATACGGCTTTCTTTCAACAAGACGAACGGCTGCCCCCCGGCTTCGTACGCTTTTTCGACAAGTGCCTCGACGAGCGACTCCTCGACGCCGAAATTCTCGATGAGAACGCGTTCGCCTGGCTTTAATTCGGTTGAATAATTGATCAGTCCGTCTGCCAATTGCGTGATTCTTGGATCTCTCATACAAACACCCCTTAAACTTTTTTTAATTTATTTCTATTTTAGTGTAATCGAAAACATAAAAACGGGTAAAGGAATAATCAGACCGGATGGCGAAAACGGTAGTGACAAATCTTTTCAGTCATAATGGTGCTATAATGAAATCACCAGATAATTGAACAGGAGGAATGGACGAATGGAAATCACCTTAGGAGGCATTGCAGGGCTCATCGCAGCACTTGCATTTGTCGTACTCGTATTTTTCTTGGCTCGCGTCTTGTCGAACGTCAATCGCACACTCGGCAGCGTCGCGAATACGACAGAAAATTTAGAACGTCAGTTGGACGGCATCACAATGGAAGTGACGGCGCTCTTACATAAGACGAACCGTCTCGTAGATAACGTGGAAGAGAAGACAGAGTTGCTCGCACCGGTGGCGCATGCCCTCGATGAGCTCGGCACATCGCTAAATGAAGTGACCGAGTCGGTACGAACAGTTTCTTCATCTGTTCACGTGGCAGCAGACGAAAATAAAGACCAGATTGCCCAAGCCGTACGTTGGGGCTCGGTCGCAGTAGAATTATTCAAGAAAAACAAAACAGAAACTTCTTCAGAAGAGCGCCCGTCACGCCGTCGTGGCCGCCGGGAGCGTAAGCAAGACACGCCGTCGGTCTCACCAGGATTAATCGCGACAGACGATACAATCAAATCATAACAAGCCCAAGGAGGATATATTATGACATACGTTAAAAAAGACCAAACGAATCAAGAACAGCAATCAAGCGGTGGATTCCTAGCCGGCGTCGTCCTCGGCGGTATCGTCGGTGCAGCCGTTGCCTTGCTCACCTCGCCAAAAAGTGGACGCGAAGTACGCACTTATCTCGATGAAAAAACATCGACTTCACGTGAACGCTTGACTGTCAAATCAAAAGAAGTACGTGAAAAAGCTGAGCCGGTCGTCGGGGAATGGATCAAAGTAGCGAGCGACAAGGCTGCTCCGGTCCTCAATCTCGTCAAAGATAAAGCACGCGAGGCTGCTGAACTGAAACAGCAAGTTGACGAAGATGAACTCTCAATCGAAGAAGCGATGGAAAAAGCGGATCAGCTCGTCGCGGAAGCGGAAGCCGAAGTGAAAGAACAGCTCGATCAAGCAGCAGAAGAGACGTCAAGCGAAGCAACAGAACAAGCTGACACAGACGCTAAGCCAGAATCGACCCAATCAAAAGGCGAATCAAACTCGAAAGCGAACAATTCGAATGCGAACAAGTCGAACACGAATAAGTCGAATGCGAGCAAGCAAGAGCCGAAAAATAGTCGCGACGAGTCGACGAACTATGAGTCGGATTTCGAAGCACCTGTCAAAGACTTGCTCGACGATGAATCAAAACAAGAGCTGAAAGAATTGAAGAACGACTTGAAGAACGGCAATAAATAATGCGTAAAGTGTCCGGACGATCCGGACACTTTTTTTGTGGATTTTGTGTCACAGCCCATTTCTCTATGACAAAGCGAATAAAGTTCGCTATAATTAAGATTCTGGAAAGAACGGATTAGGAATGAGAGGGAAATTATGAGTCCACAAGATCAATTGAATCGATTACGTCGTGAAATGGATGAGTTGAACCGTGAGATGCTCGACTTGATTAGTCGTCGTGGAACGCTCGCGGTCGAAATTGGAAAAGTGAAACGTCTTCAAGGTGTGGAGCGGTATGATCCGGTTCGAGAACGAGAAATGTTAGATTTCATCGCCGCCTCGAATCCCGGTCCTTTCGAGACGTCACGCCTTCAGCATTTGTTCAAAGAAATGTTTAAAGCGTCTGCCGAGTTGCAAGGAGAAGACCGAGATAAAACGTTGCTCGTGTCGCGCAAGCGTCAAGCCGAAGATACGATCGTCACACTGCAAGATGTAGTTATCGGCAACGGCCGGCCGCAATTGATTGCCGGTCCATGTGCGGTCGAATCGTTCGAGCAAGTGAATGCAGTGGCTGAGAAGTTAGCGTTGTCAGGCGTGAAAATCATGCGAGGCGGCGCCTATAAACCGCGGACTTCACCGTACGACTTCCAAGGTCTCGGATTTGAAGGTCTCAAACTGTTGAAACAAGCGGCCGATCGCCACGACTTGCGTGTCATCTCAGAGATCATGACACCGGGTGCGGTCGAGTCAGCGCTACCTTACGTCGATATCATTCAAGTCGGGGCGCGCAACATGCAAAACTTCGATTTGTTGAAAGAAGTCGGAAAGACATCAAAACCGGTTCTACTGAAGCGGGGTCTTGCGGCGACGATCGAAGAATTCATTTATGCGGCGGAATACATCATGGCGAGCGGCAATAGCCAAGTCATTTTGTGCGAACGCGGTATCCGAACGTATGAGCGGGCGACACGTAACACGCTCGACATCACGGCCGTGCCGATTTTAAAACAAGAGACACATTTACCGGTCATGGTCGATGTCACCCATTCAACGGGACGACGCGATTTGTTGCTTCCGGCAGCGAAAGCGGCGCTCGCGGTCGGGGCCGACGGTGTCATGGTCGAAGTGCATCCGAATCCGGCAATCGCCTTGTCCGATGCCCAGCAGCAGCTTGATTTCGATCAATTTGATCAGTTCATCGATGGGCTCACAGCTCAGTTCCCTCAACTTGATTTGGTGAAAAAATAAGCTTTCCAATTGGAAACGTTTTATATAGCGTGAAGACAGGGTAAAATGATGACAGATACCTGTCTTCCTTTTTTGATACGTTTTTTGAAAATCGTTTGAAAATCATTGCTTGTAGGAGGAGTTTTAATGAACAGTAACAATATCACAATCTATGACGTCGCACGCGAAGCCGGGGTGTCAATGGCGACCGTCTCACGTGTCGTCAACGGAAACCCGAACGTGAAACCGACAACCCGTAAAAAAGTACAGGAAGCAATCGATCGACTCGGTTATCGTCCGAACGCCGTCGCACGTGGTCTCGCGAGTAAAAAGACGACGACAGTCGGCGTCATCGTGCCAGACATCTCAAACATCTTTTTTGCTGATTTAGCACGCGGAATCGAGGACGTGGCGACGATGTATAAATACAACATCATCCTCGGCAACTCGGACTCGAACCGCGACAAGGAAATTCATTTGTTGAACACGTTACTCGGTAAACAAGTCGATGGGATCATCTTCATGGGCGGCCGTCTTCACGAAGACCTCGTCGATGAGTTCAAAAAATCACCGGTCCCGATCGTTCTTGCAGCGACGTTGAACCAAGGGTATGACCTCCCAGCGGTCAATATCGACTATGAGCAGGCTGCCTATGACGCAACCAAAATGTTGATCGGCCACGGCCATAAACAAGTCGGCTTCATCACGGGGCCGCTCGAGCAACAAATCAATGGCGAGAAGAAGTTCTCTGGCTATCGCCGTGCCCTTGAGGATGCAGGACTTCCGTTCCGTGAGAACGATGTCATCCTTGGGAACTATACGTATGCGTCTGGCCTTGAAGCGATGCAAAAGATGCTCGGACGCGATGACTGCCCGAAAGCAATCTTCGCCGGTACGGACGAGATGGCACTCGGCGTCATCCATGCGATTCAAGACGCTGGGTATTCTGTGCCGAACGATTTTGAAGTCGTCGGTCACGATAACACGCGTCTCGCCACGATGATTCGTCCGAAGTTGACGACGGTCGTTCAACCGATGTATGACATCGGAGCTGTCGCTATGCGATTATTGACGAAAATCTTGAATGCTGAAGAAATCGAAGAGAAGAACGTCGTCTTGCCGCACCGGATCGAGCGTCGTGACTCGTTACGAAAAGACTGAATCAAAAAACCCGATGTAAGTTGGCAATTGCCAACTTACATCGGGTTTTTCATAAGTAAAGTGACTTGCGGTCGTTTGAGATGAACGGCCAAAATGCGCGTTTCGTCACTTCCCAGTTCTTCTCTTCGATTTGTTGCCGTCGCGGAATATGGTCGAACGTGTACGAATGATCATCCCATCTCGTCGGCAACGGCTGGTCTGACTCGTTTTGCCACCGTTCAATCCAAGCGGACGGGATGTCGCCTGCGTACGGAGCTTCGCGTGTCAATCCGGCCCACACTTGCGACCAGGCGCGCGGGACAGCTCGGAACCAGTCGTACCCGCCGCCGCCTAGGGCGACGAGTCGTCCTTCCGTGTACTCGTCGGCGAGGCGAGAGGCGATTTGAGGGATTTGTTCGAACGTATGAATCGTCGAGGCGAGATGCGTCAACGGGTCGAACGCGTGCGCATCAGCCCCGTTCTGCGTCAAGATGATATCTGGTTTGAACCACTCACACGCTTCCCGGAGCACAGTCTCGTAACAGCGCAGGAACGATTCGTCTTGGGTGAAAGCATCAATCGGGACGTTCCAACTATAGCCGTAGCCGTTCCCGTTGCCGCGCTCTGTGACCGCCCCTGTGCCTGGGAAGAGGTAGCGGCCGGTCTCGTGGATTGAAAGCGTCATCACATCAGCGTCATCATAGAACAGCCATTGGACACCGTCTCCGTGGTGAGCGTCTGTATCGACGTAGAGGACCCGCGTCCCGTATTGCTTGCGGACGTGAGCGATGGCGACGGCGGCATCGTTATAGACGCAAAAGCCGGACGCTTTTCGTCTCATCCCGTGATGGAGCCCGCCACCGACGTGAAAAGCGCGTTCGACTTGTCCGCTCGCGACGAGTTCAAGCGCATGCATCGTTCCGCCGACGAGCCGGGCAGCTCCTTCGTGAATAGCTGGGAAGATGGGGGTATCTTCCGTCCCGAGTCCGAATTTATTTGCTTTCAGCCCTGACAGTTTACCCGCGGCAGCTGCTTGGACGGCCTCGATGTAGTCGACGTCATGGACAAGCGCGAGCGACTCGACTGAAGCGATCGGTGAGGTGATCCACTCAGAGGCTGACAGTTTTCCGGAATCGACCAGAAGAGATGTCGTCAGCTCTAAACGGATCGGATTGAACGGATGATCCGCGTGGAAGCGGTACGAGTTCTCATTCTCCCCGAATATGTAGGCGGGTCTCATTGGAACATCTCCGGACCCAGTACGTCAAAACCTTCTCGCTTTAATCGATCGATGATGCGCAGCGGGTTCATCGTTTGAACACGGAATGAGATGATTCGCTTATATGGATCGGGTGTCGGATGTACGAAGACGTTGATGATATTCACGTTCGTTTTTGCTAAGAGCCGTGTCACTTTTTCAAGTGCCCCGGTCGTATTCTCGACGAGGATCTCGATTTGCGAGCTCGGTTCGAGTGCGCCCGTCAATTGGACGAAATAACGAAGTAAATCGGTTTCGGTCAACACACCGACAAGTTTCCCTTGTTCGACGATCGGCAGGCACGTCAAACGATATTCATAGAACAGGGCCGCCGCGTCTTCAAAAAAATCGTACGGGTGGGCCGTCGTCACATCCTGACGCATAATGCTCGAGACCGGGTTTTTAAAGTCGGCACGCTCACTCTCTGGATGAAATACACTTGTGGCGCCGCTCATCTCGAACTGACCGACAATCCCGACGACTTGCCGGGCCGGATTGGTGACGATCAAGTGGCGTACTTTATGGTCGCGCATGAGTTTTGCCGCGTGCGCAATCGTATTGGTCGGTTGAATCGTCACGACGTGGCGATTCATCATTTGCTCAATCAGCATCGTAACCCTCCTCAGTCATACATGAACCGGCGTCGAAGCCGGAGTGAATCGAAGTGATCGATCGATTCTTGCCGCACGTTTTTTCCGATGCGGGCCATCAGACAGTTGGCCGGGTGGGACGCGATTTCCGGGTCGTCGGTCGGATAGAAGACAAGACCGCCGTGGTTCATCATTTTCTCCATCACTTTGCGGTAGTCCCAAATCGACAGACCGCTTCCTTTTAAATCCCAGTGCCAATAGTATTCCGTCGTCAAGATTAAAAAATCATCCATATGTGGATCCAGCATCGACACTTCGAGTAGCTGTTTACCGATCCGTTGTCCCCGGAAGCGTGGGCTCACCTCGATGGCGCCGAGCTCGAGAATATACGGATCATTGCCCTCACTCCAACGTTCATACGGATCCGGATATAAATACGTGACGTAACCGATGACGAGGTCGTCAACGCGCGCGACGATGATCCGTCCTTCTTTCAACCCGGCAATTTCAACGAGCGCCTTATGTTGGTCTTCTGGCTCTCGAAACGCAGTCAAGCCTTCATCAAGCCGATACGTTGCGAGCACGTCGCTCTCGATTGGTCCATCGATGATTACGGCTCCGAGTGAGGTTTCCCACACTTTTGAATGATATTGTTTTTCCATGGAGTCACCACCTTCTTCACGTTCTATTATAGCGCTTTCATTGCGCAACGTTCACACTGTTTTGGAGTTTTTGGAAATTCATTGATTTGTCATAATATTAACACTATACTGAAAGTGGTTACACCATTCATTATAGGGGGAGGCGAATCTTTGACGATGGAAAAATTGAAAGCGTTATCAGGGGAGCATCAATTGGCGTCGTATG
This sequence comes from Exiguobacterium sp. SH1S21, assembly GCF_004337175.1. NCBI lineage: Bacteria > Bacillati > Bacillota > Bacilli > Caryophanales > Exiguobacterium > Exiguobacterium sp. SH1S21. The sequence continues at coordinate 327,271 of NZ_SJUY01000002.1, read as the reverse complement.
AAGAGGCTTGTCAGTCGTTCGAGTGGACGCAAGCAGAAACATTATTGTCTTGGAACTTGACTGGAAATGTCAACATGGCGTACGAGGCGATTGACCGTCACGCTGAAGGGGAGCTGGCGGACAAACTGGCACTGCTCTATTTCGATGGGGATCGGGAAGAGCGGTATACTTACGCGCAGATGAAACAGGAAAGCAATCGCGCTGGAAATGTTCTGAAATCGGTTGGGGTGGAGAAAGGCGATCGTGTCTTTATCTTCATGCCACGGAGTCCAGAACTTTATTTTATTTTACTCGGTGCGTTAAAGCTCGGTGCGATTGTCGGACCGCTATTTGAGGCGTTCATGGAACAGGCTGTACACGACCGGTTGCTCGACGCGGAAGCGAAAGTCATCGTGACGACAGAGGCGCTGTTGCCGCGTATACCCGTCGATCAATTGCCACATCTTGAGACAATTTTGCTTGTTGGCGACGACGTCGACGAGTCAGGGAAAATCATCGATTACCGGAAACTGGCGCACGATGCATCGACCGATCTTAATATTACGTGGGTCGACCGGGAAGACGGCATGATCTTGCATTATACGTCGGGCTCGACCGGGAAACCAAAAGGTGTCTTGCATGTCCATAACGCCATGGTCCAGCACTTAATGACCGGGAAATGGGTGCTCGATTTGAAACCGGACGATATTTACTGGTGCACCGCTGACCCGGGCTGGGTGACGGGTACGAGTTACGGAATTTTTGCGCCGTTCTTGAACGGGGCGACGAACGTGATTGTCGGCGGACGGTTCAACCCTGAGTTTTGGTACTCGGTCATCGAGCGGTTCGGCGTCACCGTCTGGTACAGCGCGCCGACAGCGTTCCGGATGTTGATGGGCGCGGGGGAAGAAGCGTTCGAGAAGTACGACTTGTCATCACTGCGCCACATTCTATCGGTCGGCGAACCGCTCAACCCGGAAGTCATTCGCTGGGGTAACGAATCGTTCGGACTACGCATTCATGACACGTGGTGGATGACGGAGACAGGAGCGATGATGATCTGTAACTATCCGACGATGGACATTAAACCGGGGTCGATGGGGAAAGCGATTCCTGGCTGTGAGGCGGCGATCTTAGACGACCGTGGCCAACCGCTACCACCGCATCGGATGGGCAACTTGGCATTGAAGACGCCTTGGCCGTCGATGATGCGTAAAATTTGGAAAAATGATGCCAAGTACGAGAGCTACTTCTGGGGTGACTGGTACGTGTCTGGTGATTCGGCCTATATGGACGAGGACGGCTATTTCTGGTTCCAAGGCCGAGTGGATGACGTCATCATGACGGCAGGAGAGCGGGTCGGACCGTTCGAAGTCGAGAGCCGCCTCGTCGAGCATCCGGCTGTCGCCGAAGCCGGAGTCATCGGGAAACCGGATCCGATCCGCGGTGAGATCATCAAGGCGTTCATCGCGCTCCGCAAAGGCTATGAGCCATCGGACGAATTGAAAGCAGAGATCCAAAAATTCGTCAAAGAAGGTTTGGCGGCCCATGCGGCACCGCGTGAGATCGAGTTCAAAGACAAGCTTCCGAAAACACGGAGCGGGAAAATTATGCGTCGCGTCCTCAAAGCGTGGGAGTTGAACCTTGAGGCCGGAGACTTATCGACGATGGAAGATTGAGCATAAAAAAGGTCGACACGCGATGTGTCGACCTTTCTTTGCGTTATGATGCGTCCGCCTCGTTCTCGGCGTCTTCTTTTGCTTTTGCTTCGTCTTCGGCTTTTTTCTTAGCCTCGGCTTCAGCTTCAGCTTTCTTCTTGGCTTCAGCTTCGGCTTTCTGTGCGGCCTCTGCTTGTTTCTTCGCTTCAGCTTCAGCTTTTGCATCAGCGTCGCGTTGTGCCTCGGCATCTTGCTGTGCCTGTTCAGCCTTTTCTTTGGCTTCTTCGGCTTGCTGTTTTGCTTCTTCAGCTTGCTTCTTCGCTTCCTCTTCTTTCTTCTTCTCTTCGAGTTTCTTCTTCTCAGAGAACGTTCCAGAGTCTTTGAAGTCGCTAGGTTTGACGCTAGCTGGTTGGCTGAATCGTGCGTTTGTGTTGAAAATTTCAGGCTTATCAGCGTACACGAGGTTAGCAGTCTGTGACCAGATCCGTTGCGTACGTTGGTAATACTGACCTACTTCACCACTGTTGACCAATTCACCAAACTGAGAGTCGAATCCAGACCAAACAGCAAGCGTGACGTTTGGCGTTGAACCGACCAAGTACGAATCGCGTCGATTATTGGTTGTACCGGTTTTACCCATCCAGTCGCCAGGGACGTTCAAGAGCGAGTTAGCGTATGTCGCTGTACCCGACGAGTAAACGTCACGTAGCATATCAATAACAAGGTACGAAGTACGATCTGTATAGATACGCGTCTTCTTCGCTTGTTTCTCAAAAATGACTTCACCATTGTACTCGATGCGTTCGATGAAGTACGGTTCAACATGTTCACCGTAGTTAGCTAGCATCGCGTAAGCCGATGCCAAGTCGACCGGAGTAACTTCACCAGTTCCTAGCGCCATTGCCGAAGCTGTACGGTTTGCTTCAGACACCGGAATACCCATATCAACGAGTTTTTGCGTATCGGCTGGTTTTTGGTTGCGCTCTTCATAAATTTTAACAGCTGGTACGTTCAGGGAGCGTTTCAACGCTTCACGCGCTGTCACTGCACCGTTATGTGTTCTACTTTCGTTCATTACTTCTTTTTTCGGCTGTCCTGGACCGGTGAATTTATAGAAGTATTGTTCATCCAGAATGGTTGTCTCAGGTGTAATCATTCCAGCTTCAATAGCATTTGCATAAACAAGAACTGGTTTCGCTGTCGATCCGATTTGACGCTCCATACGCAAGGCGCGGTTCACCTCGTCAGTTTTACCGTTAATGTATCGGCCTCCGACAAATCCAAGAACTCGTCCAGTTTTGTTTTCGAGCATGACAGCTGCCGTCTGTTCTGGCAAATTGCGGTCTTCTTCTGCGATATATTGATTAGGGGCGAAGTTATTTGCATTTTTAGCCGGTTGTTGCATCGCTTCGTGAATTTCTTTATCAAGCGTCAAATGAATTTTGAAACCACCTTGACGTAACATGTTGTGCGCTCGTTTAGCATATGTCGTTCGAATCGTATCTTGTTCTTCGGTCTTTAAATCTGATAATACGATGCCATCTTGTTCGAGCAAGTAATTTGTGACGAGTTCACGTGCTTGAAGCTCGGCTTCATCCACAACATACGGATAACGGTCCCGCGGCTTCGACTGTGTCTTCATGAAGTCTTGCGTGATGTCGTAATTATATGCGGCATCATATTCTTCTTTAGAAATCTTGCCTGCGACATACATCCGATTCAATACCGTTTTCATCCGGTTGATCGCCGGTGATACGTCTTCTTTAATGACCCCGCCTTGATAGTAAGGTGTATAAAGGAACGGGTTTTTCGGAATCCCGGCGAGGAAAGCGGCTTGCGGCAACGTCAGCTTCTCGGCCGACGTGTTGAAGACGCCACGAGAGGCGGCCTCGATGCCTGAGATGTTGCGTCCCATCGAGTTACGTCCGAACGAGACGACGTTCAAGTAGGCGTTTAAAATCTCATCTTTGTCCATCGCTTTCTCTAAACGGAGGGCAAGCAGGATTTCTTTTGCTTTCCGTTCGAATGAGACCTCGTTCGTCAGCATTTGGTTTTTAATGAGCTGTTGGGTTAGTGTTGAACCACCTGTCCGCTCTTCCGAACCGGTCGCCTCTTGCAGGATGGCCCGAAGCGTCGCTTTCGGGACGACGCCGTCGTGTTCATAAAACTCGACGTCTTCGGTGGCGAGTAAGGCATCGACGACGAAAGGTGAAACTTTATCGACCGTGATCGGTACCCGAACTTCATCGGTCGTGTAGTTCCCAATCCGTTCACCGCTTCCGAAGTAAATCTCGGACGTCGATGAGTACGTATTGATTTGTGACGTCATCGTTTTATAGGCTGGAGTCGGCATATCTTTAACGAGTGATGCGAAATATCCGGCCCCGATCCCGGCACCTAAGAAACCGATGAGGACGACAGAGATGATGGTGAGGAGCAAAACGTTCCACGACACATCATAAAATACATTGGCATAACGGCGAGCTTTCAACGACTTTGGTGTGTTCCATATGTCTCGAATCTTCTGCAGCATGACAGCCTCCTTAATATGGTGTAAAACTATTTTAGACAGTATTATATACGATTATAGCACAAGTCCTTGCCCACCTTATCGTGAATGAGCAGACTAATGCAAGTTTCAATCTTCCAGTTGACAACGAGGAAACGTAACTTATAAAATGAATAGCATAGTCAATAATAGTAGACGCGATGAAAAAAACGAAGTAGTCGGTTGACCGCTTGTCCAGAAAGCTAGTGGGTGCTGTGAACTAGCCAATGTCAACGATGAATTACACTTTTGGAGCGTGCCATTCGGCCGGGTTGGGACCGTTATCTCTCGTTTTAAGTGGCCACGGCTGTGGCAATTAGGGTGGTACCGCGGAATCTCCGTCCCTTCTCATTTGAGAAGGGGCGTTTTTTTTATGTCAATTGAAGGAGTGGAAAACATGGAACTATTAAAAGATTTAGAATTTCGAGGGCTCGTCAACCAAATGACGGATGAGGCAGGATTGAAAGAACAACTGAGCAAACCGACGACACTATACACAGGGTTCGACCCGACGGCGGACTCGCTCCATATCGGACACTTGCTACCGATCTTGACGTTGAAGCGTTTCCAAGAGGCGGGACACCACGTCATCGCGCTCGTCGGTGGCGCGACCGGGATGATTGGCGACCCGTCAGGACGGTCGGACGAACGCTCGCTCAACACGCTCGATACGGTCAAAGAATTTTCTGACCGGATCAAAGATCAGTTGAGCCGCTTCCTCCCGCTCGAAGGGGAGAACCCGATCACGATCCGCAACAACTATGAATGGACAGAAGAGCTGTCGATCATCGATTTCTTACGTGACATCGGCAAACACTTCCCGATCAGCTACATGCTCGCGAAAGACTCGGTCGATTCGCGCATGGAAAACGGGATTTCATACACGGAGTTCTCATACATGTTGCTCCAATCGTTTGATTTCTTGAAGTTATACGAGACAGAGAACTGCCGTCTCCAAGTCGGCGGCAGCGATCAGTGGGGCAACATCACGGCCGGGCTTGAATTGATCCGTCGCTTCGGCCATTCGGAGAAGGCGTTCGGTCTGACTGTGCCGCTCGTCACGAAGTCGGACGGACAGAAGTTTGGGAAGACGGCCGGTGGTGCGGTATGGCTCGACGCGGACAAGACGACACCGTACGAGTTTTACCAGTTTTGGATCAACGTCGACGATGCCGATGTCATCAAGTTCATCAAGTACTTCACGTTCATGACGCATGAAGAGATCGACGCGCTCGAAGCGGAAATGACGGCAGCACCTGAAAAACGTGCGGCACAGCGCCGTCTTGCCGAGGAGATGACGAAGCTCGTCCACGGTGAGGCGGGTCTTGACCAAGCGGAACGCATCACGACAGCGTTCTTCAGCGGCGATTTGAAGACACTCAAGCCCGAGGATATGGATGCCGCGTTCAAAGGGATGCCGCAGTTCGAGCTTGACGGCGAACGCAATCTCGTCGATCTTCTCGTCGAGGCGAAAATCGCTCCATCGAAACGCCAAGCGCGCGAAGACGTCCAAAACGGGGCGATCTACTTGAACGGCGAACGCGAGCAAGCGCTCGACAAGCTCGTCACGCGTGAAGACACACTCGGGGACTTCACAATCATCCGCCGAGGCAAAAAGAAATACTTCGTGATCCGTCACGTCTAACCGGTCCGTCCATGTCCGCAAAGTTTGCGAACATGGACTTTTTTTGTTGTGTCAAATCAGGTATGGTCTGATACCATTTCAAATATAGAGAACGAGGAGGACGTCTAATGGATATCGAAGAGTTTTTTGGCGAACAGTTTCATCAGTGGCGGGAACGGTTCCGCTATTACGAGATGGCGATCACGGAGCTTGAGAGCGACCTTGGCATCATCGACCTCGATTGGCAGACACGGCTTGGCTATTCGCCGATCGAGCACGTGAAGACGCGGATGAAGACGTTACCGTCGATCATTCGAAAGATGAATCAAAAACAGCTCCCACTCGAAGTGGAAGCGTTATGGGACAATATTTATGACGTCGCCGGCGTACGGATCGTCACGAGTTTCCGCGATGACATCTACGCGATTCTCGATCACTTGAAAAAGCGGGACGACTTACAGATCGACGTCATCAAAGACTATATCGAACATCCGAAGCCGAGCGGTTACCGCAGTCTCCATCTGATCGTGCGGACGAAAGTGTACTTGGCGGAACGTGTCATCTGGGTGCCGGCCGAGATTCAAATCCGGACGCTCGCGATGGATTTTTGGGCGGCGACCGAACATAAGCTTCAATATAAGTATCAGCAAAAAATCCCCGAGACGTCGCGACAAGAGCTTATCGAAGCGGCTCGTATGGCAGACGCGCTCGATACGCAGATGGGCCGGATTCGCGAACAGATTTTACAACAATAAAAAAATCCCCTTCTCGAGAGAAGGGGATAAAAGCATTAACGTGAGTAGTACTCAACGATGAGTTGCTCTTTGATTTGGTCGTTCAATTCAGCGCGCTCAGGCATACGTACGTACGTACCCTCGAGTTTCTCAGCGTCGAATGTGATGTACTCTTTTGTAGCTGGTGCTACTTCAAGAGCTTCAGCGATCGCTTTGAAAGTTTTCGATTTTTCGCGAACTGAGATGACTTGACCTGGTTTTACACGGTAAGACGCGATGTCTACGCGTGAACCGTCAACTTGGATGTGACCATGGTTGACGAGTTGGCGTGCTCCACGACGTGTGCGAGCGAGGCCCATACGGTAAACGAGGTTGTCAAGGCGTGACTCGAGCAAGAACATGAAGTTCTCACCGTGGATACCTTGCATTTTCCCAGCATCGTTGAAGATGCGACGGAATTGCTTCTCGTTGATTCCGTACATGTGACGGAGTGCTTGCTTCGCTTGAAGCTGAAGACCGTATTCAGAGATTTTACGACGACCATTGCCGTGTTGGCCTGGTGCGTAAGGACGTTTTGCTAATTCTTTACCCGTTTCGCTAAGCGAGATGCCTAAGCGACGCGAGAGTTTCCAAGCTGGACCTGTGTAACGAGCCATGATTGGACTCCTCCTTGTTGTTCATGTATTTTGCACAAAAGAACAACGGTGTCAAAGACGGGTGACGCCCCTTTCTAGGTTCAAGCACCTTCACTTGATAGCGAAGCTACAAGATGCTCCTCCGACTCAGTCGAGGCCCGAAAGGTGGATACGTCTGTCTAGGACTGCTATCGTCATTTCATGCACAAAAATCAGTATACGATGGATTGGACAGCTTGTCAATCAGATGAAGCGAAGTAATGTTTGGCAAAATTGTTCTAACCCTTGGCGATCGACTTCTGAGAAGCGGTCGAACTCAGGGCTGTCGATATCGAGGACGCCGATCGTTTTGCCGTCACGGATGAGCGGGACGACGATTTCGGAGTTTGAGGCCGCGTCGCAGGCGATATGGCCTGGGAATTGGTGGACGTCGGCGATCAACTGCGTCTCTTGTGTCGAAGCGGCCGTACCGCAGACGCCTTTGCCGAAGGCGATATGGACACAAGCCGGAAGACCTTGGAACGGTCCGAGGATGAGGCTATCATCACCGTTAGTCAAATAGAAGCCGACCCAGTTGATACGGTCAAGGAACTGGTTGAGCAGAGCACTCGCATTCGAAAGGTTAGCGACTTGGTTCGTCTCTCCTTCGAGCAGGGCAGCGAGTTGCTTGTTAAGTAATGAATAGCCGGCGGCAAGGTCGCCAGAGTAAGTAGTAGTTTGGAACATTTATTTCCCTCCTAATCGAGATATATTTCAGATTAGCATCATGGTACACGCATTTTTTTATTTTGTCTCCCAAAAAGATTTTCGCGAAAAATAACATTCTCTCCCTAAACCGTTGGAAAACCTATGCAAAACATTGTTTCTATAATATGATTATTAATATCTATACTTATAAAATACTTCATTTTCTTCTTTAAGATACATAAGTCCACGAAAGCGGCTTGGAGGTTGTTACAGAGATGGATTACGGAATATACGGAATTTTAATTGGAATTATTGTCATCGCTCTAGGAGCAATGTTAGGTAGTATGCTAGCTAGACGAAGTTTTTACCAGAAAATTGATGATTTGGATATGCGAAAACAAGGCATTTTAAGTGCGAGTGTCCCGGCCGAGCTTCAAAAGTTCAAACAGTGGCCGATGGAAGGCGAAACGAAAGAAAAATTCGAACGCTGGCACCAGTCGTGGGATGAACTCGTCAGCGTCCACACGGGTCAAATCGATGAGGCGTTATACCGTTCAGAGGAAGACCTCGACAAATATCGTTTCCTTAAAGTCAAATCAGACTTGGCTGCGACCGAACAGTTGATCGAAGAACTCGAATCGATGGTTCACGCGATGCTCGATGAGATGGCAGAGTTTAACGACCATCATGCCTCCCTGCTAGATATCGTCAAAAAAGACGAGAAAGAACTGTATCAGTTCCGCAAGACGCTCATTTCTCAAAATAGCGCTTTTGGCCCGACGTACGATCTCGTCGAAACCGAAATCGCTGTTGCGGAAGCGAAACGGACCGAGATGATGACCCTCAAGCAAGAAGGGCAAGTCTCAGAGGCGTTCATGGCCGGTCAAGTCCTGTCTGAAAAGGTGACGAAGATCCGAGAACTCGTTCAAGTGATTCCCCAGTTTGTCCGGACGGTTCAATTTGACTTAAAGCACCAACTGAATCAACTGCGTGCGGGTCATAAAGAAATGCAGATGGATGGCTACGCCCTCGAGACGCTCGGGTTAGTCGAAGAGATCGAGCAGGCAGAAGACCGCCGTCTCGCGCTCATGACTCGGATCGAACAGCTTGATTTTGAACACTTTGAAACGGACATGCAGCAACTCAGTTCGGATATCGATCAATTGTTCGAGGCGTTCAGCTCCGAGGTCGATGCAAGGCAGTACGTAAAAAAAGAGTTTGCTGGGGTCAAAGAACGCGAACGGCAGACGAACGAATTGATGACGCGCCTTCACCAAGAGATGTCGCGGCTTGTCAGCAACTATGAGATCAATGCCCGGGTCGGTGAGGAGTTCGAACAATTGGACCGGGAACGTGCGGTGCTCGCGGCGAACGTCCTTGATATCGAACAAGCACTCGTCGCTCAGGTGATTCCGTTCAGTCTGATCAAATCAAAAGTGCAAGATGCGAAACGGTCACTCGACCAGTTCGGTGCGATGCATGAACGGTTTATCGAAAATACGAACTCGCTTCGTAAAGAAGAGCTCGAAGTTCGAAATAAACTCGAGTCATGGAAGAAGGAATTGTCCGCTCACCGTCGCCTCTTGGCGAAGAGTGCGATGCCGGTCGTTCCGACTGATTTGACGAGTGACATGCGACAACTTCAAAAAGGGGTGCAGTCGCTAGATGAACAGTTCGAGAAGGCACCGTTCAACATGACGTATATCGTCGGCCTCAGTCACGATGTCGAGGAAACGATGGATAACTTCCGTGACCGCGTCAAAGCGCTGCTCCGGCAAGTGACTTATGCGGAACAGTTGCTCCAGTATGCGAATCGGTACCGTCGTCGTGATAACGAGGTGCATGTCGCCTTGACGCTCGCTGAGAACAAGTTTTTACACGGCGAGTACGGTACGGCCGTCGAAATCGGTGAACGTGTGCTCGGGCGCTTCGACGAAGGAGCGGCTCGCGAGATCCGTCAACGTGTTGAAAAAGGTTTGGAACAACAAGATATGCTTCGAAAATAATCTATGCATGAAGATTGACGTAAACGGGAATTAACGTAGACGTCAATCTTTTTTGAATCGAGGAGGAATTTTGTGATGGGAACGCTTTGGGTAAACGGAAAGATCTATACGCTGAACAAAGAACATGAAATGGCACGGGCGATGTATGTCGAGCACGGACGCGTGTTGAAACTCGGGGAGGAAGGTCATCTTCGCCGTACATACGCGGGCCGGATCAAACAGATTGTGAACCTCGAAGGGAAGAGCGTGTATCCGGCGTTTACGGACTCGCACATTCACTTGATCGGATATGGCGAGGCGCTCGACCGCATCGACGCGACCGAGACGACGGATTTAAACGCCTTGCTCGAAGCGATGAAAGCGAAGTCGGGAGGGGACGACTGGATCGTCGCTGAAGGTTTTAACGATCGTCTGCTCGGACAGATGCCGACACGTGAGATGATCGATGCCGTCATTCCGGATCGCCCGGTCGTCTTGAAGCGCGTCTGTCGCCACGTCGCCGTCGTCAACTCGAAAGGCCTCGAGCGCTTAGGCCTCATTCATCACACCGTCATCGAAGGCGGAAAGCTCGGACGTGATGATGACGGGAAATTGAACGGCGTGTTGTACGATGCGGCGCTCGATCTGCTCCATAAAGAGCTCGGCGGAAATCGTGAGAAGAACGTCGCCTCGATCCGTCGGGCCGTCGACTCGTTGTTCGCCCATGGGATCGTCGGAGCCCACACGGAAGACTTGTTCTACCACGGAGACCCGCTCGAGACGATTCAAGCATATGAAGATGTGCTTCAAGAACTTCCGTTCCATGCCCATCTGCTCGTCCATGAACAAGTCGTTGATCAATTGCTGCAAAAAGATGCGCTCGCGAAGCGCCTACGCTTCGACTTCGGGGCGATGAAGATTTTCGTCGACGGTTCGTTCGGCGGTCGGACGGCGCTCTTGTCCGAGCCGTATGCTGATGAAGTCGGGCAGCGCGGGATCGAAGTCCACCGCCCGGACCACCTCGAGGCGCTCGTCAAAAAAGCGCGCTCATACGGGATGAACGTTGCGGCTCATGTCATCGGAGATGCGGCGGCTGAGCAGTTCATCACGCTGCTCGAGAAGTATCCGGCGAAACGAGGGACGCGCGACCGCATCATCCACGCTTCGCTATTGAACGATTCGCTGTTGAAGCGGATCAGTGCGTTGCCGGTCCTCATCGACGCGCAACCGGTCTTTTTGTCGGATGATATGGACTTGTTGTTCGACCGCCTAGGCAACGAACGGGTCGACGACGCGTATCGGTTCAAATCGATGCTCGATACGGGTGCGCTCGTACTCGGGGGGAGTGATGCCCCGATCTCTTCTGTCGACGTCAGAAAGGGGCTCTATGCCGCTGTGACACGACAATCGTTTGAAGCGTCGGGTGCACTGAATCCACCGGAACGTCTGTCGATGTACGAGGCGCTACGGAGTTTCACCTACTCGCCACGTGTCGCGACCGGAACACATGGCCGTGACGGCCTGTTGATTCAAAGCTATAACGCGACGTTCACCGTTTGGGAAGAAGATTTCTTTGACTTGAACGGACAAGATATTTTGAACAACCGACTTGTCATGACCGTCGTCGAAGGTTCGCCCGTCTACGAGGCGGACGTCATCAAAGCATGAGAAAAGGCTAGTCGTCCGCGATGGACGACTAGCCTTTGTCAGTTCAGAAGAAAGAGCGTTGCACTTTGTGCCAGAACGAGTTGGTTTTCAACTTGACCGTTTTGACGACCTTGTCCGACAATTCGATGTCGATCCGGTCTGTATACTTCAAACTAAGCGCTTCGTTATCCATACCGATAATCGGATAATCGTTTCCGTCTTCAACGATGCGGAGCGACAGCTTACGTGAATCGTGGACGATGAACGCTGAGCCGAGCGTGCGGTAACGGTTGTTGTTCACTGAAGCAATTTCACTCACTTGCATGCATGGGATGAGCGGGTCGACGACCGCGCCATTCAACGATTTATTGTAGGCGGTCGATCCCGTCGGTGTCGATACAACCATTCCATCCCCGCGGAACGTCTCGAAGTGGAGGTCGTCGATGTAGACTTCGATCGCGAGCGATTTGATGATACTCGATTTGATCGATGCCTCGTTCAGGCAGAGGAGTGGCGACGATTCGTTGATCGAAGCGGATAAGAGCGGATATTTCCGTACTTCGAGACCGGCTTCGATCCGGGCAGAGTTATCCGAGAATAAACGGTCGACTTCGTCGAGTTTATGTATATCGAAGTCACAGTAAAATTCGTTGAGGCCGCGGCCGAAACCGACATAGATGGCGTCTTGACGGAACCCGGTGTAACGGACGGCCTGTAAAAACGCGCCATCTCCCCCGATGGCGACGATGATGTTGGCATCTTCCGGGCGGTCCATGATGTTGAAACCATGTTTCTCCCCGATCTCTCTTAATTTCTTTACCTCTTTCGTGAACTCGTTGACGTTACGATGGTGCAGATACACGTTGTTTCTCATCTAAATCATCCCCTTTGTCAATTGTGTCCTTCTCATTATAACTTGTTTTAGGCGTCCGATATAGGGAAAATGACAATCAGGCCGTCTGAAGCAGGATGCTTGTCTTCGTGACGGCACCATCGATATGATGAAGAAGTAAAATTCAGAACAAGGGGATGATTTGATGCCAACATTTAAAGGGAATACAGTCACATTGCAAGGGAATCCAGTGAAAGTGGGAGATGCTGCACCCGATTTCACCGCCCTCACGACTGCACTCGAAGAAGTGTCGCTCGCGTCTTACCCAGGGAAAAAATTGATTAGTGTCGTCCCATCGATCGATACAGGACTATGCGACACGCAAACTCGTGCGTTCAATGAAAACGCGGCATCGCTCGGTGGAACGGTATTGACCGTCTCGAACGATTTACCGTTCGCCCAGCGGCGCTGGTGTGCGGCGTCAGGTCTCGATAACGTCATCATGTTGTCAGATCACCGCGACCAGTCGTTCGCGCATTCGTACGGCGTGCTCATGGAAGAGCTTCGTTTGCTGGCCCGGTCAGTCTTTGTGATCGACTCGGAAGGAACTATCCAATACGTTCAGTATATGGATGAGATGACAGACGAAGTCGATTTTGACGCGGCGCTTGAAGCGTTCGACGCGGCAAACTGATTCACTTGGCGAAACGTGGACGAATAGCTTACACTATATTGTAGTTAACCAACCGGCTCTCGAAACGAGAGCCGGTTTTGTATGGAGGAGATGAACGACTATGGAACGATTTGAACAGTTGTACCGAGATTGGAAGAAAGAAACGAAAAAATTGGTGGCCGACCTCGATTTATTGCCGCTCGAAGCTTTGATCGAAGTGTTTGAACGAGTCGACGTTGAATCGGAGAAACCGGATGACGTGCGCAAGGCAGTGAGTCTGCTTGTGCTTGAAGAGACGACAACGCTTCCGCCGAACCATCAACCGACACCGGACGCAGTCAGCTTATTTATCGGATATTTGGCGACGAAGCTCGTCAAAGACGGAGCGAACGTGCTTGAACTCGGAAGCGGCACCGGGACTCTCGTCCACGCCATTTTATCGCAAGTGAAAGACGCGACCGCACAAGCCGTCGAAGTCGATGAACTGATGCTTCGTTTGTCATATGCGATCAGCAATTTGCTCAAAAAGCCGGTTTCTTACTTCCATCAAGACGCACTTGCACCGCTGTTCGTCGAGCCGAGTGACCTCACACTCGTCGATTTGCCGATCGGTTATTATCCGAACGACGAAGTGGCGAGCGGTTATGAGTTGAAGCGAGAAGAAGGTCATTCCTACTCTCACTTCTTGATGATCGAGCAGGCGATGCGGCATACGTTGCCGGGAGGCCATGGTGTCTTCGTCATCCCGAACAATTTGTTTGAACAGGATGATGAAGGGAAATTAAAACTGTGGATGGACCGAGAAGCGGTCGTGAAAGGTGTCCTCCAACTGCCGACGACGATGTTCAAAGATGAACGGTATGCGAAGAGTATCCTCATCTTACAGAAGCAAGGAGAGGGCGTCACACGCCCGAAACAAGCGCTCCTCGTCGAGTTGCCATCGTTCACTGATGTGCGCGCTGTTGCCAATATTGTGAAACAGATTGATGAATGGTTTAAAACAACATAATATTTATTGGGCAAAAGACTTGAAAAACATATGCCATATCAAGTATCTTCATTATGATACAGTTATCGGTTTTAAAGAGAACAGATAAAGAAACGTGTTTAAATCGAAAGGTAAGAGGTGTATGACATGACAAAAATTATGGCAGTCAACGCAGGTAGTTCGTCACTGAAGTTCCAACTTCTCGAGATGCCATCTGAGAACATGCTCGCGCTTGGTCTCGTCGAGCGCGTTGGAAAAGACGATGCGATCTTTACTATTAAATACGGCGAAGGGCAAAAGTTCAACGTCGTCACGCCGCTTCACACACATAAAGAAGCGGTCGAGCTTGCGCTCGAAAAATTGATTGACCTTGGAATCATGGCTTCGTTTGATGAAATTTCGGGTGTCGGGCACCGTGTTCTTCACGGGAAAGAACTGTACGCGGATTCAGTCGTGATCGACGAGGAAGTGATGAAGAACATCGAATCGTTCGTCGAACTCGGGCCGCTTCACATCCCGCCTAACTTGACTGGGATTCGTGCGTTCCAAACGATTTTGCCGAACGTGCCGCAAGTCGCCGTGTTTGATACGGCTTTCCACCAATCGATGCCGGAAGAAAACTTCTTGTACAGCCTCCCGTACGAGTACTACACGGAACACGGCGTACGGAAATATGGTTTCCACGGGACGAGCCACAAATATGTCACGCAACGTGCTTCTGAGCTACTCGGTCGTCCGCTCGAAGATTTGCGCTTGATCTCATGCCATCTCGGCAGTGGGGCGTCAATCGCGGCGGTTGCCGGTGGTCGTTCGATCGACACGACGATGGGCTTCACGCCGCTTGAAGGAATCACGATGGGAACGCGCTCAGGATCACTCGATCCGGCCCTCATCCCGTTCCTTATGCAAAAAACGGGCAAGTCGGCTGAAGACGTATTGAACGTCATGAACAAAGAATCAGGCGTTTACGGTCTCTCGGGTATTTCAAGTGACTTACGTGATATCGAACAAGCTGCAGCAGAAGGTAACCACCGGGCTGAAGTGTCACTTAAAATCTTCTCGAACCGGATTCACGGTTACATCGGTCAGTACGCTGCTGAGATGAACGGCGTCGATGCCATCATCTTCACGGCGGGTGTCGGTGAAAACTCTGACGTCATTCGTGAGCGTATCCTGCGTGGGCTTGAATTCATGGGCGTCTACTGGGATCCATCACTCAACAACGGAGCGCGCGGCAAAGAGTTGTTCATCAACTATCCGCATTCGCCGGTCAAAGTCATCATCATTCCGACGAATGAAGAATTGGTCATCGCTCGCGATACAGTTCGGATCGCAAACCTTTTAGAAGCACACGCTTAATCCACACAATTTAACCTCTCTAGTCGCGCTGTTCATCCGAACAGCGCGACTTTTTTTAGTTCTTTTGTCATAGTTCATCCGGGGAAGTTGTGTCTAAAGGATTATTCGAAAGACGCTGGCTGTAATAAATAGAGTCAAAAAACGATACGTTTGTAACGTTTCAGTCATATTGAAACCAATAATTGGGATTTAATATAACGTAAAAGGTGGTGTGTCTGTAAAGTTGTCATCTCCCGTTAAAATAGCCCGTTTTTGTAACACTCCTGTAATTTTAGTGTCATTCAAATGAATTTTAGTTGTAAACGCACGTCCGGTTGTTTCGTCATATAGTTATCTGGACGAAACATTACTCGTCTTGACGCATCGTGTTTATGTTTGAACGTAACAATCACCAAGAACTGACAACTATGAAAAACGACAAAACAAACCGACTAGGAAAGGACGAACCTCATGCTAAAAAAAATTGGAACGGTCTTATTACTGACGGTCATGACATTCGCCATGCTTTTACCGCAACAACCAGTAGAGGCGTCTTCTAAAATTTATGTAAAAAGCCAAGTGAACGGATTGAACGTTCGCTCAGCGGCTACGATTAATGGTAAGGTACTTGGAAAAATCAATAAAGGACAACAACTCCAACGCACTGGTACAAAAGGGGCTTGGATTCGCGTCAACTATAAAGGCAAGGCCGGTTGGATCGCAACCAAATACTTACGCACCGTTAAACCGGTTGCGAAAGCGAGCGTGAAATCGTATACGATGAACGCTTCTGCCTACACACCATACTGCAAAGGGTGTTCAGGTAAGACGGCACTCGGATGGAACGTTCGTACACAAAGACATAACGTCGTCGCTGTCGACCCGCGCGTCATCCCGCTCGGTTCTAAAGTACAAGTGTATGTCGGTGGGAAGTTGATGGGTACGTACACGGCGGCTGATACAGGCGGCTCTATCAAAGGACATAAGATCGACATTCTCATGTACTCGCAAAGTGCGGCCATCAACTTCGGTCGCAAGACGGTCACGGTCAAAGTCTTATAAGCCAATAAGAAAGAGTCATCGCAAACGCGATGACTCTTTCTTTTAATGAAATTATTGACGAACGATCAGGACGTCGCACTTCGAGTATCGGACGATGCTCTCGGATACGCTACCGATAAAGAAGCGTTCGACGGCATTCAAGCCGGTCGCTCCACAGATGATAAGGTCAATTTCGTGATTCGGTGCGATTTTTTTCGCAATCGTTACTTTAGGCGAACCGTATTCGATGACCGTTTCGACTTCTTTGACACCACGTTCTTTGGCCCGATTGACATAGTCGTCGAGCAGTTCTTTCGCATAGGTTTCTGCGCGTTCGGTAATCGTCCGATCGTATGCTTCGACCGTTGCGAACGTCCGTGTATCGATCACGTGACCGATATACAGTTTTCCGTCGTTTCGAAGTGCGACGTCGATTGCTGTTTCGAATGCGCGTTCCGCCTCTTTCGAGCCGTCGACGGCAGAAAGGATATGTTTGTAGACAATTGCCATGTAAATCCCAACCTTTCGCTTGAAATGTACGTGCGGCTTACATATATAGTATACCACTTCACTCGAAATTCACGCCCGCTTCTTTTGAGAATGGATGAAATTTTCACAACTTTCTTACGGAACAGGTTGAAGTTTGGAAATCAATAGATGGAACGGGTAAGATGATACAGAGGAGGGATGACGATGAAACACGTAGTCATCACGGCTGGTGCGAAAGGGATTGGCCGGGTTGTGACGGAACGACTGTTGGAGGAAGGCTGGTATGTCAGCGTGCTTCAACGAAAACCGATTGATTGGGAGCACGAACGGCTACATATGATCGAGACGCCGTTGACGGACCGAGAAGCGGTGACGGCCGGTTATGACGAGGCGGTGAGCAAGTTCGGTGAGCCGGACGCTTTGATTTTGAACGCGGGTCCGTATATTTTCGAACGGAAATGTCTCGTTGATTTGACGGACGAGGAATGGGACGAAGTGATCACCGGGAACTTGTCCGCCTCGTTTTGGCTGATGCGTCGAGCAATTCCGGATATGCGGGCGAAGCGGTTCGGGCGTATCATCACGTATGGATTCCCTGAGAGTGCGACGGCACCGGGCTGGTTGCATCGGTCCGCCTTTGCTGCCGCGAAGACCGGTCTCGTCAGTTTGACGAAGACGGTCGCGCTCGAGGAAGCGGTGCACGGTATCACGGCGAACATGATCAATCCGGGTAATATCGTCGGTGCGCAGAAAGAGATGCGGATCGAATCCGCTGAAGCGGATAATCAAACACCGGTCGGTCGGCATGGGACCGGCGAAGACATCGCGCGAATGATCATGTTCTTGCTCGCGCGGGACTCGGACATGGTCACCGGTGCGGTCATCGATGTGACCGGAGGCGTCAACGTCGTCCACCAATATCGAAAGTAAGGAGTGCTTCTTATGAAGTTGGCCATTTTGACGGACATTCATGGGAACGTCCAAGCGTTAGACGCAGTATTGAACGAGTTGGACGGTCAAGGGATCGATGACATCTGGAGTCTTGGCGATATGATCGCGATGGGGCCAGATTCGAACGAAGTGATGGCACGACTCCTCGACCGAGGTGTCAAGATGATCACGGGAAACCACGATGAAGCCGTCCTCTCACTGCTCGCGGGAACGGGACATCCCGAAAGTTATGCCCATACGCGGCCTCATCACGAATGGGTCGCGCGAACGTTGCGCCCTGACTACGCCGATGCGCTTATGAAATTGCCGCGGACGATCGAGCAAACGATAGGCAGGGAGCATATATACGGCATTCATTACCACATCCCGACTGAAAAGCGTGAGGCATCGATCGTCGACGAGCCGTTTCATGACATCGTCGAAGCGACGCTTCCGAACATGCAACGCTTATTTGGTGATTACGCGGCGGACGTCGTTTGTTTCGGCCACCATCACCCGGTCCACGCGTTTCAAGATGAGCGCAAATGGTATTTCAATCCAGGGGCGCTCGGCGTCGCCAAAGACGATTTGGCCCGCTATGGGGTGCTGCAGTGGGATGAGACGGGACTGCGTGTCAGTGCTAAGACGATCCCGTACGATAAACCGTCTTTCATGAACAAGATGGAGCGTGACGAAGTGCCGCAGCGCGAAGTGATGTGGCGCCTGTTCTATTGAAAAAGAGGTTGAAGACATATGCCTTCAACCTCAAGCTGTTGACGAACGAGGTCGCTAAAAGCGATTTCGTTCGTCTTTTATTATGTCCGAAGACCTTGAGGCGCTCTGCCCGACATAAAATTGAAGAAATGCTATGTAACGGTCGTTCTCGTCCGCGGTAGAACGTGAAACGGCCGCCCGAGGGCGACCGTTTGCTTTGCTCGTCCGATGGTACTACGGCTCAGGGGTTGCCTGCGGAAAGCGTGGGCACCGGAAGGACGAGCGAATTTGATTGTGTTAGTCAACCTCTTTTAAATTTCTTGTAACGTCTTCGGGAAGCTCGTCAACAAGATTGGTCCGCTTTCGGTCATGACGATGTCATCCTCGATGCGGACGCCGCCGACACCAGGGAGATAAATGCCTGGCTCGACCGTGAACGTCATGCCGACCTGGGCCGTCATATCGTTGTTGGCTGCCATCGATGGGAACTCGTGGACCTCGATGCCGATACCGTGACCGACGCGATGGGTGAAGTATTCCCCGTATCCGGCCGTCGTGATGACTTGGCGGGCGGCGATATCGATCGAGCCAAGCGTCGTCCCGACGTTCGCCATCTCGATGGCGGCTTCTTCGGCCCGAAGCACGGTCTCGTAGATTTCCCGCTGTTTCGTGCTCGCCTCACCATAGACGACGGTGCGGGTGATGTCTGAACAGTAGCCTTGCCAGACGACACCGAGATCGAATAAGGCGAAGTCACCTTTTTTGAGTCGGTTGTTGCCAGGAACACCGTGCGGATCGGCGCTATTTTCACCGAACAAGACGAGTGTATCAAATGACATTTCACGGACACCTTGCCGTTTCATGGCGTATTCGATCTCGGCGATGACTTCAAGTTCGGTCACCCCTTCACGCAACGCGCGGATGCCGGCTTCGATTGCCATGTCGGCAAGTTCGGCCGCGCGTTTCATGACCCGGATCTCATCTGTCGACTTGATCATTCGGAGCGCTTGTAATTCTTCCGTCAAGTCAATGATCGACAGTCCGGCAAATCCGGCACGCAGTTGTTCGACGCGGTTATATGGTAAATGCTCGCCTTCGATCCCGATTCGTTCCGGAATGATTTGTTGGTCGAGAAATAGTTTGACGACCTTGTCCCACGGATTCTCGTGGTCCATGTACGTCACGATCTCACCGTTCCAGTCGCTCGCTTCGACGATTCCTTTTTCAAGGGCCGGACAGACGAGCGCCGTTGTCCCGTTCTTCAGTACTAGGGTAGCAATTAAACGTTCATGGGCCTCGGCGTATACTCCTGAAAAATAGAAGACGGACGCTTTTGACGTGACAAACGCGGCGTCTAGCCCTTTCGTGGCCAAAGATTGTGCAATGTGGTTGGTTCGTTGATTCAACTCGATTCCCTTCCTTCTTGTTCAGTGGCTTTCTCGTTCATTATAGCGTTTTCCAAAATGGAAAGGAAATGTTGCATTTTCAGTAGTACAGTTTGAACAAGGTTCACTGATACAGTATACTGAGGATGACAGAAAATGTATTGAGGAAAGGGACTCGTGACATGACAACAAAACATGAACAGATCATAGCACATATCGAGTCGCTCGATGTCGGGTCTAAAATCTCCGTTCGCCAAATCGCCAAAGAACTGGCGGTATCAGAGGGAACGGCTTACCGGGCCATCAAAGAAGCGGAGAACTTGGGGTTCGTGTCAACGATCGAACGGGTCGGCACGATCCGCATCAAGCGCAAACATAAAGAGAACATTGAAAAACTAACATTTGCCGAAGTCGTCAACATCGTTGATGGCCAAGTGCTCGGCGGACGTGACGGCCTGCATAAAACGCTGTCTAAGTTCGTCATCGGGGCGATGAAGCTCGAAGCGATGATGCGATATATCGACGTCGACTCGCTCGTCATCATCGGGAACCGGGAGAAAGCGCATGAACTCGTCTTGCAGTCAGGCGGGGCCGTGCTGATCACCGGTGGATTCGATACGACCGACGAAGTGAAACGGATGGCGGATAAGTACAACATGCCCGTCATCTCGACTTCCTATGACAGTTTTACCGTTGCAACGATGATCAACCGCGCCATCTATGACCGTTTGATCAAAAAGGAAATTTTGCTCGTCTCGGATATCGTCATTCCGTTGCACGATACGTTTTATTTAAAAGTGGACGATACGGTCAAACGGTGGCACGAACTCAATGAACGGACGAAGCACAACCGCTACCCGGTCATCGACGACCAGATGAAAGTCGTCGGCGTCATCACCGCCAAAGATCTCATCGATCGGCCGCACGATACAGAAATCGAAAAAGTGATGACGAAAAGCCCGATCACGGCCGGCGTTCAGACAAGTGTCACGAATGCGGCCCACCAGATGGTATGGGAAGGGATCGAGATGTTGCCGGTCGTCGACAACTACGGTCGCCTGCTCGGCATCATCAGCCGTCAAGACGTCCTAAAGGCGCTTCAGCTCGCGAACCGGCAACCGCAAGTCGGTGAGACGTTTGATAATATGATCACCAATCAGTTGAAAGAGGATCCGACTTCGAACGGGACGGCGTTCACGGTCGAAGTGGCACCTCAAATGACGAGCCACATGGGGACGGCGTCGTCCGGAGTCTTGACGACGCTTCTTGTCGAAGGGGCGACCCGGAGTTTGCGGCATATGAAAAAAGGCGACCTTGTCGTCGAGAATATCACGGTCTACTTCATGAAACCGATTCAAATCGAGAGCCAAATCCGCGTCTCGGCGAACGTGTTCGACCTCGGACGAAAATTCGGGAAAGTCGACGTCGAGATGACACAAGGGACACAACTCGTCGCCAAAGCGCTCGTCACAGCGCAACTGATCGACCGGTAAAGAAAAACGAGCTGATGATGTCATCAGCTCGTTTTACATATTAAGATTGGTTGATCGGTTCTTCAGACGCCTTCGGGAAAATCTTGCGATAGCGAATGATCCCGACGATTGCGTTGCCAAGCCCGAGGACGAGCATGACGATGCTGACGATCCAGCCGATGGTCGAATTGAGGCCGAGGCCGCCGACCATCTGGTTGATGGCGAACAGCGCCAAAAACAAGCTGAGCCAGATGAGCGCTTGCGTGTTGAACAACGCTTTCCGGTACGGCGTCTTCGTCAAGAAGGCCCGACGTTTATAGACGAAATACGCACCGAGTGAGAACAAGATGAGTCCGATCATGATTAATTGACTCAAGTGAGAAACCCCTTTCAAACGTATAATCTGTTATCATCATACCATAGAATGGACATCAAGAAAGCGAGGAACGACCATGGCACATTGGCCTGAAGCAACAACGATATTGAATTTAATCGAGGCGGCGGACACGATTATGATCCATCGACACGTCCGTCCCGACCCGGATGCGCTCGGAAGCCAACTCGGCTTAAAGCGGATCATCGAGCGGGCTTACCCGGATAAACACGTTTATGTCGTCGGCGGGATTGCCCGCGACCTCGAATTTTTAGGGAAGATGCAACATGTGGAGCCAGAGATGTATGACGAAGCGCTCGTCCTCGTGCTTGATACAGCGAACCACGAACGAATCGATGGACCATACGCCTTGAAAGGGAAGACCGTCGTCAAGATCGACCACCATCCGGACGAAGACGAGTATGCGACACATCAGATCGTCGATACGACGGTCAGTTCGACGTCGGAGATTGTAGCCGAGCTCGCTCGGATATGGGACTTGGCTATCGATGAGCAGTCGGCGTTCTTACTTTTCGCGGGCATCGTCGGTGATACGGGACGCTTCCAGTTCCGGAACGCGACGCCACGCACGTTTGAGATCGCTGCTGACTTGATCAGTTACGGCATCGACACGAATCGCTTGTACCGCCAAATGTATAAGACGAACTTGGCGACACTCCAACTGCAAGGTTACGTCCTGCAAAACGTCCAAGTGACAGAGTCGGGCGTCGGATATGTCAAAATCGACGCCGACGTACTCCGGACGTTTCATGCGACGCCGGAAGCGGCATCGTTGCTCGTCAACAGCTTCTCTGGACTGGAGGGGTTGAAATGTTGGGTCATGTTCGTCGAGAACAAAGATGAGATTCGTGTCCGTATCCGCTCGAAAGGCCCGGTCATCAATGAAATCGCCAAACGTTACCGTGGCGGCGGGCATCCGATGGCAGCCGGTGCGACAATTGACACATGGGAAGAGATGGACGATGTGATTGCCGCGCTAGAAGAAGTGGCCGCACCGTTCGAATTTGAAAATGAAGAGAGCTGACCGCGGTCAGCTCTCTTCATTTTGTATCGTCGTCTTGTGGAATGAACCACGTGCCGCGATCGGTGACGTCTTCGACGACGTCAAGTTGGTACTCGGTAATGTATTTGCGCAGCCGGTCGATAATTTCAGGACTGTCGGCAAATACGGTCTGTCCGTTCTGTAAAAGTTCTAACTTGTCGCGCGCGATTTTACCCCGATTAATAATCATACGCTTTTACCCCCTTTTATCATTCGTTTTGTCTATAATTATTGTATCAGAGAAGCATCGAGATGAGTTTGACAATTAAGAAACAAGAGAGGGGGGCGCTTGTGCTCCATTTAAATGTAAGATCAGCGTTTAGCTTGATGCATAGCACGATTCGCTTAGAGCAATATGTCGCCTCGATGGCGGAGCGGGGGAGTAAGTCGGTCGCGGTCGCAGATGACGCGTTTTATGGCGTTCCTCAATTTGTGAGACTATGCGAACGCTATGCGGTCAAGCCGGTCATCGGTCTACGGACGAGCCTTCATGTCGATGGGCTCGAGTTGGCCGTGCTCGTGTATGCGATGACCGACCTAGATATTCCAAAGTTGTATCGCATCGTCGAGGCAGGCGGATTGACCGAACCGACGGATTTATCGGTCGTCATCTTACCTGAAAATTGGAAAACGAGTGACCCGGTCCACCGACGTCGTTTGTTTAACCGTATACTCGGCTTTGTGGCAGAAGAACGGTTATGGCTCGGGTTGCCTGCTCCGCAGACGACCGAACAGACGCTCATCGTCAAACAGCTTCGGGGGATGCGCGAAGAACTCGGTGTTCGTTTAGTGCCGACGCCAGAGACATGCTATATGCGACCAGAAGATTTTGAAGCGTATCGTGCCATCGTCGCAATCGGTGAAGGCGAGGTCATCTCCCAAGAGGACGTTCATCAAAAAGGCAAGTATGTGCGGCTGCCGAGCGAGATGAACGACTGGTTCGAACCCTTGGAGCTCGAGGAACTCGCGCGATTCGAACAACTTGCGTCGGTAACGCATATTCCGGCCGCGACTGCCGCGATCCCGGAACTTCCTGATGCCGTCGATCGACTCAAACGTCTTGTTGCGGAGCGATTGAAAGCACTTGGTTTGCTCAACGACACGTATATCGATCGGGCCCGGTACGAGCTTGACGTCATTGCCGGTACGGGGTTCGCCTCATACTTTTTGATTGTCGAGGACATCGTTCGCTTCGCCAGGGACAAAGGCATCGAAGTCGGTCCAGGTCGTGGTTCGGCGGCCGGGTCGCTCGTCAGTTTCGCGCTTCATATTACTGAAGTCGATCCTGTTCGCTTTGATTTGCTGTTTGAACGTTTCTTGAACCCGGAACGGATCAGTATGCCAGATATTGATTTAGACTTCGAAGACGAACGGAGAGACGAGGTCGTCCAGTACGTGCTTGACAAGTATGGGCTGCATCACGCCGCTCAAATCGGTACGTTAGCGACGTTCGGAGCGAAGGCGGCGCTACGTGATGTGGCACGCGCTCTCGGGATGACGCTTGAAGAAGGCCAGGCTGCCAGTAAACAAGTCAAGGACGACGGGATTGCGGGCATTACGAACAATCCGACTAAAATGAAGTGGTTTGCTGGAAGTCAAAAACGGTCGCACCTGTTGACGATCGCGTCTCAATTGGAAGGGTTGCCGAGACAAGCATCGATCCATGCGGCTGGGATCGTCTTGAGCCGAGATCCGCTTGACACGGTAACGCCGCTGCAACCGACGGACGGGGGCCAAGTGACACAATATAATATGAAGGATCTCGAGGCGCTCGGACTGCTGAAAATCGATTTGCTCGGTCTCCGGAACTTGACACGATTGCGCGAGATGGAGATGTTGATTCGTGACACCGATTCACTCTTCTCGCTGAAATCGATCCCGCTCGATGACAATCGGACGTTACGTGTTCTCGCACGAGGCGATACAGACGGCGTCTTTCAGTTTGAGTCGGACGGGATGAAGCAGGCGCTGCGGCAAGTGAAGCCGACCGAGTTTGAAGATATCGTCGTCACGATGTCGCTTTATCGCCCTGGACCGATGCAGTTCATCGAGACGTATGCCAAACGCAAGCACGGGATGCCGTACAAGCCGGTCCATCCGATCGTTGGCGAAGTGATGGAGACGACTAAAGGCGTGCTCGTCTACCAAGAACAAGTCATGAAGTTATTGCGCGAACTCGCCGGATATTCATACGCCGAGGCCGATTTGATTCGTCGAGCCATCGCTAAAAAGGATATGGCCGCCATCGAGGTCGAGAAAACCCGTTTTTTGGAGAAGACGGCGGAGTACGACGCGGATTCGATGCGACAAGTGTTCTCATGGATTGAAAAATTCGCAGGCTACGGGTTCAACCGGTCGCACGCCGTCGCCTATAGTTTGATCAGTTATCGATTGGCGTATGTGAAAGCACACTTTGAACGCATTTTTTATCTCGTGACGTACGATAAGACGAATCAACTCGTGCGTATGCTAAGGAAAGGTAAAATCCCCGTCTATCCTCCTGACGTCTTGCACGGGAAAGCGGGAGCGTCTCTAGAAGGTCCGGGAGTCCGTCTCGGCCTCAAGGCGATTCAAGGATTGACGAAGCGGGACGTGGAACGATTGATTGAGCATCACGATCAGTTCACCGATGTGAAACGACTCGTGGAACTGATGGACTGGGGAACGAAAGATCAGTTGAAATTGCGCCGTCTGCTCGGTTCCGGGGCGTTAGATCGCATGTACCACGGGGAGCGGAGCCGGGCTTTCCGGGCCGTGGAACGCTTGCGGGAAGAGGCGGGGACACATCTGCTCCCGGATGAACTGTCGGCCCTCGGTTTGAAACGGACCGAGACGCCGGAACCGAATTGGTCGGAAGAAGAACGCGAGGCGCTCGGGACGTGGATCGTCAACTCACCTTTGACGACGGTGGCACCCCTTCAAGTGGACACGGCCACGATCGAGGAAGTGTTGCGCGGCGACAGAGGGTTCATCGTCGTCTACGTCGATGCGATCCGGACGTTCAAGACGAAGAAAAACGAGGAGATGGGTGTCGCCATGGTCGATGACGGGGTCTCGCAAGATGAGGTCGTCATCTTCCCACGCGTGTTCGCAAACTACGCACGCTCGCTCTATGTCGGGAACGTCCTGTTGCTCGAGGTTCATCCAAACGAGCGGGACGGGCGGATTCAACTCGTCGTGGAGCGGGTGCGGCCGTTAAACGGTCAAGCGTTGTTCGTCCGGCTTCGCCGTGAATCGTTCGCCGAGCTCGAAGAACTCCTTCATACAGCAAGTGGGGACGTCCCGGTAATTTGTCGCTTCTCCGACTCAAAAGAGGTGAAGCAATTGGCATCTGCTTACTCGGTCAATCCAACGGAATCCTTCATGACCGCTTTGAAGAGCCGGTTCGGGGAAGCGGACGTCGTCTTGAAGCGGGTCGATTCAAAAACGTCCGGCGCGGGAACTAGTACCAAGTCATAAAAAGTGGTATAATCTGTTTGATTGGTCTGACCACTTTAAAGAGAATGCCATCCGAAAAGGAGTTGAACGGTCAGATGCATGGAAAATACGCATCCTCATTTCACGAAAACATTTCTAAAATTAGATCGTTGATCGTTCAGGCATCGCTCGCGCCGGGCGACCGTCTTCCATCCGAACGTGAACTAGCCGAGACGCTTTCAATCAGCCGCGCTTCGGTCCGAGAGGCGCTTCGGGCCCTCAGCTTTCTTGGAATCGTGGAGACGCGTCACGGGGGCGGGACGTTTTTGTGCGAACAAGATCGGCACCGCTACATCGAGATCTTGTCTGAGTTTATCGTCACGAAACAGACGAAAGCGTCCGACATCGTCGACATGTTGCGGTTGCTTGAGCGCCTTGCGTTTTCTGAAGTCGAGCCGACACCGGAGCGGGTCAAGCTGCTCGAAGCGAACTTAGCGAATGATCGCGAGTTCCGTCAACAGCTGATTCTAGGCCTAGACAACGAGCTCTTCATTCGAATTTGGAGTGAAGTGAACCGATTTTATGACGGGACGGACGCAGGTGAACTGTATACGATCGAAGAACGAAC
Source organism: Exiguobacterium sp. SH1S21 (assembly GCF_004337175.1). Classification (NCBI taxonomy): domain Bacteria; kingdom Bacillati; phylum Bacillota; class Bacilli; order Caryophanales; genus Exiguobacterium; species Exiguobacterium sp. SH1S21. Next base: position 300,431 of record NZ_SJUY01000002.1, on the reverse strand, counting down.
ACAATTATTGGAGATGTGGCGTAAGGTGAGGATGCCGGAATGAACGAGGGGGAAGCGATGACTGCTTTTTTCAAGAAACCAAAACGATACATGCCGTTGCGTCAACGAGAACCGAAAATTGACGCACCACAAGGATTGATGACGAAATGTCCATCCTGTAAATATATGCATTATACGAAACAATTGAACGAACACCATAAAGTGTGCGATTGTGGCTACCATTTCCCGCTCAGTGCAGATGAGCGGATTCGATTGCTCACTGATGAGAACTCATTCGTGAAATTTGCTGGACCGCGCGTGAAAGAAAACCCGCTCGATTTTCCAGATTATGAAGAAAAATTAAAAAAAGACAGGGAACGAACTGGGATTGAAGAGGCGATTGTCTGCGGCCGTGGAATGATCTCTGGCCGTCACGCCGTCATCTGTGTCATGGACGCGCGCTTCCGGATGGGGTCAATGGGAGCTTACGTTGGGGAAGCGATCGCTTCAGCCGTCCGGACTGCGACTGCGGAACGATTACCTGTCGTGTTGTTCACCGCTTCAGGCGGTGCGCGTATGCAAGAAGGTATGGTCAGCCTCATGCAGATGGCCAATACGTCCATCGCGCTCAAGCAACATGACGAGGCCGGATTGCTGTATATCGCCTACTTGACCCATCCGACGACAGGTGGCGTCTCGGCTAGTTTTGCCATGCTCGGTGACTTGAACGTCGCCGAACCGGGTGCGTTGATCGGCTTCGCCGGGCGGCGGATCATTGAACAGACGATTCGTGAAAAATTACCAGACAACTTCCAAACTGCTGAGTTCTTGCTAGAGGCTGGTCAACTCGATGCCGTCGTTCATCGTGAACAGATGCGTTCGTTCTTAAAGAACATCATCGATTTACATGACGGGGGGGCACATCATGTTTGACTCAACGAAAGAATTGAACGAACAACTCGTGAAGTTGCGCGAGATGGCGGAAACGAAAGGGATCGACCTATCCCGGGAGATCCGCCATCTCGAGACGAAGCTCCACCGATTAGAAAAAGACAATTATGGGAATATGAAACCGTGGGATCGCGTGCAATTGGCACGGAACCCGAAACGGCCGACGACGCTCGACTATATCGATCAGCTGTTCCCGGATTTTATTGAACTGCATGGCGACCGACATGGATATGATGATGCGGCGATCGTCGCGGGGATTGCCACGCTCGACGGTGTCCCGGTGACAATCATCGGCCATCAACGCGGCCGCAATACGAAAGAGAACATGTTGCGAAACTTTGGCATGCCTCATCCGGAAGGGTATCGTAAAGCGTTACGGTTCATGAAGCAGGCCGAGAAGTTCAACCGGCCGGTCATCACGTTCATTGACACGAAAGGTGCTTACCCGGGTAAGGCGGCCGAAGAACGCGGACAAAGCGAGGCGATCGCACGCAACTTGTTTGAGATGGCGACGTTGAAAGTCCCGATCGTTTCTGTCGTCATCGGCGAGGGCGGTTCTGGAGGAGCGCTCGGCATCGGTGTCTGCGACCGGCTGCTCATGCTCGAGAACAGCACGTACTCGGTCATCTCGCCAGAAGGTGCGGCAGCACTGCTTTGGAAAGATGCGAAGCTAGCGGAAAGGGCCGCTGAAACGATGAAGATTACAGCACAAGATTTGCTCGATTTAGGGATTGTCGATGAGATTGTAACGGAAGTGTTTGGCGGAGCCCACATCGATGTGTCAATACAGTCTTCGCTCTTGAAGCCTGTATTAACACAGCATGTCAGTGAGTTGGTGAAACGCTCGCGCGATGAGTTGCTGCAAGGGCGCGCTGCCAAATATCATCAAATTGGCACATTTGGCTCGTGAAAACGGTAACAACCGCTTGAGGTTCACGTTAAACCACTCACGAAATGACTGCTTTCGACGGTACCCCATGCATTTTTTTCACATACTTGTGTTGTAAAACAAAGGTCAGACATGGTATTTTTATTTCAGATTTCGTTAAAACACATAAGAGGTGAGTGACGTGAATTTAAGACGAATTGCGGTATTGACAAGTGGGGGAGACGCCCCTGGAATGAACGCTGCAGTCCGTGCAGTGACCCGAAAAGCAATTTTTGAAGGTCTAGAAGTGTACGGTGTGTATAACGGCTATCAAGGATTGATTGAAGGCGATCTCGTTGAATTGAACCTAGGTTCAGTCGGCGATATCATTCAACGCGGAGGAACGTTCTTACGTTCTGCCCGTTGCCCAGAGTTTAGAACTGAAGAAGGCCGGGCTAAAGCGGTCAAACAGTTGAAGAAATTCAACATCGATGCGCTTGTTGTCATTGGCGGAGACGGTTCTTACCGTGGAGCTCAGAAGTTGACGGAGCTTGGTTTCCCGACAATCGGGCTGCCTGGTACGATCGACAATGATATTCCGGGAACGGACGCGACGATCGGATTTGACACAGCGCTCAACACGGCGCTCGATGCGATCGACAAGATTCGTGACACTGCTTCTTCACATGAACGTACGTATGTCATTGAAGTGATGGGTCGCGACGCGGGAGACATCGCTCTTTACGCCGGTCTTGCCGGTGGAGCGGAGTCGATCCTCGTCCCAGAACGTCCTGAAGACTTGAGTGCGATTGTTGAGCGGATCAACCATGGTGTTGCCCGCGGCAAGAAACATTCGATTGTCGTCGTTGCTGAAGGAGCTGGCAGTGCCGAAGAGATTGGTAAGCTCATTGCTGAGCAGACAAACTCGGAAACACGTGTCACGATCCTTGGACATATCCAACGTGGTGGTTCACCAACTGCCGCCGACCGCGTGCTTGCTAGCCGGATGGGCGCTTACGCCGTTGAAATCCTGTTAGAAGGCAAAGCTGGACGGGTCGTTGGAATCCGTGGCGGTAAAATGATGGACCTCGATATCGACGAGGCGCTCGACCATAACAAGCATACGCTTGACATGAAGTTGATCGACCTGTCGAACCAACTTTCGATTTAACGAGTGACAGTGAACTCCACAGAGACGGGATCAGGTCAATCGACCCCCCGTTTTCTGTGTGTAAATGTAATACATCCCCTAGGAGGTTTTTATTTATGCGTAGAACGAAAATTGTATGTACGATCGGACCAGCTTCAGAGAAGCTTCTCCCAGAAATGATTGAAGCTGGAATGAACGTGGCTCGTCTTAACTTCTCACACGGTGACTACGAAGAGCACGGAGCACGTATCCGCGACATCCGTGAAGCATCACGCGTCGCAGGCAAAATCGTGACTGTCCTTCTCGATACGAAAGGTCCTGAAATTCGGACGCATACGTTCGCAGACGGAAAGGCACTCCTTGAAAAAGGGAAAGAAGTGACAATCGTCTCAACAGAAGAAATCGTCGGAACGAAAGACCGTTTCTCGGTCACGTACGAAGGATTGTTCGATGACGTCGAAGTCGGTTCTAGCATCATGCTCGATGACGGACTCATCGGTCTCCGTGTCGTCGAAAAACTTCCGAACCGCGATCTTCGTTGCATCATCGAAAACGAAGGCGTCATCAAGACGAAGAAAGGTGTAAACTTGCCGAACGTCAAGGTTAACCTTCCTGCCTTAACAGACAAAGATATCGCGGACATCGAGTTCGGTATCTCGCAAGATATCGACGTGATCGCAGCTTCATTCGTACGTCGTGCGTCTGACGTCGTCGCCATTCGTCAACTTCTCGAGAAGCACGATGCGTCGCACATCAAGATTTACCCGAAAATTGAAAACCAAGAAGGTGTCGATAACATCGACGAGATCTTGTCTATCTCTGACGGTTTGATGGTTGCGCGTGGTGACCTCGGTATCGAGATCCCGACTGAAGAAGTCACACCGGTACAAAAAGAATTGATCAAGAAGTGTAACGACCTCGGTAAGCCGGTCATCACAGCGACACAAATGCTTGACTCGATGCAACGCAACCCGCGTCCGACACGTGCGGAAGCGTCTGACGTTGCCAACGCCATCCTCGATGGTACGGATGCGGTCATGCTCTCAGGTGAGACGGCTGCAGGGGACTACCCAATCGAGTCAGTTCAAATGCAAGCAGCGATCGCTGTTCGTACAGAGCGTATGCTCGACTACAAAAACTTGCTCAAAGATCGTCAAAAACGCAGTGAACATACGGTAACGGATGCGATCTCACAAGCGGTTGCCCATACAGCAATCAACTTGAACGCGAAAGCGATCTTGACGCCAACACAATCAGGTTATACGGCTGCCCGTACGGCGAAATATCGTCCGGAAGCAAACATTATCGCGGTGACTGAATCAGAGCGCGTCGCTCGTCAGTTGAACCTCGTTTGGGGCGTATACCCGATCGTTGCTGACACGATGCCGAACAACACGGATGAAATGTTGGTTCAAGCATCTGAAGCAGCTCGTCACGCTGGACTCGTCACAGACGGCGACCTCGTTGTCATCTCAGCAGGTATTCCGGCAGCGACTTCTGGTACGACGAACATGATGAAAATTCACATCGTCGGACACGCTCTTGCAAACGGACGCGGCATCGGTGAGCGCGGCCTCGTCGGAGAAGTCGTCGTTGCGAACAACGCTGACGAAGCGAACGCTAAAGCAAAAGACGGCATGATCCTCGTGGCACCGTTCACTGATAAAGAAATGATGCCAGCGATCGAAAAAGCAGCCGGCATCATCACAGAAGACGGTGGATTGACGAGCCATGCTGGCATCGTTGGACCATCGCTCCGTAAACCGGTCATCGTCGGTGTTGAATCTGCAACGTCTACGTTCCGTGACGGACAGATGATCTCGATCGACCCGCTTACTGGAAAAATTTATAACGCGTAATCGAATGACAATCGAACCGACCTTCTCATGAGGTCGGTTCTTTTTCCATTCAGAAAGAGGGATGAATCATGGGTGCTTATTTATTTCTGCTATTGCTCGTCTTGATCGGCGTGATTGCTCATAATCAGTCCATCATTATCGCGAGTAGCGTACTCTTAATCATTAAAGCAATCGGCTTCGGTGACCAGCTGTTCCCGACGCTCGCCGCAAAAGGGATCCATTGGGGTGTGACGATCATCACGATTGCCGTCCTCGTCCCGATCGCGACCGGAGACATAGGTTTTAGAGAATTGTGGAATAGTATTAAAGGACCGGTCGGCATCATTGCCTTTTCGTCCGGTATCTTCGTCGCCCTCGCCGCCGCCCAGGGCGTGCAACTGATGCGTGTCGATCCGGTCGTGACGACGGCATTGCTCGCAGGCACCATTCTCGCGGTCGGATTCATGAAAGGCGTTCCGGTCGGTCCACTGATTGGTGCCGGGATTGCCGCGCTCATTTTAGGGGGATATAACCTTATCGAGAAGTGGGTTTGACATTTTTTTACGCCTGGATACGCTTACATTTCTTTTTTTCAGTAAATTGTTTATACTAGACGAAGGACAGGGTGGCGCGAACTCGATACGTGCTGGGGAGATTTATCGAACCCCCACCCTTATTCCCTACAAACAGACTGTATGATGCGGTCGACTATTTTAAAGACTGAGGGGGAGTTATTAATGTCAACAACTAAAGGGTTAGAAGGAATTGTGGCAGCGGCCTCAAAAGTCAGTTCGATCATTGACGGACAATTGACTTATGGAGGATACACAATCGATGACTTGGCAGACCATGCCACGTTCGAAGAAGTCGTCTTTCTATTATGGAACGACCGCCTTCCGAAGGCAGATGAATTAACGAAACTCTCAGCGGCGCTCGTTCAAGAAGCGAAGTTGCCAGAAGACGTCATCGCGACACTCGAGCGGGCACCAAAGTCTGCGAACGCGATGGCTACGATTCGCACGGCACTCTCTCAACTCGCGTTGTACGATGAAGAGGCTGAAGACATGAGCGAAGAGGCAAACATGCGTAAAGCGATTCGTCTTCAAGCACAAATCGCGACGATCGTGACTGCTTTCGCGCGGTTACGAAAAGGCAAGCAACCGATTGCACCGAAGCAAGGCTTGTCGTATGCAGCCAATTTCTTATATATGTTGAACGGGGAAGAACCGAATGAAGTCGCCGAGACGACGATCGACAAGGCGCTCATTCTTCACGCTGACCATGAGCTGAACGCTTCGACGTTCACAGCCCGTGTCTGCGTAGCGACGCTCTCAGATATGTATTCTGGTGTGACGGCAGCGATGGGTGCACTCAAAGGTCCACTTCACGGTGGCGCCAACGAGGCGGTCATGAAGATGCTTCACGAAATCGGTTCGGTCGACAAAGTCGAAGACTACGTGCGAGGCAAGTTCGAACGCCGTGAGAAGATCATGGGCTTCGGTCACCGTGTTTATAAGGACGGCGATCCGCGTGCGAAACACTTGAAAGAGATGAGTCGCCAACTGACGGCTCAAATCAATGAGCCACACTGGTACGAGATGTCTGAGAAGATCGACCACCTCGTCGAGACTGAAAAAGGGCTCAAACCGAACGTCGACTTCTACTCGGCTTCGACGTACTATGCGCTCGGTCTTGACGAAGAGCTGTTCACGCCGATCTTCGCGGTCTCGCGGATGTCAGGCTGGATCGCACACATTCTCGAGCAATACGCCGACAACCGTCTCATTCGTCCGCGTGCCGAGTACGTAGGTGAAACGAATCGTTCATACGTACCGGTAAACGAGCGTTAATTGACGCATCGTTCGAAGATTGCGTCACAATTTAGACATAAACTTTGGTAAACTAACAGATGACGTAGGTCGGCGCTCGCGTCGGCCTACATAAATGTACTTAGGGGGATTCATATGTCAACACAAGGTCAAAAGATTACAGTAGAAAACGGTGCACTCAACGTACCAAACGTACCAACGATTCCATTCATCATCGGAGATGGAACAGGCCCAGACATCTGGAACGCTGCAGTCCGCGTCTTTGATGCAGCTGTCGAGAAAGCATACGGCGGCGAGAAGAAAATCGAATGGAAAGAAGTGTTCGCTGGCGAGAAGGCGTTCAACCAAACGGGTGAGTGGCTCCCTAACGAGACGCTCGACGAGATCCGTGAATATTTGATTGCCATCAAAGGACCGCTCACGACACCGGTCGGCGGCGGAATCCGTTCACTCAACGTTGCGCTCCGTCAAGAACTCGACTTGTACACGTGCTTGCGTCCTGTCCGTTACTTCACTGGCGTCCCGTCACCGGTCAAACGTCCTGAAGACACAGACATGGTCATCTTCCGTGAGAACACAGAAGATATTTATGCAGGGATCGAATATGCTTCAGGCAGCGACGAAGTGAAGAAGTTGATCACGTTCTTGAAAGAAGAGATGAACGTCAACAAGATCCGTTTCCCAGAAACATCGGGTATCGGCATCAAGCCGATCTCGTCAGAAGGGACGAAACGTCTCGTTCGGGCATCGCTCGAATATGCGATCGCGAACAACCGTAAATCGCTCACGCTCGTCCATAAAGGAAACATCATGAAGTTCACAGAAGGCGCCTTCAAAAACTGGGGATACGAACTCGCAGAAGAAGAGTTCGGCGATAAAGTGTTCACATGGGCCCAGTACGACCGCATCAAAGAAGAGTCAGGCGAAGCTGCTGCGAACGAAGCGCAATCGAAAGCGGAAGCGGAAGGCAAGATCATCGTGAAAGATTCAATCGCTGATATCTTCCTCCAACAAATCTTGACACGTCCGCGTGAGTTCGACGTCGTCGCGACGATGAACTTGAACGGTGACTACATCTCGGACGCGCTCGCTGCCCAAGTCGGCGGAATCGGGATCGCACCAGGTGCGAACATCAACTACGTGACAGGACATGCCATCTTCGAAGCGACACACGGTACGGCACCGAAGTATGCCGGTCTTGACAAAGTCAACCCGTCATCTGTCATCTTGTCAGGCGAGATGATGCTCCGTCACATGAACTGGAACGAAGCGGCTGACCTCATCGTTCGTTCGATGGAGAATACGATCGCATCGAAAGTCGTCACATACGACTTTGCCCGTCTCATGGATGGCGCGACAGAAGTGAAATGTTCAGAGTTTGCGGATGAACTGATCAAAAACATGTAAGTAGCACTCAAGTTTGGACTAAACCAAGGGGGAGAGCACAATGATTCGTCGCAACAAAATTTCTGTTATCGGTAGCGGATTCACGGGGGCCACGACGGCACTATACTTGGCTCAAAAAGAGTTAGGAGACGTCGTCCTTCTCGACATGCCAGAGTTTGAGAACCCGACGAAAGGAAAAGCGCTCGATATGCAAGAAACGGCGCCGATTCAAGGATTTGATTCGTTGATCACCGGGACGTCAGATTACGCTGACACGGCTGATTCGGACATCGTCGTCATCACGGCTGGTATCGCCCGCAAGCCGGGCATGAGCCGAGACGACCTCGTCACGACGAACGCTAGCGTTATGCGGTCGGTCACGAAAGAGATTGTCAAGTATTCGCCTGATGCGATCTTGATCGTCTTGACGAACCCGGTCGATGCGATGACGTATACGGTGTTCAAAGAGTCGGGCTTCCCGAAAGAGCGCGTCATCGGACAGTCCGGTGTGCTCGACACGGCACGGTTCCGGACGTTCGTCGCTTCGGAGTTGAACGTCTCTGTAAAAGACGTGTCCGGGTTCGTCCTCGGCGGTCACGGCGACGACATGGTGCCGCTCATCCGCTATTCGTACGCAGGAGGCATCCCGCTCGAGAAGTTGTTGCCGAGTGAACGCATCGACGCGATCGTCGCGAGAACGCGTAAAGGCGGCGGTGAGATCGTCCAACTCCTTGGCAACGGTTCGGCATACTACGCGCCGGCCGCGGCCATCGTCGAGATGGTGGAAGCGATTTTAAAAGATCAACGCCGCATTTTACCGGCCATCACGTATCTTGATGGAGAGTATGGCTTCCGTGACCTCTATCTTGGCGTGCCGACAGTTCTCGGTGCGAACGGGATCGAGCGTGTGCTCGAACTTGACCTGACGGACGAAGAACAAGCCGCGCTCAAACGCTCGGCTGACTCGGTCCGTTCCGTCTTGAACGTCCTAACTTGAAAGAAAGTCTAGTCTGCGTCGCAGGCTAGACTTTTTTTGTTGGATTCGTTTTTCTTTCAAGCGTGCTAAACTGGAGATAGACAGTGGATTTGTTTTGTTTTTGTAAAGAATTACTTTGAAGTTGGTCGCGAGTGGGATTGATTTGTAAAATAGGTAGTGTAAACGACTGAACAGATAGATTCGAGGAGGAACTAGTGTGGCCGATAAAGTAATTGTTGTTGATGACGAAGTATCGATTGCGACGTTATTAAAATTTAATTTAGAACAAGCCGGATTTGAGGTCGAGACGGCCCATGATGGAAAAGCGGGGCTTGAATTAGCGGAGAAACAAGACGCGGTGTTGATCATCCTCGACTTGATGTTGCCGGAGATGGACGGGCTTGAAGTATGTAAACGGCTACGCCAACAAAAAGTGAATACGCCGATCTTAATGTTGACTGCGAAAGACGACGAGTTCGATAAAGTGCTCGGTCTCGAACTTGGTGCTGACGACTATTTGACGAAACCGTTCAGCCCGCGCGAAGTAGTAGCCCGGGTCAAAGCAATTTTGCGCCGGTCAGGCCCACAGGAAACGCCGACGGTCGACGCTGACGTCATCGAAATCGGAGACGTCAAAATCATCGCTTCGAACTATGAGGTCTTCAAAAAAGGTGAACGTCTCGAATTGACGCCGAAAGAGTTTGAGCTGCTGGCTTATCTAGCCAAAAACAAAGGCCGTGTGTTGACGCGTGATCAACTGCTGTCAGCCATTTGGAACTATGATTTTGTCGGTGATACGCGCATCGTCGACGTCCATATTAGTCATTTGCGTGAAAAAATTGAGCCGGTGACGAAGAAGCCGACGTACATCAAGACGATCCGAGGCCTCGGCTATAAGATGGAAGAACCGATGCCCGAATGAAGACGTATCGCTCGCGTTTTTTGACGACACTCATCCTGCTCGTGACGGGCGTGCTGCTGACACTCGGGATCGTGCTCGGTCAACTGTTCAAAGATTTCTATTTGGACTCGGAGCGCGACCGGTTGAAAGAAGATGCCCAACTCGCCGCCTTGTATTTGGACGGGGGTGAGCTTGAGGAGATTCGTGACTACGTTCGACAAATCGATGATGAGAGCAGTTTCGACATCTTGCTGTTGAACCGCCGGATGGAAGTGATTGCGGGCACACCGTTCCGCGTCGGAGCGTTCGAATACCGGATTGACGCTGACACGATTCCGGCTAACGGTGCGTTCGGCAACGCGACACGCGAAGATTTGATCCAGTTCACGAAACCGATTGAACTGTCGACCGGTGAAACGGTCTACCTTAGCTTCATCCGCTATATTTCTGACTTAGAAGGTGTCTACAACCGGATTTGGCTGACGGTCGCGCTCGCATTGTTCTTCTCATTCTTCCTCATTCTATTCGTCCTCCACAATCTGACGAACCAGTTCATCCGGCCGATCGATGAGGCGACAATCGTGTTACGCGAACTCGCCGACGGGAATTACCGGGCTCGTGTGTATGAACTGCGCAACGATGAAGAGACGGGAAGCCTGGCCGGGTCGATCAACGTCCTCGCCCGTAACTTAGAGACGATCTCGCTCGGGGAGTCGGTGCAGCGGGCAAGGCTCGAGTCACTGATCGAGTATATGGGAGCCGGTCTGTTGCTCGTCGATGAACGCGGTATCGTCACGCTCGTCAACCGGTCATACCGGGATATGTTCCAATATGACGATTTGATGATCGGCCAGTTTTACCATGGCATTTTACCGAGTCCGGACGTCGAGACGTTGATCGAGGACGTCTATTTGACAGAAGAGCCGCACCGTCGCCAGCTATCGATTCGAATCGGATTCAATCAGAGAACGTATATGGTGTCAGCTGCCCCGATCTTTAGCGATACCGGCATGTTGCGCGGGACGACGCTGTTGTTTAACGACATCTCCGAATTGAAACGGCTTGAGAAAATGCGGAAAGATTTCGTCGCGAACGTGAGCCATGAGTTGAAGACGCCGCTCACTTCGATCAGAGGCTTCAGTGAGACGTTACTCGACGGGGCGAAAGAAGTGCCCGAGTTACGCGATCAATTTTTGGATATCATCCAAAAAGAAGCGACACGCATGCAAATGCTCGTCGAGGACTTGCTCGAACTGTCACGGCTCGAGCAGGAAAATTTCCATTTGGAGTTCACGCCTGTCCAACTCAATCAGCTCGTCGAAGAGGTGTGTCTCGTCTTAAGCCAGAAGGCGGAGCAAAAATCAATCCATCTTGAAGCGCATCACGAAGGCGACGTCGTCTTGCAAGCGGACTTGAATCGGATCAAGCAAGTCATCTTGAATCTTGTCGCGAACGCGATCAACTATTCGCCAGAAGGCAGCCAGGTCGAGATTACGGTCGAGAAGCGGGAGACGACGGCGCGCTTGATCGTCAAAGACAACGGGATCGGCATCGCTCCAAAAGAAGTGAGCCGCATATTCGAACGGTTTTACCGGGTCGACAAGGCCCGGAGCCGGAATTCTGGAGGGACCGGCCTTGGCCTCGCCATCGTCAAGCACATCGTCGATCTTCATCACGCGACGATCCATGTCGACAGCGACGAAGGCGTTGGGACGACGTTCACAATCGAATTCCCGCTCGCTTAACAAGGAATTTATGTCGCGTTCACACGAACTTTACAAACAGATGCTACTCTATTGATGAGACCTCTTCATCATCTCGTATCCCGGCCGGTGCTCATCTCCACTCGGTCGAGAAGATTGACCCTTTTCTAGTACTTAGAAAAGGGTCTTTTTTTTCGAACGCATGTGCCCGTATGATATGATGGATACAGAAGAGAATGGAGGTTGGACGATGAATAAATTACTGCTCCTCGATGGAAACTCACTGACGTATCGTGCGTTTTTCGCGTTGCCTCCGATGACGGATGCATCGGGACGAAACACGAACGCGGTATATGGGTTCACGATGATGCTTTTAAAATTGATGGAAGACGAGCAACCGACGCATTTCGCGGTCGCGTTCGATGCGTCGAAGAAGACGTTCCGCCACGATACATATGCGGACTATAAAGGTGGGCGGCAGAAAACACCAGGTGAGCTCCGCGAACAGTTCCCGATCGTTCGTGAACTGTGTGAGGCGTTCGGAATCAAAGTGCTCGAGCTCGATCAATATGAGGCTGATGACATAATCGGGACACTTTCGAAAAACGAGGCGTTCGAACAAGTCACGGTCGTCACGGGTGATAAAGATTTACTTCAACTGATCGATCAGCGAGTCACCGTCTACTTAACGAAACGTGGCATCACTGACGTCGAGACGATGGATGAGGCGGCGTTCCACGAACGTTACGAGGGCTTGGCACCTCGCCAAATGATCGATCTCAAAGGGCTGATGGGTGATAAATCCGATAACATCCCGGGAATTCCGGGTGTCGGCGAGAAGACGGCGCTCAAGTTGCTATCAAATTACGGCTCGGTCGAAGGGCTGTATGAACATACACATGAATTAAAAGGGAAGCAAAAAGAAAAAGTCGAGGCGAACGAGCAGGAAGCTCGAATGTCAAAACAACTCGCGACGATCCATACGGACGTCCCAATCGACGTCAGTGTGGATGACTTACAGTTCCACCCGTATGATGCGGCAAAAGTCAAACCGTTGTTCATGAGCCTTCAGTTCAAATCACTGGTCAGTAAGCTGAACACTGATGCGACGACGGAAGAGGCGGCAGAAGCGCGAGACGTGACGCACGTCGGCATCGAACAGCAAGATTTTACGGAAGCCGTCCTGTTTATCGAACAGCTGCGGGACGACTATTTCGAAGACGACATCATCGGTGTGGCGATCGCATCGAAAGTCGGTGTGACCGTCGGTGATATGTCGTTGTTAGACGTACCGGATGTGAAGGCTTGGCTAGCGGATGAGACCCGGAAAACGATCTGTTTGGACGCCAAACAGACGATCATTCAATTGAAACGGAACGAACTGATACTTCGCGGCTACGAAGACTTGCTCGTCGCCGGTTATTTGCTCAACTTGTCGGGCGGAACGACGCTCGATTCGATCGCCGCGCACTTCGATTACGCGTTGCCTGAAGACGAGGCCGTCTACGGGAAAGGGGCGAAACTCCACGTTCCGGAACAAGCGGTGCTCGACCAACATCTCGGCGAGAAGGCGATGGCCATCTTCACGTTGTTCGCGAAAGTCATTCCGGAAATCGATGAAAACGAGCAGACGTCACTTTATCAAGATTTAGAACGTCCACTCGCCTCGGTGCTCGCGGAAATGGAATGGGCCGGAATTTACGTCGACGTGGCGACGCTTCAAGCGATGGAAACGGATCTCAGGGACCGCCTCAATCAGCTCGAGACAGAAATTCACGGATTGGCCGGCGAGTCGTTCAATATCAATTCGCCGAAACAGCTTGGCGTCATCTTGTTTGAGAAGTTGGCACTCCCACCCGTGAAGAAGACGAAAACTGGATACTCGACGGCGGCCGACGTGTTAGAGAAGCTAGCGCCGCTCCATCCGATCGTCGAACATATCATGCATTACCGTGAGCTCGGAAAACTGCAGTCGACGTACGTCGAGGGCTTACAAAAAGTCATCAAAGCGGACGGGAAGATTCATACACGCTACACGCAGACGCTCACACAGACAGGGCGACTGTCATCGGTCAATCCGAACTTGCAGAACATCCCGATTCGGCTCGAGGAAGGACGCCGGATCCGTAAGGCGTTTACGGCAAGTGAGCCGGGCTGGGTGCTGTATGCGGTCGACTACTCGCAGATCGAGCTCCGGATCATGGCGCATATGTCGAAAGACGCGAAGATGCTCGAAGCGTTTTTGAATGACGAAGATATTCATACGTCGACGGCGGCAAACGTGTTCCGTGTCGCCAAAGAAGAAGTGACGTCGCTCATGCGGCGTCAAGCGAAGGCGGTCAACTTCGGGATCATCTATGGCATCAGTGATTATGGGTTGTCGCAAAACCTCGGCATCAGCCGTAAAGAAGCGCAGACGTTCATCGACACGTACTTTGAGCAGTTCCCTGGTGTGAAGCGCTTCATGGATGCCGCCATCGAGCGGGCGCGGGAACACGGATATGTCGAGACGATGCTCAAACGTCGCCGTAACATCCCGGACATCCATTCACGCAACTTCAACTTGCGCGGCTTTGCCGAACGGACGGCCATCAACACGCCGATTCAAGGAACCGCGGCGGACATCATTAAAAAAGCGATGATCGACGTCGATACGGCGCTTCAGGCATCGGGTCTGCAATCGAAACTATTGCTTCAAGTCCACGATGAACTCATCTTTGAAGGACCGCTTGCTGAGAAGTCCGCGCTTGAAAAACTTGTGAAACAAGCGATGGAACATACGATCACACTCGATGTCCCGCTTCGGGCGGACGGCTCGTTCGGTGAGACGTGGTTCGACACGAAATAAAGTAAAGGAAGGAAATCGATATGCCAGAATTACCAGAAGTAGAGACGGTCTGTCGCCGACTGCGACCGTTCGTCTCCGGAAAAACGATTCAAGACGTCAATGTACGCGACGCGAAAATCATTCGCGGACATGAGGCCGATGTGTGGGTACAACAGCTTATCGGCGAGACGATGGTCGACGTCGAGCGGCGCGGCAAGTTCATTTTATTTAAATTGACGAACGGCTACCTCGTCTCTCATTTACGGATGGAAGGGAAATTCTTTCCGCACAGCGAAGCCGTCGATCCGGTCAAGCATACGCACGTCGTCTTCACGTTCACCGACGGTACGAGCCTGCACTATAACGACGTCAGGAAGTTCGGCACGATGGAACTTCGGACGAACGAAGAGTTGTTCGTGACGCCGCCGCTGTCGCTGCTCGCGCTCGAGCCGTTCGACCCTGAAGTGACGGCCGAAACGTTGTACGCCCGTCTGAAGCGCATGAACGTGAGAGCAATCAAGACGGCGTTGCTCGATCAATCGATTTTTGTCGGTCTCGGCAATATTTATGTCGACGAGACGTTGTTCCGGGCACGGATTCATCCGACCCGGCCAGCAGCCTCGCTTTCACTCACTGAAGTTGAGACCGTCCGTCAAGAAGCGGTCGCCGTGTTATTAGAAGCGATCGAGCGGGGTGGAAGTACGATCCGCAGCTATACGAATCCGGACGGGGCGGCTGGAACGTTTCAAGAGACGCTTTACGTATACGGACAGACCGGTGAACCGTGTCACAATTGCGGTCGGCCGATTGAAAAGATGAAACTAGGCGGACGGGGGACGCATTACTGTCCGCACTGCCAACAGTAAGAGGTGGACACAATGTTGAAAATTGGTTTGACAGGCGGCATCGCGACAGGGAAGTCGACGGTGTCCCGCCTATTCCGACAACAAGGGATCCCGATTATCGATGCCGACAAGATTGCCCGTACCGTCGTCGACCCTGAAGGTAAAGCTTACTCTGCTGTCCGAGAAGCGTTTCCGCGCTGTTTTGAAGGTGAGCAGTTGAACCGGCCGGCGCTCGGGCGAGAGATCTTCCATGACGAAGCAAAAAGGAAATTGTTGAATCAGCTCATGCATCCGGCGATCCGGGAAGAAATGCAGGAGCAGATGCATTCCTTTGCGGCAGCAGGGGAATCTGTCGTCATCTTCGACATCCCGCTCTTGTTCGAAGGGACGATGCGTGACCTCGTCGATTATACGGTCGTCGTCTATTGCCGGGAAGAGATGCAGTTGATGCGTCTCATGGAGCGTAACGGCTTGACGAAAGAAGAAGCGCTCGCAAGGATCCACTCGCAAATGCCGATCGAAGAAAAGAAGCATCACGCTGACTTTTTAATCAACAACAACGGGGCACTCGGGGACTTGTTGCCTCAAGTGACGCGTCTCGTCGAACAATTTCAAGACATGAAAAAAGAAGGCGACTGACGCCTTCTTTTTTTGTTCAGTTGAGCGGATCTGCGTCCGGTCGCCCTTTTTTCCATGTGTCGAAAATAGCGCGCCCGTCGCTCGGGTGCCCGTTCGAGTAATAAATCGGATAGAGCGAGAAGAACACATAATAAAACGAGAAATAGGCGAACTGATACGTATAGAGGGTCGGTTCAATCTCTCGTGTCAGGATAAACCAGTTCACGATTAAGATACTCGATAGATTGAAGATCGACCCGCCCGCGTAGACGATACTCCTCGTCAAGCGATTACTGTATTTCAAGTCCGAGAATTCGCACCAGGCGTCATAGAAGTAGACGCGGTTAAACTGCATGCGCCCGACCTTGAATAGTTTCTTCCCGGTCCCAATCTCCATATCGAGTGATCCCCCGAATAATTTTGCGAAAAAGAAATGCCCGAATTGATGGATAATTGTCACAATCGGCAAGATGATAAAAAACGAGATGACAAATTTGTCTAAGTCTGTCCAATCAAACATATAACGTAGCTCCTTTCCAAGCTCTACACCAAATTTCCCTCTTTTTCAAAAACGAAACTGTAAAAAAGTGATAAAAATGTGACGATACATAGTGAAAACGCTTCCATTTTTCCGTTATAATGGTGTCGTAACGCAGAAAAAAGGGGGAACTGGAATGGGGACGAAAGTTGCAATCAACGGGTTTGGACGAATCGGGAGAATGGTATTTCGTAAATTGATGCTTGAAGGGCGTCACGACGTCGTGGCGATCAATGCGAGTTATCCGGCGGAGACGCTTGCTCACTTGATCAAGCACGATACGGTCCATGGGCCGTTTGAGCTCACTGTTCGGGCGCATGGGGATACGCTCGTTGTCGATGGGAAACAGATTCGGTTAATCGCAGAGCGTGATCCGGAACGATTACCATGGAAAGAACTTGATGTCGAGATCGTCGTCGAGGCGACGGGGAAATTCAATTCGGACGTCTTGGCGCGCAAACATTTGACGGCCGGGGCGCAGAAAGTCATTTTGACGGCGCCGGGCAAAGGCGACTTACGGACGATCGTGATGGGGGTCAATGATCGCGAGTATATGCCGGAGCAAGACCATATCATCTCTAACGCCTCTTGTACGACGAACTGCCTCGCACCTGTCGTCAAAGTGCTCGATTCGACGTTCGGCATCGAGACAGGACTTGTCACGACGGTACACGCCTACACGAACGACCAGAACAATATCGACAATCCGCATAAAGATTTGCGCCGGGCCCGGGCTTGTGGTAGTTCCATTATACCGACTTCGACCGGGGCAGCCAAGGCGATTGGCCTTGTGCTTCCCGAGCTGCAAGGCAAGTTGAACGGGATGGCGCTCCGCGTCCCGACGCCGAACGTCTCGCTCGTCGATCTCGTCGTCGAGCTGCGTCGTGATGTCACGGCCGCCGAAGTGAACGAAGCGTTCGAACGGGCCGCTTACGGAGAAATGACCGGGATTCTCGGTGTCTCGAACGAACCACTCGTCTCAATCGACTTTAATGGAGACGAGCGCTCCTCGATTATCGATGCGGATTCGACGATGGTGCTCGGTGGCAACCACGTCAAAGTGCTCGCTTGGTATGACAACGAATGGGGCTATTCGTGCCGTGTCGTCGATCTTTTGGATATGGTGGCGAGCTACCTTCAAATCGGCCAACAAGAAACGCACGCTTGAGAAAATATATTTCGTCAAAAATATTTTAACGAATTCAAACAAATAGCTTGTATCGACGTCCTAAACGAGATACACTCAATCTCGTGAACTTCAATTGGTCTGACAAACGCAACTTAAAGGGTTAGGACCTCTTAGGACTAACTTGCCCCCGTGGTTGTGGGCGATTCAGGCACAAAGTGAGTGATCATCAACTACTTTGAGACCATTGATGTAAAGGGGGATCCACTAATATGGATACTATGGGACGTCACATTATTACAGAACTTTGGGAGTGCAATCCCGACAAATTGAACGATATCGACTACATCGAGCGCTTGTTCGTCGATGCAGCACTTCGCTCGGGCGCTGAAGTCCGCGAAGTCGCTTTCCACAAATTCGCGCCGCACGGTGTGAGTGGGGTCGTTATCATTTCAGAATCACATTTAACGATTCACAGTTTCCCAGAGCATGGTTACGCATCAGTCGATGTGTTCACATGTGGGGACCGGATCGATCCAGCGACAGCTTCACAATACATTGCTGAAGGCTTAGAAGCGAAAGTTCGCGAAGACGTCAAACTTGATCGCGGTATGGGACCGATTCGTGTTCCAGAAGCACAAGTGGCGATCAGCAAATAATCCGATTGACCTTTTGAGGCTGGCCGATTTTCGGTCAGCCCTTTTAATTGTTTTGTTAAGTCGTTAATTTTGATATGCTTAACGTATATAAATTAGGTGCCGAGGTGGACAATGGGATTACTAGACAAGTTTCAAACACATATCCAAACGGATGATACGCATAAAAATGAGGCGTTGCGCACGCGTTATTTCGCGACGTCGCCGAACGCGGTACTGACATGGTTGAATGAATACATCAAAACAGAAGGACAGACAGTGCGCCGAATCGACTCCGACCGAGGCGAGCTCGCCTTCAACGGCGATGGTTGGGATGCGTTGGCCACAGTCGTGCAAGTGGACGGGGGACGGACCGCCGTCGATTTCACGATGAATCGTGAACAAATGCTCGGTCCTGACCTGAAACAAGTTGTCGCTGCGTATTATGATGCTTTACAAAATAAGTTCCCACTCCGTGCCATCGGGAATCAATCTGTCGAACGATAAGGAGGGCTGAGCATGCGTTGTCCTAAATGTGATCATAACGGAACGAGGGTGCTCGACTCCCGACCAGTCCAAGATTATTATTCGATTCGACGCCGTCGCGAATGTGAAAAGTGCGGCTATCGCTTCACGACGTTTGAAACGGTTGAACAGACGCCGCTCATCATCGTCAAAAAGGACGGGAACCGCGAAGAGTTCAGTCGAGAGAAAGTTCTGCGCGGGATTATTCGTGCCTGTGAGAAACGACCGGTCACACTCGAGCAACTCGAGGGTGTGGTCACGAAAGTCGAACAACAGTTACGGGCGCTCGGACAGTCCGAGATCCCGAGTGAACAAGTCGGCGAACTCGTCATGAACGAACTGGCCCGAGTCGATGAAGTGGCGTACGTCCGCTTCGCATCGGTCTATCGACAGTTTAAAGACATTTCTGTGTTCTTTAAAGAGTTAGAGGATTTAATGAAGCAAGAAAAATCGACCAACTAAAGGGGCGGCCTTCTGGTCGTCTTTTTTCAGGGGAGAAACGTTATGGAAAAAGAACGGATTCTTTACGGGACTGATGAGCTATTGATCATGAGTACAGGTCTTATCGATCGGGAGTCTTATCAGTCACTTTATCATTTATATCAACCCGTCATCGGCGTGAAGGCGCTCGCCTTGTATCAAACGCTTTGGAGTGAATTGAAGCCGGGCAAAATGAAGTCGAACTACATGTCACATAGCGCCTTGTGTGAAATGCTCGATTATTCGATCAACGAACTGGCGGACAGTCTATTCCGGCTCGAGGCGATCGGCCTCGTCCGGACGTACAAGACGAAAGACGCGCGACTCACCCAATACGTCTATCAACTGAGAGTCCCGCTCGCGCCCCACACGTTCCTAAACGATGGGCTGTTATCGAGTTTTCTCTTCTATAAAGTAGGAGAGGTCCGATTCAAGCAGTTGCAAGGACGGTTCACCATCGACCCGCTACCGGCAGGCATCGTCGAAGTGACGAAAGACTTCAATGAAGTGTTCGACGTCAAAGGGGTCAACCAGATGGCGTTCACTCAAAAAAATTATGAGAAGCCGGACCGCGCCAAGATTGAGATCAACTATACGTTCGATATGGATATCGTCAAAAAACTGACAAACTTCCCAATCGGCTTCTTCACGAAGAAGTTAGACGAGACGATCACAAAACTTGCGTACGTGTCGCAAATCGATGAAGAGACGATGGCCGAGATGCTGAAAGAGTATTTCGTTCACGAAGCATACTTACCGCTCAGCGAACAAGAGAAGCGTGATGGTTGTCGGCAGATGGTATTACAATTGAAGAAAAAACAGACGCGACATCGAAAAGTGAAGTCAGACGAGACGGAGCAGGCGGAGGTCGGCGATTTGCATGACACAACGGTCATGGAGGAAGCACACCCGCATCAGTACGTATCGACGCTTCGGAAGACGCCACAACTCTCGAAAAGTGACGAACAGCTCATCATCGAGATGGTCGATACACTCGGTCTCGCACCAGGTGTGATCAACGCGCTGTTCTATTATTGTATCGAAGTGAAGAAACAGACGCGGCTCAGCGAGAATTATGTGATGCGCATCGCCACGAGTTGGAAGACGGCGGGCTATTTGCACGCAGGTGACGCATTAGAGCGCGAAGCGACGCAAGACGCGTTGATCGAGAAGAAGCAACAAAAACGTGAGAACGTCCAGCGTACGACGGTCGGCTCGCGTCGGAAAGACAAGACCGAGTTGCCGAAATGGCTCGAAGACGATGCGAAAGAACAACGGTCTTACGATCAGAAGCGCAAAGAGGCGCTCGAATCATCGGTGCCAGATGACGCGGAACTCGTCAAATTGTTGAATGAACTGAAAGAGAAAGGATGAGCGACATGGAACGGATCAATCAGACGCTCGCCCAAATGATGAACCGTAAAGAAGTGCGGGAAGCGTACGAGTCGATTCGCAGACGAACTCTCGAGCACCCTGGTGTCATTACATTTTTAAAGGCGCATCCAGAACTCGACGAGACGGCGATCGAAGTCGGATTTACGAAACTGAGCGAATATGCAGAGCAGATGGACGGGAAGAAACTTGTCGATGAACAAGCCGTCATCCCCGGGCATCAGCCGGTCCTTTATGTCGATCTCGGTCAAATTGCGATCCGCTATGAAGAGACGGTCGCTCACCGCCAGGCGAGACGTCAAAAAGAGATGGATCGAAAGTTCAAGAGCTTATTTTTACCGGAAGAAGTGCGGGAAGCGAGCTTTCAATCGTTTGATTATTCGGACGATGCCCGAAAGATCGCACTCCGTGAGGCGATGCGATTCGTCTCGGGGATGAAGACGCGTCAAAAAGTGAACGGTCTTTACTTGTACGGCAGTTTCGGGGTCGGGAAGACGTACTTGCTCGCAGCGATCGCCAATGAACTCAAAGTCGCCGATATCGAGACGATTTTAGTTCACGCTCCGGGATTCGTCTCGGAAGCGAAACGTAAAATTCGTACCGATTCGTTCGATTCATTTTTGACCTCGTTCCAGCACGTGCCGATTTTGTTGATTGATGATATCGGCGCTGAGGCGATCAGCCCGTGGGTACGAGACGAACTGTTCGGGATCATTTTACAGTACCGCATGATGCATCGTCTGCCGACGCTCTACAGCTCAAACTTCAGCAGTGAAGAACTCGAGACGCACTTCTCGATTGACGGCTCGCCGCAAAACAAGATGAAAGCACAGCGGCTCATGCAACGGATCTCGACGACGACGACACAGATCGAGCTG
This sequence comes from Exiguobacterium sp. SH1S21, assembly GCF_004337175.1. Lineage (NCBI taxonomy): Bacteria > Bacillati > Bacillota > Bacilli > Caryophanales > Exiguobacterium > Exiguobacterium sp. SH1S21. The sequence goes on along the minus strand of NZ_SJUY01000002.1, from coordinate 278,986 downwards.
AAAGGCGAAAATCGTCGTCGGTAAAGGATTGTATTTCTCGTACGAGTTGACTATACTAATAACCATATAACTGATGCATAGAAGAGGATACGAGACATCGTCACGGGTTTCAAAGCGAAGGAAGAATGGTGAGAGCTTCCTAAACACGCCGATTGACTTACTCCCTCGGAGCACCGCACGGGTCAATCGTGCGGCGATTCACACTCGTTATCGTGTGTTCGAGCCAAGCTTACAGCTTGGGAACGAGGGTGGTACCACGAGAATCAAAGCTCGTCCCTTTCATAGGGATGGGCTTTTTTTATTTTTTTCAAATAGAGAGGGGAAGTTGACACATGATTCAATTGACATTTCCAGATGGGGCAGTCAAAGCGTTTGAAGCTGGTATCACAGCAGAAGAAGTAGCCGGTTCGATTAGCCCGGGACTTCGTAAGAAAGCCATCGCCGCAAAAATCGATGGTGAACTGATCGATTATCGTCGTCCGATCGAGCGCGACGGTCAAATCGAGCTCGTCATGCCGGATTCGGAGGCAGGCCTCGACTTGATGCGCCATTCATCCGCTCACTTGATGGCTCAAGCGATCAAACGGTTGTACGGCGAAGAAGGGACGATTCATTTCGGTATCGGACCGACGATTGAGAACGGCTTCTATTACGATATCGAGATGGACCGCCGCATCAATGAAGAAGATTTGCCGGAGATCGAGAAGATGATGAAACGGATCGTCGATGAAAACCTCGACATCACACGTGAAGTCGTCACGCGTGACGAAGCGCTCGATCGTTACAAACAGCTCGGCGACCCGCTCAAAGTCGAGTTGATCGAAGATATCCCGGCAAGTGAGACACTTACAATTTACCATCAAGGTGACTTTTTTGACCTTTGCCGTGGACCGCACGTCCCGTCGACGTCGAAATTGAAAGTCTTTAAATTGATGAGCGTCGCTGGTGCTTACTGGCGCGGAGATTCTGACAACAAGATGTTGCAACGGATCTACGGTACGGCGTGGGCGACGAAAGAACAGCTCGCCGAGCATTTGCGTCTACTTGAAGAAGCAAAAGAACGCGATCACCGTAAACTCGGGAAAGAACTTGATTTGTTCTTCGTCTCGCAAGAAGTCGGCCAAGGATTGCCGATGTGGCTCCCGAAAGGTGCCTCGATTCGTCGTACGGTCGAGCGTTATATCGTCGACAAAGAGCTCGAACTCGGTTATCAGCACGTCTATACACCGGTGCTCGGTTCGGTTGACTTGTATAAGACGTCAGGTCACTGGGATCACTATCAAGACGACATGTTCCCGAAAATGGAGATGGATAACGAAGAGCTCGTCTTGCGCCCGATGAACTGTCCGCACCATATGACGATCTATAAGCATGAGCCACGCTCATACCGTGAGTTGCCGCTCCGTATCGCCGAACTTGGCGGCATGCACCGCTATGAGATGTCAGGTGCTTTGACAGGTCTTCAACGTGTCCGTTACATGGTATTGAACGATGGACACACGTTCGTGACACCGGAACAGATGAAGCAAGAGTTTAAAGATATCGTTCACTTGATCCAAGAAGTGTATGCCGACTTCGGGATTAAAGATTACCGGTTCCGCCTGTCTTATCGCGATCCGGCCGATAAAGAGAAATACTTCGACAACGATGCGATCTGGGAATCGGCACAGCGTCAATTGAAAGAAACGATGGACGAACTCGGCCTGCCATACTTCGAAGCGGATGGCGAAGCGGCGTTTTACGGACCGAAACTCGATGTCCAAGTCCGGACAGCGCTTGGGAAAGAAGAGACGTTGTCGACAGTCCAACTCGACTTCTTGCTTCCAGAACGTTTCGATTTGACGTATACAGGTCCTGACGGTAAAGATCATCGTCCAATCGTCCTCCACCGCGGTGTCGTATCGACGATGGAACGGTTCGTCGCCTACTTGATCGAAGAGTACAAAGGTGCCTTCCCGACATGGCTCGCGCCAGTCCAAGTCAAATTGATCCCGGTGTCTCACGTCCATGATGCTTATGTGGCCGAAGTGAAAGCAGAACTGTTATCACGTGGTGTCCGTGTCGAGACAGACCTTCGGGATGAGAAGTTAGGCTATAAGATCCGTGAAGCACAGATGAAGAAGATCCCGATGACGCTCGTACTCGGTGATAAAGAACGTGATGAGCGTTCGGTCAACATCCGTCGCTACGGTCAACAAGAACAAGTGTCGGCAACGCTCGATGAGTTCTTGACGTCCCTCACTGAAGAAATCGCGAATCGTTCACGGTAAAGGTAGGCCATCCTTCAACGGAAGGGTGGTCTTCTTTTCGGTCCAGAGACGGATGCGCAACCTATGAAAGAACACGTATGGTAGAAGAAAGGAGTGATTCAGTTTGAATTATATGAAACCAATTATCGCGCTGACGATCGGGACGATTGTCTCGACTAGCATGATTCCTAAAGTAAACGCCGAAGCGATCGTCGACGATACAATCGTCACCCTCGGGGAGACATTATCAGCAGAGCAGCGAGACTGGGTGCTCGAGCGTGTCGAAGCGCCGGCAGGAATCGAACCGATTATCACGACTGCAGCTGACGAAGAGAAGTATTTAGGTGACGCCGTACCCCAGGCACAACGTGGTGGCGGCATGTACTCATCGGCCCGCATCAAGCTGACTGACGGGACGGGTCTTGATATTCAAACCGAGAACGTCACGTGGGTGACGGAAGATATGTATGCGAACGCGCTCGTCACGGCCGGGGTCACTGACGCTGATATTTATATCACGTCTCCGATCCGTGTGACCGGGACGTCTGCGTTGACAGGCATTATGAAGGCGTACGACCAGACGGCTGACGAGACCGGGATCCAACTGACCGAGGAACGTAAAAATCTCGCGCAAGAAGAACTGGCTGTCACGTCAGAGATCGGGAAGACGGTCGGTCAAGAAGATGTGGCCGGGCTGATGAATGAGATTAAAGCGGAAATCGCGAATCAAATGCCCGAGACGAATATTGAAATCCGTGATATCGTCATTCAAGTATTGAATCAAAACAACGTTCAATTGTCCGATACGCAATTGAACCAGCTGACGACGTTGTTCGAGAACATGCAGCAAGCCAACTTGGATTGGACAGCGATCAGTGATGGATTAAAAGGAGCGGGCCAAGACGTGCAGGCGTTTCTAGAGACGAAAGAAGTGCAAGGTTTCTTTGCGCGGCTGTTTGAGTCGCTCAGTAATTTCTTCAAATCGTTGACGAACTAAACGAAAAAGCGGAGCGAAGGCTCTCAGGCTGTTGACGTACCAGGTCGCTAAAAGCAATCTGGTTCGTCTTTTTTATGTTCGAAGACTTCGAGGCGCTCTGTCCGACATAAAATTGAAGAAATGCTATGTAAACGGCCGCCGGATGGCGACCGTTTGCGTTGCTCGTCCGACGACGCCCCGACTCCCGCAGGAATGCAATCCGACGGAGACCAAGCAGCGACGCGAGTCGCGACGCGGCTCCGGGATTGCCTGCGGAAAGCGTGGGCGCCGGAAGGACGAGCGATATCAATCATGTTAGTCAACAAGCTGAGAGCGAAGGCTCTGCTTTTTAATACCAACGTTTATGGATATAGTCCCGAGCGGATTCATGATCATCGACGATCTTCAACGTGATGCGGTTCATCTCTTCAAGCAGGTCGGTCAATACAGCTTCAAGTTTAGCGTCGTTCATTTCATGGTGACGCATCGTTTCTTGAACGATATGTTTGATTTGATCATGATAATCGTGATCTTGTTTCACGTCTTTTCTCCAGTTCATCCTCGCCGCCTCCTTTTTTATTTTATTCCCTTTGAAAAGGTATTGCGAAACGATGGAATGACTGTTATTATCATAAAAGTGCGAGCTATCAATTATTCATGCGCGAATTCTTGACATCTTTTTCTGCTAGTGTTAAGATGACTTAGTGAGTAAATACAACAAAGCAGAAGCGCCCGCTTCTCACCTCGTCCGAATCGGTTCGGTCAGGTCCATCATGTACGTAATTCAGTTTCGGTGTCTTGCCGTTCTGAGTACGCAATGATGTGTGGGCGGGAAACTGCCGACGCTTTTTTTGTTACTATTACTATGTTGTCTTATTTTAAAATCTAAAACTCGTGCAATCGCACGATGGAGGTGCTAACCATTAGCAAAGAGCTATTTATCAACGAAAACATTCGTGCCCGTGAACTTCGTCTTATTGGAGCGGACGGTGCACAACTCGGTGTACAATCGCGTAGTGAAGCATTACGCTTAGCGGAAGAAGCTGACCTTGACCTCGTCTTGGTCGCTGACAAAGCAAACCCACCGGTCGCTAAAATTATGGACTACGGTAAATACCGTTTCGAACTCCAGAAAAAGGAGAAAGAAGCGCGTAAAAACCAAAAAGTCATCCAATTGAAAGAAGTACGTCTCAGTCCTACAATCGAGGACAACGATTTCCAAACCAAATTGCGTAACGCTCGCAAGTTTCTTGAAAGTGGAAACAAAGTGAAGGCGTCGATCCGTTTCCGCGGACGTGCCATCACACACTCGGAAATCGGTAGACGTGTTATGGAAAAATTGGCGGCGGAATGTGCCGACTTGGCAACAGTTGAACAAAAGCCGAAGATGGAAGGACGCAGCATGTTCTTAGTGCTGGCTCCGAAGAAAGAAGATTAATCATCGAGTCATAGTGGGGAGGAAATACTCATGCCGAAAATGAAATCGCACCGCGGTGCTTCTAAACGTTTTAAACGTACAGGATCAGGTAAACTCAAACGTTCACACGCTTTCACAAGTCACTTGTTCGGTAACAAATCGACGAAAGCAAAACGTAAGCTCCGTAAGGGTGCTATCGTATCAGCTGGAGACTACAAACGTATTCGCAACATGATTGCGAAGTAATACAGAAGGAATTTAGGAGGGAAACTATATGCCACGCGTAAAAGGCGGTTATACGACTCGTCAACGTCGTAAAAAGCAAATCAAACTTGCCAAAGGTTATTATGGCTCGAAACATATTCTATTTAAAGTAGCAAAACAACAGGTCATGAAGTCACTCATGTACGCATACCGTGACCGTCGTCAAAAGAAACGTGATTTCCGTCGTATTTGGATCACACGTATCAACGCGGCAGCACGTATCAACGGTCTTTCATACAGCCGTATGATGCACGGACTCAAGCTTGCAGGGATCGACATCAACCGTAAGATGCTTGCTGAGCTTGCAGTATCGGATGCACAAGCGTTCGCTTCACTCGCTAACACAGCTAAATCAAAATTGAACGCGTAATCGTTCAATCGAAAGCGCCGAGACTCTATCTCGGCGCTTTCTTTTTTCTCGTAAATTTCTTAAGATAAAGATAAGGAGGACACGCTATGGATCAATCTATCTTGGCCATCGTCGCGTTGGCGCTCATCGCCTTAAACGTCTATACGTATTTCCAGGCGAAGCAGTATACGCACGGCGAAGGGAAGTTCAACGTGTTGTACGCCTATGCCGGAGGAGCCATTGGAGCGCTATTTGGACTTCATTTGACACGCCAAAAAACGGTTCATGCCCCAAAAAGCATGCAAATACAAGTATTGATTTTAGCAGTGGGCTGGTCTTTAATGATTTTAGTACTGCTTTAAGTGGAGAATAGGAGGAGCAACCGGTGAACTGGACAACATTATTTGATCGGCAACGTGAATTAGATGAGCGGATCAAACAAGAACATCAACTATCCGGCAACCAATTCGATGAACGGCTACTCGCTTTACTCGTCGAACTCGGTGAACTCGCCAATGAGACCCGAAGTTTTAAATTTTGGTCAACGAAAGGCCCGTCGCCTCAAGACGTGATCTTAGAAGAGTACGTTGACGGTATCCATTTCTTACTGTCGCTCGGACTCGCCCTCGGATACGAACGGGAGTCGTTCCCGGCAGGAAGCTCGTATCTTGACGCGACTGATGCTTTTTTAGATATCTTTCGAAAAGTGACGAATTTTGGTTTGTCGAAGACAGAAGCGATGTACGAGACGCTGATGGCGGCATATCTCGAACTAGGCTATACGCTAGGTTTCAATGAAGAATTGATTCTGTTGGCGTATTTATCGAAGAACGAAGTTAACCATGAGCGACAAAATCAAGGCTACTAACGGAGTCGAAAGGGAGCGATACGAGATGAATGAAACTTTACATATGCTAAAACGACTGACGGATGCGACTGGCGTCCCGGGAAACGAAGGGGAAGTCCGTTCACTCATGCGCGAGTATCTCGAGCCCCACGTCGAGGCGTTCGAACAGGATGGTCTCGGCAGTTTGTTCGGCCGTGTGACGGGGAACGGTGAAGGACCGCGTGTCATGATTGCCGGTCATATGGATGAAGTCGGCTTTATGGTCACACGCATCGAAGATAGTGGTTTCCTGCGCTTCCAAGCACTCGGTGGTTGGTGGAACCAAGTATTGCTCGCTCAACGCATGGACGTCGTCACACGCTCTGGAGAGAAAATCCCAGGCGTGATCGGTGCGAAGCCACCGCATGTCCTGCCAGTCGAAGCTCGTAAAAAACCGGTCGAGATCAAAGACATGTTCTTAGATATCGGAGCGACGTCAAAAGAACAAGTCGCCGAGTGGGGAATCCGTCCAGGTGACACGGTCGTGCCGCATTGCGAGTTCACGGTCATGAAAAATGAAGACTTCTTGATGGCGAAAGCATGGGATAACCGTATCGGATGTGCGATCGCGATTGAAGCGGCCAAACGTCTGAAAAATGATGCACCAGGCACCGTCTTCTCGGGGGCCACGGTTCAAGAGGAAGTCGGATTGCGTGGAGCCGTCACAGCGGCAAACTTGATTAAACCTGACGTCGCGATTGCCGTGGATACGGGTATCCCAGGTGATACGCCAGGTATGACACCGGCAGAAGGCCTGTCAAAACTTGGTGAAGGCGTTCAAGTCATTTTCTTTGATGCGACGACTGTCACGAACCCGCGCCTCATCGACTTGATCGTCGAAGTCGCGAAAGCAGAAGACATCAAGTATCAGTTAGATTTGACACCGGGTGGCGGCACCGACGCCGGACGGTTCCATTTATCAGGAGTCGGGATGCCGGCTGTTGCGCTCACGGTTCCAGTCCGTTATTTGCATACGAACGTGTCAATCATTCATAAAGCTGATTATGAAGCGGCCATCGATCTGGTCGTGGCGCTCACCAAGCGGTTGGATAACGAAACGGTTCAATGGTTGAAAGAGGGATAATATGACGAAAATCACGTCTACGAAAAGCGAGACGATTAAGCGTTTGAAGCGCTTGATGACGAAAAAAGGCAGACAAGAGTCTGGGCAGTTTTTAGTCGAGGGTGAACACTTGGTCGACGAAGCGATCCGGGCCGGACGACTCGTCCAATTGATTATGGGCGAATCCTATCGTCCGAAAAGTTCATGGCGTCTAGATGAGATGCCGGTGCTCGAACTGTCCGACCATGTCGCCGATCTGTTATCAGAAACAGAGAAGACGCAAGGGGTGTTCGCTGTCGTCAAGATGACGCCGGTCGAACGCAAGATGAAGCATGTGCTCGTCCTTGACCGCATTCAAGATCCGGGTAACCTCGGGACGATGATTCGGACAGCAGACGCGGCCGGCTTTGATACCGTGTTTCTCGGCAAAGGTACGGTCGACCCGTTCAATGCCAAAGTCGTAAGGGCGACGCAAGGATCGTTGTTCCATGTGAACATTCAATCGGTCGACTTGCTCGACACGTTGCCGGAACTGAAAAGTTTAGGGTTTCACGTCTATGGGACGGCACTCTCGAAAGCGAAGTCATACGACCAAGTCGCGTTCAACGATCAAGTCGCACTTGTCATCGGGAATGAAGCGCAAGGCGTCCATGACGACGTGCTCGCCCTTTGTGACACACGTGTCCATATTCCTGTAATCGGAGAAGCCGAATCATTGAACGCGGCAGTCGCCGCCGGCATTCTCATGTATCGCATCGCGCTACAATAATCTTGTCATCACTTGAGAATCGTGATAGTTTAGAAACATCGAACAATATAGGTAAGACGTTGAAAGAGCATAGTACGCGAACCCCCGAACGAGCACAGGGAGCATCGGCCTAGATTGAGAGCCGATGCCGAGGTCGGCGCTGAATTCACTCTGGAGTCGTGTTGGAGACAACACCGAACTGGCATCCCGATACCGATGCTCTCAAGTGGGCCTGATCGGCCAAGTAGGGTGGTACCGCGTTTATTCGTCCCTTCAGTCATCGACTGAAGGGACTTTTTTTGTAGAGGAGGAAACATTGATGAAAGAACAGTTAGAACAATTACAACGTGAGGCCCTTCAAGAAATTGAAACGGCGTCATCACAAAAAACGTTGAACGACGTCCGGATTAAGTATTTAGGTAAAAAAGGCCCGATGACCGAAGTATTACGCGGGATGGGCAAGTTGTCCGCCGAAGAGCGTCCGGTCGTCGGTGAACTCGTCAACACGGTAAGGACGACGATTCAAGAGGTGTTAGAGGCACGGATCGAGGACGTGAAGGCGGTCGAGCTCGAAGCGAAACTCGCAGCCGAGACGATCGACGTCACGCTTCCTGGTCGAACGGCACTTCCGGGACATAGCCACTTGCTGCAACAAATCGTCGACGAGATGGAAGACTTGTTCGTAGGTCTCGGGTACACGATTGCCGAAGGACCAGAAGTCGAAACCGATCTGTACAACTTTGAAATGCTGAACTTGCCGAAAGATCATCCGGCACGTGACATGCAGGACTCGTTCTACATCACGGACGAGACGCTGCTGCGGACGCATACGTCGCCGGTGCAAGCACGGACGATGCTCGAAGCGGACGGGAAACCGATTCGCATCATTTGTCCAGGCAAAGTGTACCGTCGCGACGAAGATGATGCGACCCATTCACACCAGTTCATGCAAATCGAGGGACTTGTCGTCGATGAGCATATCTCGATGGCCGACTTGAAAGGCACGCTTGAAGTATTCGTCAAGCAACTGTTCGGCGAGACACGAGAAATCCGGCTTCGTCCAAGCTTCTTCCCGTTCACAGAGCCGTCCGTTGAAGTCGATATCTCATGCTTCAAGTGTGGCGGTAAAGGCTGCAACGTTTGTAAAGGGACAGGGTGGATTGAAATTCTTGGAGGCGGGATGGTCCATCCGCGTGTCCTCGAGATGGCAGGCTACGACGCGACGAAAATGTCTGGCTTTGCTTTCGGGATCGGTGTCGAACGGATGGCGATGCTCAAACATGGTGTCGATGATATTCGTCACTTCTATACAAACGACTTACGTTTCATCGAGCAATTCTAAGGAGGATCATACATGTTATTATCGAAAAAATGGTTGAACCAATATATCGACGTCTCAGACTTGAGCGGGCAAGCGTTAGGTGATTTGATCACGAAAAACGGGATTGAAGTCGAGAGCGTGACAGACCGCTCTGAAGGATTGAAAGGTCTCGTCGTCGGACACGTCCTTTCATGCGCGAAACATCCAGAGGCGGACAAGTTGAACGTGACAACGGTCGACGTCGGTGACGACAGCCCTGTCCAAATCGTCTGTGGAGCACCGAACGTCGCGGCCGGACAACATGTCATCGTCGCAAAGGTCGGCGCGAGACTGCCTGGCCTTAAAATCAAAAAAGCAAAACTTCGTGGCGTCGAGTCGCAAGGCATGATCTGTTCGCTCGAAGAACTCGGTTTCGAGAAAAAACAGATTCGCGAAGACGAACAGGACGGCATCCATACGTTCCGGGAAGAAGTTGAAGTCGGAGCGGACGTCATCAGCTTGCTCGACCTCGATGATGAAGTGATTGAACTCGGATTGACGCCGAACCGTTCGGACTGCCTTAGCCTATACGGCATCATTCATGAAGTCGCGGCGATTTTAGAACGCCCGTATACGTTGCCAGCAGCCGATGTCGAAACGGATACGCCGAACGACGTGTCTGTGCGACTCGAGACAGACAACTGCACGTACTACGCGACGCGACGCGTCGACGGGGTAACGATTGGCGAGTCGCCACAGTGGTTGAAAAACGTCTTGATCGCGGAAGGTGTGCGCCCGATCAACAACGTGGTCGATGTGACGAACTACGTCATGCTCGAACTCGGTCAACCGCTCCATGCGTTTGACACGTCTAAGCTCGGCCGTACCATTTTGGTTCGCCAAGCCCAGGACGGAGAAGAAATCGTCACACTTGACGATGCGACGCGCACACTCGATTCGTCGATGATGGTCATTACCGATGGACAACATCCGGTCGCAATCGCTGGAGTGATGGGCGGAGCGAATACCGAAGTCGACGCGACGACGACGAGCATCATCCTGGAGTCGGCTTACTTTACGCCGGCCTCGGTCCGGAAGACGAGCCGCACGCTCGGTCTTCGTTCTGATTCAAGCGCCCGTTTCGAAAAAGGAGTCGATCCGGAACGTTTACTCCTCGCGCTTGACCGTGCCGCTGCACTGATCGTCAACGTAAGCGGCGGGACAATCAGTGAGCCGGTCATCGCCGGAAGCAAAGCGTCCGACGCCCGAACGATTGACGTGTCGATCGATTATATTAACCATCGACTCGGGATGGACCTCGACCAGACGACGATCAAACATATTCTAAAGCGGCTCGGGTTAGACGTGACAGGAGACGAAACGTTGACGGTTCACGTCCCGTCGCGGCGTCCGGACCTAGAAGTGCCGGCTGATATTACGGAAGAAGTGGCGCGACTATACGGGTACGACAGCCTTCCATCGACGCTCCCGGCATCGCAGTCGAAAGGCTACCTGCCAAAAGACAACGTACTCCGTCGTCAAGTGCGCCGCGTCCTTCAAGGAACGGGCTTGTCACAAGCAATCACGTACTCGCTCACGAGCGAGCTTCATGCGTCACGGTTCAACGGCGAGGGAGCGACGACAGTCCGACTCGCCATGCCGATGAGTGAAGAGCGTTCGGTGTTACGGACATCACTCGTTCCGGGGTTGCTTGAAGCGGCTCGTTATAACACGGCGCGTCAACAAGCGAACGTCCGTCTATTTGAGACAGGACGGGTGTATGTAGAGCACGGAGAGACGTTGCCACGCGAAACGGAACGTGTCGCGGGCGTAGTGACAGGACTTTGGTACGATCACCGTTCGCAAGGAACACGCATCCCGGTCGATTACTTCGTCGCGAAAGGCATCGTCGATACACTCATGCGTTCGCAACGCATCGACGTGACGTACGAAGCGGCCGTCATTTCAGACATGCACCCTGGCCGCACGGCGAACGTTCTCGTCGCGGGGAACGTCATCGGATACGTTGGGCAAGTCCATCCGGCCGTATCGAAAGACGTATACGGCTTGAAAGAAGTGTACGTCTTCGAGCTCGATCTTGGCGCATTGAAGTCTGAAGCGATGCTCGTCTATCAAGACGTACCACGTTACCCATCGATTTCGCGAGATCTTGCGCTCGTGTTGAAGCGTGACATTCCGGCCGGTCAAGTCGAGGCGACGATCAGACAAGCGGCGGGTCCGCTCTTGATCGAGCTTGCTCTGTTCGACGTCTACACGGGCGATAACGTCGGTGAAACGGAGAAGTCGATTGCCTTCTCGCTCAAATATCAAGATCCGACGCGGACACTTCTTGATGAGGAAGTGACAGCGTCGTATGATGCAATCATCGAAGCAGTCAAAACCAAATACGGCGCAGAAGTACGCGCTTAACAGACAACAGCGATTCCCTTTATTGTGGGAATCGCTGTTTTTAGAATTCATTGAATTTCAAGCGCCAAGTCACCGAACTTCGTCCAACCGACGAGGCAAGTCACTTTATAAAGAAGGAACGTGATGACAGCCGGTAAGATGACGCCGGTGCCGACGAAGATGAGAAACGCTTCCATGCCCTGTGCGGCAAGGATATTGAGCGGGGCGATCATTGAGTTCAAGCCGAGCCCGGCAATCTCATACGGTACCTCGAGTGAGAACCAAAGCGTCGCGATCGGAGCGCTGATCATGGCGGCGATGAACGGCGGCATGACGACCCGTGGATTTTTGACGACGTTCGGGAACTGGACTTTCGGTGTGACGAAAAACGATGCGACCAAGCCGCCGGGGTCTGTTTGGCGATAAGCCATGAGCGTGAAGCCGACGAATTGGGCGGTGCAGCCGATCAAGGCGGCAGCACTCGCGACCGGGTCGAGCTGAAGCGCGATCGCAAGCGCGGCTGATGAGGCAGGTGACATGAGCATGATACTGAAGACGAGAGCGATGACGAGTGACGTTGCGATCGGTGATGTGTTTACCGACGAAGTGATGCTCGCGCTGATCGAGTTGATGAGCGGTGTCGTGACGGCAGCGGCGCCGACACCGACGATGCCTCCGCCGAGTACGGCCGTGACCGGGACGACCATCATATCGAACTTCGTCTTACCGAGGACGCGTTTGCCTAACCAGACGGCCGCCGCTGCGGCAATCAAGGCGCTGATCGGTTGACCGGGGACGAGGACGAGTCCGCTCTCCGTCGCTTGAAGGGCCGCGCCCCCGACGGTCGCCGCAATCATCGAACTGAACAAGATGAGGGTGTTGCCGCCGAGCTGATAGGCGACTCCGGCACCGAGCGCCGGGGCGAGCAGTGATTTCGCGACTTGTCCGATCAAGACGAGCGTGTCTAGACCGGCCATTTTACCGATCGTTTCGATCAAGAGTCCGACTCCGAGTGTGACGAGGACGGCGCTCGCCATTCCTGCTGATATTTTGATCATCCGATCCATTGCGTACTGTTTCACTTCCATCATCTCCTCTGTGTATCGATCCAATAAAAAAACCTATCCTGATTGGATAGGCGCACGGTTCATGCATTGAGCGCCTCGTCCGAAACCATCGAAACAAGGGCCCAAAAATTCGTCTCGGTCAGCGAGTCGATTTTTCAGTCCCTCAGTCGAATAATAATCAGTAGGCCGTTATGTAATGGTGTACGCATCGTCGCCAGCTCCTCTGTTCAAGATTTGTCTAAGAGTAACACGATATTTTTCAATAATCAATATTTTCTGAAAACTTTCTGAAAAATATTTTTTTGCACAGACAAAACAGAGACCCGCTTCCGTTTAAGGAAGTGAGTCTCTGTTTAACGGTATCGACTTAAGACGTACTGGCTGCAAGTAAACCGACTTGTTGATCGATGAAGTCCATTGAAATGGAATTGAACGTATCGGGTTGATCGACGTTGACGACATGTCCCGAATCGTGGACGACTTGGACGTGTGCCGTCGGTTGATGCTTCGCCGTTCGTTCGACGGCCTCGAGGAACATGTAATCCTCGTCGCCCATAATATAGAGGATGGGGACGGATGTTTGGATTGAAGTGAAGTGACGCAGCAACGGATTCATGTTTTCCGTCATCTTGAACCAACGGATGAACTCGCGTTGACAAAGGTTCGCCGCGTCGCGCACGAACATCATCCGCGACTTTTTATGCCGTTTCTTCGGCAACAAGATCCAAGCGAACAGTTGATACAGCCACATGTAAGGCACGAAGCTTTGCACGAGACTGCCGAGCCGGATGAGCAATGTCGAGCGGACGTTGAACTTGACGATTGCACCACCTAAGACGACAGAGGCGATGCGGTCGGGGTGATGCTCGAACATCGCTTGGATGACGATCGTTCCGAGCGATAGGCCGACCATATGGCCTTTTTCAATATTTAAATGGTTCATCACTTCGACGACGTCTTCGACGACGACATCGAGTGTGTAGGCGTTGAGTGGTTGATTCAAAGATTGTTCTTCGTTATATGAGCCGCCATGACCGCGGAGGTCGAGCAGCAAGACGTTATATTTCTTTCGAAATGGACGAATTTGACGATACCAGTGAGATAGACTCCCGCCTGCGCCATGTATGAAGATGACCCAAGGATGGTCGTCGCTTAATGTGTACGTTTTATAATGCAACATGAACGCTATCCCCCAAAAGTTTTTAAGTTCATTAAACCATAAAACAAATATAACATATCTTTGAAGTGAGAACTATCGTTTCTGCTCGCATAAACGCATCGCTTTTTTCGTGTTCGCGAAGTGAACTTTAGCGATATCGTTCAAACGTTCTTGACCGTAGCGAAGGATCAAGGTCGCGGCCACTTGATCGACTTTCGCTCCGGCCCCTTTCGGTAACGTGACACCGAGTGTCGCGCTCAATTTGTCCATCTCTTTCAAGAAAAAAGCGCGGGCGAGGATCGAGGCGGCGGCGACGGCGACGTGGAGACCTTCTGCTTTCGTCGAGAAGTAGACATCGTCTTTGACGATATCGGTCTCAGAACTCAAATGTTTGTAGTAGACGGCTTTTTCAGCGAACTGGTCGATTAGAATCGCTTCTGGCGTCTCGTCTAACTTTTTCAAGAGCGCCGACAACGCCGCGTTGTGGGCGATTGCGGTCATCTTCCCTTGCGTCATCGTCCGTTGCATTTTGTTGTACGTCGGGTTGTGTAGCGTCGCTTTCTGGTAGGGAATCGTGACGTGCAAATCTTTGGCGATGCGTAAAATATCTTTATCGGTAAGCAATTTAGAATCTTTGACGCCGAGTTCTTTGACGAGGGCAATCTTTTCCTTCGGGACGTAGGCGGCGACGACGACGAGCGGACCGAAATAATCGCCTTTCCCGACTTCATCGCTCCCGATGACGGACCAATCGGAAAAACCGGCCGGTAACGTATGTTTTGGAACAGACGTTTCCTTTTTGATGGAATCTCCCCATTTGGCCGCCTCTTCATCCGCAGCCCGACCTTGAAACATGACTTTTCCCGAATTGTACACGGTGATCACACATTGGGGCGTCTTGGCACTGAAGCGGGCGTGTGGTGGCGGATTGACCGCGTGAGCGCGATAGCTCTGGATTAATTGTTCTTGAGACGCGGTCGATAGTTTGATGACTTGATTGCCCAAAGTGAGCACTTCCTTTCTTAACGTTCGCAAATTTATCTTACATTTTTTTCGCGCATTTTGAAACCAATGATTCAATTGATACGTATGAATGAGTGAGTAGAAAAGAAGTGAGGTGAGACGGAGATGTGGTGGCGCGATGACACGGACCAAGATGAGGCAGAGTTCCTCTATAAACATATTCTCGAGCTCGAGGCCAGGATCGCCAAACTGGTTGCCCATCAAGTCAGGGTGCGTCGCCTGCTGATGCAAGAGTCGTCGGAGGCGGCGACAGAGCAGATTATTACGTTACAGGGCGAAGTCGATCACTATTTAAAACTACTGCGTCAGGAACGGCTCGAAGAGGTTGAACGGTATGATCGGTTAAACCTTGAACGAACGCTTGGTCGCGTGCGGAAGGCGGTACAGTATCCGACCCGGCCGTTATCGGAATGGGATACGATTGAACAGGCGCTCGCACTTGAAGTCGAACATTTGCGACGTGTGCTCGCATATGAACAACAGCGCCGCACCGAGGAGGGATGGTAATGGAATCGTTAGATCAACTGTACTGGTGGGTACTCATCATTGCCGGTCTCGGTACATTTTTATACATGCTGTTCTCGGACGCGTTCGATTTCTTCGAAGGTTGGTTCAATCCGGCCGTCATCCTGTCTTTCCTGGCGCTCGGTGCAGGTATCGGGTTAATCTTGAACGCGCTCGCCCATGTGTCGCCGATGATCGGTCTCGCGGTAGCGCTCGCCGGCTCATTCGCGCTCACGACGTTACTATACTTGTTCGTCCTCCTACCGCTGTCAAATGCGGAAGAGTCGATTGGTATGACCGATGAGTCGCTCGTCGGACTGGTCGGGCGATTGACCGTCCCTGTCCCGGAAGGCGGTTACGGGGAAGTGCTCGTCGAGTCGGTCGTCGGTTCGATTTTGAAGACGGCGCAAAGTATTGACGGGAAAGCGATCCCGAGTGATCGTCGAGTCGTCATCATCGAAGTACAACGAAATATCGCGGTCGTCATGGAATATGACGAACCCACTATTCGAAAGGAGCAATAATGTATGGACACAACCATTTTAGTCAGTATTATCGTCGGGGTGATTTTGCTCGCCTTGATCTTCGTGTTTGTCTTGAAATATCGTACAGTCGGACCGGATGAGGCGCTCATCGTCACCGGGAGCTACTTAGGTAAAAAGAACGTCCACAGTGACGCTTCCGGTAACCGCGTCAAAATCATCCGTGGCGGCGGGGCGTTCGTGTTGCCGGTATTCCAACAAGCGGAACCGCTCAGTTTGCTCTCGAGCAAGCTCGAAGTAACGACGCCTGAAGTGTATACCGAGCAAGGAGTCCCGGTCATGGCTGACGGGACGGCCATCATTAAAATCGGTGGCTCGATCAGTGAGATTGCGACAGCGGCCGAACAATTCCTCGGCAAACCGAAAATCGAGCGTGAGAACGAGGCGAAAGAAGTGCTCGAGGGTCATCTTCGTTCGATCCTCGGTTCGATGACAGTCGAAGAAATTTATAAAAACCGCGACAAGTTCTCGCAAGAAGTGCAACGTGTCGCCTCGCAAGATTTAGCGAAGATGGGCCTCGTCATCGTCTCGTTCACGATTAAAGACGTACGGGATAAGAACGGATACCTTGAGTCGCTCGGGAAGCCACGGATCGCCCAAGTAAAACGTGACGCCGACATCGCCACGGCCGAAGCGGATAAAGAAACGCGCATCAAACAAGCGGAAGCGATGAAGGACGCGAGGAAAGCGGAGCTTGAACGAAACTCTGAAATCGCGGAAGCGGAAAAAGAGAACCAACTCCGCATCGCCGACTACCGCCGCGAGCAAGATGTCGCTAAAGCACGGGCTGACCAATCGTACGAGCTTGAAGAAGCCAAGGCCAAACAAGAAGTCACAGAGCAACAGATGCAAGTTCAGATCATCGAGCGTCAAAAGCAAATCGAGCTCGAAGAGAAAGAAATCATGCGTCGTGAAAAGCAATATGATTCAGAAGTGAAGAAAAAAGCCGACGCCGACCGCTATGCGATCGAACAGGCTGCGGAAGCTGATAAAGCGCGTCAAATCGCCGCAGCAGATGCCGGGAAGTACCGCATCGAGGCCGAGGCGAAAGCCGATGCTGAACGCGTCCGTCTCGCTGGTGTCGCCGAAGCCGATGCTGAACGGGCGAAAGGGGAAGCAGAAGCTGATATTATTCGTCTTACTGGTCTCGCCGAAGCCGAAGCGAAACAAAAGATCGCCGAGGCGTTCGAACAGTATGGTCAAGCCGCCATTCTCGACATGGTCGTCAAGATGCTTCCTGACTACGCGAAGCAAATTGCGGCACCGCTCGGTAACATCGACCAAATCACGGTCGTCGATACGGGGAGCGGTAAAGACGGGGGAGCCGGGAAAGTCACGGGTTACGCGACTGATTTGATGGCTTCACTGCAGCAGACGCTCAAAGCGTCGTCTGGGATCGATATGAAAGACTTGCTCGATAATTTTGCCGGAAAAGGCAATGTGCCGACCTCACCGACTGCTGAACGGAAGTTGGCGGAAACGACCGTCGCGGCGTCAGAAGAATAAGTTGAATCAACAAGGCTGCAGGCAATCGTCTGCAGCCTTGTTTGTCGTGACATCGTTCAAATTATTGCCCTAAGTTTTAAAAGGTTTGACTTCAAACCCGGTGTAAATCAGACGATACATGAGATGTCAGACCATTAGAGAGAGGAAGTACATGTTATGAACAAAACAATTATAATCGGCGCATTGACGACTTGTATCGTTTGGCTATCCGGGTGTCAGTCTGTCATTGATCAGCCCGAACAGACGGTCGAACCTCGCCAATCGATGGGTGTCGTCTTGTCTGACGTTGGTCTCGGGGACCAATCGTTCAGTGACGCTGCGATGCGTGGCATGGGGCAGTTACGAGAGACGGGAGATTGGTTCGTCGATTATCGAGAATTGGAAGAGACCGAAACATACAAAGCAGGATTTGAGCAATTGGTCGAAGATGGACACGATGTGGTCGTCGGTCTCGGTTTCGCGAGCCAAACCGATCTAGAAACGGTGGCTTCAAAGCACCCAGATCAACAATTTGCCTTAGTCGACGCGGTATCGACGTTACCAAACGTCATCTCGGTCACGTTCGAAGAGACAGAAGGCAGCGCGTTGGCGGGTGCGGTCGCGGGACTTGAAACCGAGTCCGATAAAATCGGATTCATCGGAGGAGTGGACAACGAGTTGATCCAGAAATTTGGAACCGGGTTCGAGTTAGGGGCGAAAAGCGTGAACGAGGACGTCGAAATGCTCGTCGACTACGCGAATGATTTCGCCTCGCCTGAGATTGGACGGAAATTGGCGGAAAAACAGATTGCCGCAGGGGCAGACGTGCTTTACGCTGCGGCTGGTCTGACCGGCGTCGGTGTACTCGAGACGGCTGAACGAAACGGGATCAAGGCGATCGGAGTCGACAGCGATCAATCGATGATCGCACCCGATGCGGTCATCACGTCGATGTTAAAGCAAGTCGACTTGGCCATCGTCAAGATCGCGGACAGTCTTCAAACAGAAGCAATCAACGATCATATCGAACTCGGAATCGAAGAGGGCGGTATCGGGCTAGCAGCGCTGCGCCGTGTGCAATGGACCGATGAAGAGACAGAGCAGTTTGAAGCGGTTCAGAAACGGTTGCTGGAGGGGACGTTACAATGACTTTACGCAAACGCTTTATCTTCTCGACCGTATTCACGGTCTTACTCATCGTCTTGATGATGAGTTATGTATTGACGACGTTGAACCGGTTGCAGACGTACAATGAGCAATACGGCACCCAGATGATCGAGTTATCTCAACTCGAGACGTCACTTTTGCAAGAACAATCCCTTTGGACGTCGCTCGGTGAACAGATGAGTCAATCGACACTGACGCAGCTCGAGCGGATTCGTGCCACGAACACGGAGACGTTTCAAGAGATGAATCAAACCTATTTGATCGATGAGTTTTCAACTCACCTTGATCGAGCCACAGCCAAATATGAGCGTATTGAAGCAAATATTGAAACGGCTCAAGCAGGCGGTATTGCTGCCCGGATTCAAGCGGCGAAACTAGAAGGGGTCTTGAACGACGTGAACACGTTGTTGTTAAAAAACGGAACGTTTTACGAGGCGTTGCAAAAAGAAGCGGCCGACGAGACGAAACGCCTGTTCCTCGTCTCAATCTTGTTGACGGTGTTCGTCATCACGGTGCTAAGCCTGTACAACTTCTTCTTCGCCCGCTCAATCACACGCCCGCTCGAACGGAACGTGAAAGCAGCCGAGGCGATCGCGGCCGGGCACTTGATCACGTTGCCGGATTCAACGCGACGCGATGAGATCGGCCGACTAGAACGCGCCATGCGAGATATGACGGCGTCGCTTCAAACCGTGATCGGCTCGATCCGGGTCACGTCTGTTAAAGTGAATGAGATGACAGAGACGGCCGCCGCTGAAAATGAAGCGGTCGTGAGTACGACGTCGAACATCACGAACGCGGTCGATGAGATGGCGAACGGGGCCCAATCGATCGCGACTGAACTTCAAGAGACGCTCGAGTCGGTCGGGATCATGGCGACGTCGTTCGAGACGAGCTTGAACCAGACGAAACAAACGACCGAAGAGACGACCGAGATGACACGTGAAGTGGCGGCCGGAATCGAGACGTTGACGGATCAAGAACATATTCTACGGCGCTCGAGCGAGCGGAATCAATCGCTCGTCGAACGGATGGACCAGTTCGCGAGAAAAACAGAAGAAATCGAGAAGATGGCAAAACTTGTCGAAGACGTTGCCGCCCAAACGAATTTACTTGCCTTGAACGCCGCGATTGAAGCCGCACGAGCCGGTGAGGCCGGGCGAGGTTTTGCTGTCGTCGCGAGTGAAGTGAAGAAATTGGCTGAGGAGAGTAATGTGGCGACGCGCTCAATCTTCGGGGTCGTCCAAACGATTAGGGACGAGGTCGGCAATTTGACAGAGATGGTCGAAGAGTCGAGCCACGAGCAAACGGCGCAACTTCAAGCGTTCGGACTGACGAAGCAAGCGTTCACACGCATCCATGATCGGACCGATCACGTGGCCTCATTCGTGGGCACGATCGAACAAGAAATGGTCGCTTCGAGCCGTGAAGTCACGAACGTGTTGAAACGCGTCGAAGAAGTGAGTGGTGTGACTGAAGAATTAGCAGCCGGTAACGAAGAAGTCGCCGCCTCGATGAAAGAGCAACAGGCAAGCTTTGATCAAATCTTTGCCTTGATGCAAGAGCTAGAAGGACAAGCCGCCTCACTGGCGAGCCAAGTTCAACATTTTGAAGAGCAATGAGACAAGTTGAAGAGCAATGAGACAAGTTTCGGCTTGTCTCTTTTTTGCGTTCCGATACGCCATCGATCCGTGGGTGAACAATCAAGCATTGCGACCGCATCTAACAACTAGGACTTGAGCGTGAGCCGGCTATTTCTCGCATACTAATGAAGAGACATTCGTTTATGTGGGGGGAACGGTATGGAGAAGTGGAAACGGTATGTCGTCGCGTTGCTCGTCATCTTGTTCGTCGGTGTCGGTTATATGTTCTATTCGAAAGAGCCAGAAAAGACGATGGTCGAGGAGTTTACGACGGTGGAGGAAGCAGAGGCGGTGCCGGTGACAGAAGTTGTCGTCTATGTCACGGGAGCGGTTGAAGCGCCCGACACGTATACGATGCCGCAAGGGGCTAGAGTCGGGGACGTCTTGTCTCTCGCCGTGTTGACGGACGAAGCTGACCCTGAACAGCTGAATTTAGCCCAATTGCTCGTAGACGGCACGAAAATCATGGTACCGAAACAAGGAGAGGCCGTTGCAGTGCCGGAAACCGATACGACGAACGGCATTCACGTCAACAGTGCGACGAAAGAAGAGTTGATGACCGTCCCCGGGATCGGTCCGGCCAAAGCGGACGCTATTTTGAACTATTTGAAAGAACACGGCCCATTTAAATCGTACGACGAGCTCGGGAATGTCAAAGGGTTCGGTGAGAAAACGCTCGAGAGCATGGAAGGCTATTTGTTGGTCCCGTGATATGCCGATCTATCCATTGATCCCGATTGGTCTATTCATTGCTTGGAAGTCTGGGGCTTTTGGTGTCGTGCTTTTGTTCGGGCTAGCCATGCTCTTGACGTGGCGTCGGCAAGCGGTCTATACACATGTCGGTGCGATCTCACTCGTTTTCCTAGTACTGTTACAAAGTTCTGACCCGGCGGTACATGAAGCCGGGGATGCAGTCTTTGCCATCGAGAGCCGACGTGACAACGGCCAATCGGTTCGGCTCTATGGTGAATCGAACGGGATGTCTGGGGTCTTGATCGGGCGCGACGTCGAGCTCGGGCGTCCGGGTGAGACGTGTCTCGTCACGTTCGAACCAATTCCTTTTTCACCGCTTCGAAATACGGGAGGTTTTGACGAGGCGAAATGGGCGCAAGGGGCTGGATTGTCTTTTAAAGGGGAGGACGTCCATGTCGAACGATGTCGACCGAGTGACGGATTAAATGGGCGTATGCTGCGCTGGAAAGAACGTCAGCTCGAACGGATCGAAGCGACGCACCGTCCGGACGTTGCGCTTTACATGGAGGCGTTACTGTTTGGCGAGAGCCGTCTGCTCGACGAGGAGACATCGTTCTCCTATCGCGTGACGGGTCTGCTTCATTTGCTCGTCATTTCCGGGTCCCACATCGCCTTGCTCGTGTTTGCGCTCAGATGGGTGTTTCGTCCGTTGCCGCTTCATCGGGAGATGAAACTTGGTCTCGTGATCGTCTGTGTGACCGCATTCGGTTGGCTGACTGGTTTTTCGCCGCCGGTGGCACGAGCCGTGCTTGTCGCTGACGTCGTGCTCGTCTTGTCGATATTCGGTCAGACGATTCGCGACCCGGTTCGTATGCTCAGTTGGTGTGCGGCAGCCCTGTTAGCCGTTCAACCGTACTTGCTGTGGAATCTCGGGTTTCAATTGACAGTCGGTATGACCTTGTTTTTGCTTTTGACACGGTCGATGTGGACAAATCTGTTCAGCGTAGCGCTTTATGCCCAATGGTTCGGTTTAATTTTTTTATGGCAAATCCAGCCGATCATCTCAATCTTTGCTCCGGTGTACAACGTGATTGGCGGATTGTTGATTTCCTGGGCGATCCTTCCGCTTGCGCTCGTCACTTATGTGATGCCGCAGTTCGAACCGACGCTCTATCCGATTCTCGACGGGTTGAACGGGATGTTTCAGATACATCATACGTATCGTCCGTGGGTCCCGTTGCACGACATCACATTTTGGCATGCGGTCTATTTGTTCGTGTTGCTCGGGATCGGATTGATTCTGTTAGATAAGAGACGTTTGGTTGGATGGGTCATTGCTTCAGTTTCGCTGCTTGCGCTGCACGTCTGGTTAGAATGGTCGGAAGAGCCGCGGGTGACGTTTTTAGACGTCGGGCAAGGGGACGCCATCGTCGTCGAGCAAGCCGGTATCACTGGTGTCATCGATGTCGGCGGCGTGTTTCAACATCCGGACGAGCAGAAACGGTCGACGTTCGACCCGGGTGCCGATGTCGTCGTCCCTTACATATGGAAACGAGGCGAGACCCGACTTGATTTCATTTTGCTGACGCATGCTGACCATGACCATATCGGTGGGCTGACGGGCGTGCTTGATCTGATTCCGGTCGAGGAAGTATGGATCGCGGCTGAAGTGGCCGATGAAACGAAGCGGCGGGCGTTAGTCGACGAGCTCGAACCGTATGACGTGAACGTGCGGTTGTTAGAAGCAGGAGAGCGGCCTTATCCATGGATGTGGGTCGTCACACCGGTTGATGCGGGCGAGGACGAGAACGCAAATTCAGTGTCGGTTTTTATGAAAGTCGGAGACTTGTCCTATTTATTGACGGGTGATTTACCGGAGGCGAACGAGCGGTTGATCCCGACTGTCGACGTCGATGTGTTCAAACTAGGCCATCACGGGGCCGAAACGTCTTCCGGTGCTGACTTGATCGCTCGCATCGATCCAGAGTTTGTGGTCGTCAGCGTCGGCGCCAACAATCGATACGGTCATCCTCATCCAGACACGCTCGCCCGTATTCAGGGAAGGCGGTTGTTGCGGACGGATGAGGACGGGATGGTCGTCTGTGAGCGGGGACGGTGTCAGGGGAGTGTGAGAAGGGCAGTCAGGCCGTGAAAACTATGATAAACTAAAAAGCGATTGCTCCCCCGGGGCAATCGCTTTACGACTTAAAGACTTAAAAATTTGATAAGAACACCGATTGCGAAAATCGTGAAGAAAAAGCCGAACGGGACGATGAAGCCGATTGCTGAATCGATCGCATCGTTACGTTTGCACTGCACGTCGTTCTCAAACGGGTTTTCGCTTTGCGGGCGAACCGAGTTAATATGCATAGTGAGTCCCTCCTTAAAATGGTTCCGTTCTAAGTATAGCGAATCAACGAAGGATAATCTATGTTTAGATAAGAATAAATTGTGAAAGTGGTGTGTGGTTTGAATGAACCGTGGTTGCACAACGGCAAGTTGTCGAACGTATACGTCCTGTACGGGACAGAGAAGTACTTACTCGAGACGTGGGAACGAGAAATCGTCAAGGCGGCCAGTCCGTCCGGCGACAAATTTGACGTCATGCAGCTCGATTTACATGAAACGTCACTCGATACAGCGTTAGACGAGGCTGAAACGGTACCGTTCTTTAGTGACTACCGCACCGTCATCGTCAAACAGGCCCAATTTTTAACCGGTGCCAAAGAAAAACAAAAGCAAAATCTCGAGCGGTTGACCGAGTACGTGTTGCAGCCGGCGCCTTATTCGGTGCTCGTCTTCATCGTTGAAGCGGAAAAACTCGATGAACGGAAGAAAGTCGTCAAGCGCTTGAAAGAGCGAGCCATCGTCCTCGAGGCGAAGAAGCCGAGCCAAAGCGAGCTCATGCGCTACGTCAATGACGAGCTGAACCGGCGCAGGCAGTCGATGGAGCGGACGACGGTCGAACGCTTGCTCTTCCTTTGTCAAGACGACTGGGGCAAGCTCGTCCGGGAACTGGAGAAGCTCCAGCTCTATGCTGGCGACGGAGCCAACATCCCGCTTGAAATCGTCAACGATCTCGTGCCTCGGACGCTAGAGGACAACGTGTTCCAACTGTCCGAGTATTTGGTGGGCAGACGGGCCGATTTGGCGCTGCGTCTCGTCCGTGATTTAGAAAAACAAGGCCAAGAACTGATCGGTCTCTTGGCGCTGCTAGCTCGTCAATATCGAAATATGTACCTCGCCAAGCAGTTGACCGAGAAAGGTTACGGCGAGAAGCAAATTGCCTCAAAAATTGGCGCCCACCCTTATACGGTGAAACTGGCGACGCAAGCGAGCCGTAACTTTTCAGAGGCACAGCTCGCCAAGGCGCTCACGCTCATCGCCGATGCGGACGAAGCGATGAAGACAGGACGGGGCGACAAGCAGATCGTGTTTGACACGCTCGTCTGTCAATTAACATTACTGTGAGGTGGTTGTATGTTGCAACAAGTGTTGCTTGAAGAAGTGATCCCGCTCCGGCATGAAGTACTGCGTCCAGGTTTAGCCGTTTCGACGTGTTATTTTGACGGGGATGACGCCGAGACGACCCGTCACTACGCCTGGGCTGAAAACGGGCGTATCTTATCGATTGCGACGGTGATGCGACAAGACCGAGAGCTGTCTGGCGAACAAGTTCAATTTCAACTGCGCGGCATGGCCACCGATCCGGACGTCGCCGGGACGGGCGTCGGCTCTCGTTTCTTACAGGCAGTCCATCGTGAACTGAACGCTTCTTGGTGGTGTAACGCTCGCGAGGTCGCGGTCCGGTTTTATGAACGAAACGGCCTCGTCATCGTCGGTGATCCCTTCGAAATCGAAGGGGTCGGGACACATTACGTCATGCTATACAAAAAAACAGCCGGCTCCTGAACGGAGGCGGCTGTTTCGTTTGTTCTCTAATTAGAGAGCTGCGATACGAGCTGCGAGACGTGATTTGTCACGACCTGCTTTGTTTTGGTGGATGAGACCTTTTGCTGCAGCTTTGTCGATTTTCTTCGTAGCGAGGACGAAAGCTTCTTGAGCTGCTTCTTTGTTTCCTTCGACGACGAGAGTATCGACACGTTTTACTGCTGTACGCATTGCTGCTTTCTCTTGCGAGTTAGCGACGCGACGTTTTTCAGAAGTTTTTGCACGTTTGATTGCTGATTTGATATTTGCCATGTTATTTCACCTCCTGAAACAAGAAAGTGTATGTTCTCATTACTTCAAGTAATCATTCAACAGAACAAGCACAATTGTAGCAAACGGTTATTCGAAAAGCAACCACTTGATGATTATTCTGAAAACTATATGTGGTATTGTTGTAGTAGGTCGTACACATTAACTTAGGATTTTGATATAATGACACGGTATGCATGAGAAGGATAGGTGAACCCATATATGAACAAACAAGAATTAGAGAACCGTCAGAAGAAGATTCGCAACTTTTCCATCATCGCCCACATCGATCATGGTAAGTCGACGCTAGCTGACCGGATTCTCGAGAGAACTGGTGCGCTTACGGCGCGTGAAATGAAAGAACAGACGCTTGACGCGATGGATCTCGAACGAGAACGTGGCATCACGATCAAATTGAACGCTGTTAAATTGAACTATACCGCAAAAGATGGAGTTGAGTACATCCTTCATTTGATCGACACGCCTGGACACGTCGACTTCACGTATGAAGTCTCGCGCTCACTCGCAGCGTGTGAAGGTGCGGTCCTCGTCGTTGATGCTGCCCAAGGGATCGAGGCGCAGACGCTCGCAAACGTCTACCTCGCACTCGACAACGACCTCGAGATCATCCCGGTCATCAACAAGATCGACTTACCGTCGGCTGACGTCGAACGCGTCCGTCAAGAGATCGAGGACGTGATTGGACTGGACGCCAGTGATGCGGTGCCGGCTTCTGCCAAGGCGGGAATCGGGATTGAAGAAATTCTTGAACAGATCGTAGAGCTTGTGCCGCCGCCGACGGGAGATCCGTCAGCACCGCTTCAGGCTTTGATCTTCGACTCGTATTACGATGCGTATCGTGGCGTCGTCGCCTCGATCCGAGTCGTCAACGGTTCGGTCAAAGTCGGGGATAAAGTTCAAATGATGTCTACCGGTAAATCGTTCGAAGTGACGGATCTTGGTGTCTCGACACCTAAACCGTTATCTGTGAAAGAGTTGAATGTCGGAGACGTTGGTACGCTCTCGGCATCGATTAAAACGGTTGGCGACGTTCGTGTCGGTGATACGATCACGCTTGCTAAAAACCCATCGACCGAGCAACTTCCTGGTTACCGTAAGATGAACCCGATGGTATACTGCGGTCTTTATCCGATTGATGCGGCCAAGTATAACGATTTACGTGAAGCGCTTGAGCGGCTCCAGTTATCTGATGCGGCACTCGAGTTCGAGCCCGAGACGTCACAAGCGCTCGGATTTGGTTTCCGTAGCGGATTCCTCGGCATGCTTCATATGGAAATCATTCAAGAGCGGATCGAGCGCGAGTTTGGAATCGACTTGATCACGACGGCACCGTCGGTTATCTATCACGTCACGACGACGTCAGGAGACGTCATCCACGTCGATAACCCGTCGAAGATGCCTGAGCAACAAAAAGTTGAATTGATCGAAGAGCCATACGTCAAAGCGGCGATCATGACACCGAACGATTACGTCGGCTCGATCATGGAACTTTGTCAGAAGAAACGTGGCAGTTTTATCGATATGGAGTACATCGATACGACTCGTGTTAAAATCACGTACGATATTCCGCTCAGTGAAATCGTCTACGACTTCTTTGATCAATTGAAATCAAGTACGAAAGGCTATGCCTCACTTGACTATGATTTGATCGGGTATCGTCCGTCACGCCTCGTCAAGATGGATATTCTCCTCAACAACGAGCTCGTCGATGCGCTCAGCTTTATCGTTCACCGCGACTTTGCCTACGAACGTGGGAAAGTCATCGTTGAAAAATTAAAGGCGCTCATCCCACGGATGCAGTTCGAAGTGCCGATCCAAGCAGCGGTCAGCACGAAAATTGTCGCCCGGTCGACGATCAAGGCGTTGCGTAAAAACGTCCTTGCCAAATGTTACGGCGGCGACATCTCGCGGAAACGTAAACTTCTCGAGAAACAAAAAGAAGGTAAAAAACGCATGAAGATGGTTGGATCCGTCGAAGTGCCGCAAGAAGCGTTCATGTCCGTCTTGTCGATGGACGAAGAATGAGTGGTCGCCCTTATCCATGGATAAGGGCGATTTTTTTCATTTGGCAGGATTCGTTACGTCCGGTACGGAATAGTACCCACTTACAGAAAAATAGAGGAGGAGTAGCGGTGACCGTCTATAATTTTTCAGCAGGGCCGAGCGTTTTGCCAAAATCGGTACTACAAGAAGTGCAAGACGAGTTTCTGTCTTATCAAGAGACGGGTGTCTCGATCGTCGAGATGAGCCACCGTTCGGAGCGCTTCATTGCGATTGCCGAGGCGCTCGAAGCGAGGCTGCGGAGGTTGATGGACATCTCAGACGATTACGCCGTCCTTTGGCTGCAAGGCGGGGCGACGCTCCAGTTCTCGATGATTCCGATGAACTTGCGTACGACAGGGCGTTTCGCTTATCTCGACAGCGGCACGTGGTCGAAAAAAGCGATCGCTGATGCCCGCCACTATGGGGACGTCGCCGTCGTCGGCAGTTCGGCGAGTTCGAACTATCGGGAACTGCCTGACTATGAAGGGGATGGCGAGACCGCCGATTATCTCCATTTGACGTTGAACAATACAATCGAAGGGACACGTTATACGACGCTTCCGGATACAGGCATCCCGCTCGTCGCGGACGTGTCCTCCAATATTTTGGCGGAATCGATTGACGTGAGCCGCTACGGTCTGCTGTACGCAGGCGCCCAAAAAAATATCGGACCGGCCGGGTTAAGCGTCGTCATCATTCGTCGCGACTTGATTGTCGACCGCGATTTGCCAAGTTATTTGAACTACGCCCGTCACACCGACACCGTTTTGAACACACCGGCGACGTTTAGCATGTATGTCGCCGAACGGGTTCTCGCCTGGGTCGAACGGACGGGTGGCGTCGCCGAGATGGAACGGCGCAACCGTGAGAAGAGCGCGCGATTGTATGCTTATTTAGACGGCTCAACGTTGTTCCGGTCGCTCGTCACGGGAGATATCCGTTCATTGACGAATATTCCGTTCACGACGGGACGGGACGAGACGGATCAAGCGTTTCAACAGTTTGCCGAGGAACGTGGATTGATCGAACTTGGTGGCCACCGCTCGGTCGGAGGGCTGCGAGCCAGTCTTTACAACGCGATGCCGCTCGAAGGAGTCGTTCGTCTAGTCGAAGTGATGCAAGCATTTGAACAGGAGGGATACGATGTTCCACATCAAAACATATAATCAAATCGCATCAGCCGGGCTAGAGCGTTTTGAGCCGAGAGAATACGCCGTCAACGCAGTGGAGCAGGCTGATGCCTGGGTCATTCGGAGCCATGACGTTCACGACGCCGAGATTCCCCCGTACTTGCTCGCGATCGCCCGGGCCGGGGCTGGGGTGAACAACATCCCGCTTGAGCGCTTGGCGCGTCAAGGCGTCGTCGTGTTCCATACACCAGGGGCGAACGCGAACGCGGTCAAAGAACTCGTACTCGCGAGCATGCTTTTATCGGTCCGACCGATCCTTGAAGGCGCGCGTTGGGTGAATGAGCAAACGTTCCCAAGCCAAGCGTTACTTGAGCGGGCGATGGAAGACGAGAAGCGCCGTTTCGTCGGTTCTGAATTACGAGGCAAGAAGGTCGGCATCGTCGGCCTCGGCGCGATCGGGGCGTCGCTCGCGAACGACCTGCTCCAGCTCGGTGTCGACGTCGTCGGGTACGACCCGCATTTATCGGTCGATGGGGCGTGGAACGTATCGAAGCAAGTAAAACGAGCCAAGCATTTAGACGACTTGCTTAGAGACGTCGATTTGCTCTCAATCCATATGCCGCTGACGGACGACACACGCAACTTGATCGACGCTAGTTGGTTCAAACGGATGAAGCCCGGGGTGACGTTATTGAACTTCGCCCGCGGCGAGCTCGTGAACGACGCTGATTTGATTGAGGCGTTACAAGATAAAGTGGCGACGTACATTACAGACTTCCCGCAACAGGCGTTGCTCGGCCATCCGCAAGTCGTCGCTTTTCCGCATCTTGGGGCTTCGACACGGGAATCCGAAGTGAATTGCGCGATTCAAGCCGTCGATACGCTGAAACTATATTTAGAGACCGGAAACATCCGGAATTCCGCTAACTTCCCGGACACTGAACTTCCTTACGTCGGTAAGCGACGATTGGCGGTGCTGCACTTGAACGTCCCGAACATGGTCGGTCAAATCGCGAGCCGGCTCGCCGAGAACGGGATCAACATCGATAACATGGTGAATCGCAGCCGGAACGATGTGGCCTACACGATGATCGACATCGATAACCATAAACAAGAAGAACTGTCCGTGCATGCTTTATACGACATCGAGGGCGTCATGCGCGTCCGTGAATTTTAAGGAGGGATCAATATGGTCATATTTAAACCGTTTAAACCGTATATGCCGACCCATCCTGAAGCTGTGGCGGCTGACCCGTACGACGTCGTGAACGTCGAACAGGCACGAGGAGACGTCGAGCGACGTCCGAACTCATTTCTCTCAGTCGATAAGCCAGAACTGTTTGTCGCTGACCTGTCACTCGAAGCGTGGGGGCGTCGTGCGAGGGCCGAGTTGGAACGGTTGTACGCGACTGAACTGAAGGAACAGGCAAACGGCTTTTACGTCTATCGGCTGACGAATCAAGGGCGGCGTCAAACCGGTCTCGTGGCGACGTTTTCGGTCGCGGATTATGAGGCGGGCCGCATCAAGATCCATGAACATACACGAGAAGTGAAAGAGCGGGAACGGGTCGAACATGTGGCGGCGACGAAAGCGCACACCGGACCGATTTTACTGAGCCATAAGCCGGACGAGGCGTTACGGCGTATCCTTGAAGCCGCCACGAACGAACGACCTCTATTTTCCTTCACGGACAGTCAAGGTGTCTTGCACGAAGGCTATGCGGTGCCGCCGAATGATCAGGCGCGTGTCATTATGATTGGGGCGACGATCCCGTCCATCTATATCGCCGACGGGCATCATCGGGCCAAAGCGGCGGCTGTCGTCGCGGCGCGAGAACTGCCTGAAGGTGAATCGAAACTAGAACGCGATCACTTTTTAGGCGTGCTCTTCCCGAGCGACGAGTTGACAATCTTGCCGTACCATCGCCTGTTGACCGATGTTACGCCTGAAGAAGTCGCGGCTTTATTGGACGGGATTTCGTTCTCGTACGAAGTGCTGTCGACTGACGGCCTCATCGTTCCGCAAGCGCGCGGTTCGTTCGGATTGTCTTACCGTGGCAAACAGTATGAGTTGACGAAACGACAGTCGACCACGGCTCTCGACGTCGCCACGCTACAACGGGATATTCTCGAACCGTACTTCCGAGTGGACGATGTCCGGACCGATAAACGGATTGACTTCGTCGGCGGCTCAGACGCCGCCTTACAACTAGAACGGTTGGCCGAGCGACCGGATGTCGTCGTGTTGACATGTCACGCCACGGCGATGGGAGAGTTGATGCAGGTCGCCGATGAATCCGGACAGATGCCACCGAAATCGACTTGGTTCGATCCGAAACTGAAGAGCGGATTGTTCATCCATCGTTTCGATTGAATGCAGACAGTGGCGTGAAGACGTAAAAAGCGTTATAAATGGAAGGAGAAGAAAGGGGTGGCCGCCATGGCTAAAGCCGTATATCTTCACATTCCATTTTGTGAACATATTTGTTATTACTGCGATTTCAACAAGGTGTTCTTAAAGAACCAACCGGTTGATGACTATTTAGATGCGTTAGAACGAGAGATCGTCCTATCGCTTGAACAATATCCGACAAATGAGATCGAGACGATCTTTATCGGCGGAGGAACGCCGACCGCGCTCGATGAGGTGCAGATGAAACGTCTCATGGACATGGTCGAGCGGCACTTGCTCCCGCTCGCTACAAAGAATATAGAATACTCGGTCGAGGCGAATCCGAACTTTGTGAGCGCCGAAAAGCTCGATACGATGAAACGAGGCGGTGTCAACCGCGTCAGTTTCGGCGTCCAGACGTTCGACGACGGCGGGCTTGAACGGATCGGGCGGACGCATCGGGCGGATGACGTGTTCGCGACGGTGACGGAAGCGGCGAAACGGTTCGACAACATCTCGATCGACCTCATGTTCGGACTACCGGAGCAGACGCTCGAACAGATCGAACGGGACCTCGACTTGGCGTTCAAACTGCCGATCCAACACGTCTCGTCCTATTCCTTGATCCTCGAACCGCACACCGTCTTCGCGATCCAAGACCGCAAAGGCAAGCTTCGTCTGCCGGGTGAGGACATCGAAGTCGCCATGTACTTGAAAGTCATGGAGACGCTCGAACGCCGTGGGCTCAAGCAGTACGAGATCTCGAACTACAGTGTCGAGGGACGGGAGAGCCGTCACAACCAAGTGTATTGGCGGAACGAGGAGTATTACGGCTTCGGAGCCGGGGCTCACAGTTACTTGAACGGCGAGCGCCGGGCGAACGTCGCGCCGATCCCGCACTATATCAAGGCGGAAGGTTTACCGGTTCGAAGTACGACGACACTCGAGACGTTCGAGCGGATGGAAGAAGAGTTGTTTCTCGGACTCCGGATGCGCAGCGGTGTGTCGTTCGAGACGTTCGAAACGAAGTACGGTGTCTCGATGGAGTCGGTGTTCGGGCATGTCTTGTCCGAACTGAAAGCGAAACAGTTGATTGAAACGACGGACACGCACGTCCGGTTGACCGAGTCGGGACTCCCGCTCGCCAACGAGGCGTTCGCGGCATTCATCGGTGAGGCACGATTAAATGATGTGACAACATAAAAACAGGCGAATCCGATGTCGGATTCGCCTGTTTTAGTTAGAGAACGAGCTCGCGGTAGATCGGCATGAGCCGTCCGAACGTGTCCTCGACAAGGGCGAGGAACGCCGCTTCGTTTTGGAGGATCGAGGCATCGGCCGAAAGTTGACGACCGATCAAGAAGTCGGCTTTTTTGACGGTCGCGAAGCGCTCGACGATGGCATCGATTGACGCAGAGGACGTCTCTTCGATCAAGAACGCCTCTTTTTTCATATGATCGCCGGCAAGATGGAAGTCGGGAAATTCATGTTTAAAGTCGATTGTCATGAGTCGTTTGCCGATTGCTTCTTTGTTCGGCATCTCATAGATGAAGGCAAGCCAGACGAAGACACGGTCGTCGAACAGACCGACTTGGAAATGCGGATGTTTCTTATAGCCACGTTTATCGTGACAGATCGCCATCCACGTATCTTTCGGCGGATTGACCGTCCGGCGGGCGTGCTTGGCGACGTGGAGATAGAGCGGGATGCCGACGTCGGCTTCGAGTTGCGGACCGACCTCGTCATAGATGCGATGGAACAGCGGTTGAATGTCCGCGCGAATACCTGACATGCGGGCGTCGAGCCCGTCTTGCGTAAACACGTTAAATTGTTTAGTTGTAAACATATGATCACCTCAATTCGTATCATACCGAAAGTGCGCGGAAGATGCATTTCGAATGACTTTCAATCGATGGAAAAAATGATGCATTTGAATTGACAAATAAGGAGAACATGATAATATTTGAAGTGTGATTAGCACTCAGTAAATATGAGTGCTAATAAAAGTGAGGCCAATCCTTCAGAGAGGAGTGATGTTGTGCTGACAGAGAGACAATTGCTCATTTTACGAGCGATCATTGATGATTACATTCAGACAGCCCAGCCCGTCGGTTCACGGACGCTTTCGAAACGGGATGACTTGTCGTTCAGTTCGGCGACGATCCGAAACGACATGGCGGATTTAGAAGACATGGGCTTGATCGAAAAACCGCACACTTCAGCAGGGCGAATCCCGTCTGAAGTCGGGTATCGTTATTACGTCGATCACCTTGTCGAGACGAAACTCATCGACGAGCGGGAAACATATCGGCTCGGGGAACGCTTGCGAGCGTCCGCCCAAGAGTCAGAAGTCCTCATTCGTCAAGCCGCTGACCTACTCTCTGACTTGACCAATTATACGACGGTAGCGCTCGGCCCGAGCAGTCAGATGAACCGGCTAGCACGGATCGATTTGATGCCGCTCGATGAACGGCGCGGTGTCGTCTTGATCGTAACTGATCAAGGGCACGTCGAACATCGAACGGTCGTGTTCGAATCGCCGATGGCGCCGGATATGGTCGAACAAACAATCCGATTTTTAAACGATCGTCTAAAAGGAACTCCGCTCGGTCAACTGAAGTTCCGTATCGGAGAAGAAGTGTCAAACCTTCGCCTCGCTCATCAACAACAATATGAGTCGATGATGCAACTCATTCAAGCGACCGTCGGGGTACATCATCCGACCTCGCTGTATCTTGGTGGGAAGAAAAACATTTTCAACCAACCCGAGTTTCAAACGCTCGATACGTTACGTCCGTTCCTAGAGTGGATCGACGAGCAAGAACGGTTGACCGACTGGCTCGAATCGTTGCCAAATCGCGAGATTTATGTGAGCATTGGGAGCGAGAATGGGATCCTTGCGCTTCAAAATTGTAGCGTCATCACCTCGGACTATACGCTCGACGGCAAGACGTTCGGGACGATCGCGATGATCGGTCCGACCCGGATGGATTATCGACACGGGGTGCGGATGATGGGACAAATCATTGAAGCGTTAAGGCGAACGAAACTAGAAGAGTGAACGAAAGGAGCCTCAATATGACTACTGAAAATCAAAACGGGCCAGACCAAGAAGAAGTGCTCGAAGAGAAAGATTTCGACGCGTTGCAGTCAGAGACTGCGGACGCTGACGAGGTTTCAAATGCTGAAATAGTGGAAGAAAGTTCTGAGGGACCAGATTTGCAACAAGAAATCGAAGCGCTCAAAGCGAGCGAGCTCCGGATTCGTGCTGATTTTGACAACTTCCGCCGCCGAACGAACGAAGAGAACGCGAAACGCGTCAAGTTCGCTTCGCAAGCCGTCATCGAGAAATTGATTCCGCTCATCGATAACTTTGAGCGTGCGCTTCAAGTCGAAGCGTCATCGGATGACGCTAAACAGATTCAAGCGGGTGTCGATATGATCCACCGTCAATTGCTCGACGTGTTAAACGCCGAGAACGTTGAAGTGATCGAAGCGGTCGGTCAGCCGTTCGACCCGAATTATCATCAAGCGGTCATGCAAGAACCTAGCGATGAGTTCGAGTCTGGGATTGTAACGCTGGAGCTTCAAAAAGGGTACACGTTGCACGGACGCGTCATTCGTCCAAGCATGGTAAAAGTTTCAGAATAAAATTACTTAACT
Organism: Exiguobacterium sp. SH1S21; assembly: GCF_004337175.1. Lineage (NCBI taxonomy): Bacteria > Bacillati > Bacillota > Bacilli > Caryophanales > Exiguobacterium > Exiguobacterium sp. SH1S21. The sequence goes on along the minus strand of NZ_SJUY01000002.1, from coordinate 244,593 downwards.
AGATGGAGGAATAGACAATGGCTAAAATTATCGGAATTGACTTAGGAACAACGAACTCTTGTGTAGCAGTTATGGAAGGTGGCGAAGCGGTCGTCATCTCAAACGCAGAAGGGAACCGTACGACACCGTCTGTCGTCGCATTCAAAGGGGAAGAGCGTCAAGTCGGTGAAGTCGCGAAGCGTCAAGCAATCACGAACCCGAACACAATCCAATCGATCAAGCGTCATATGGGAACGTCACATACGGTCGAAGTCGACGGTAAGAAATTCACGCCACAAGAAATTTCGGCCATCATTTTGCAAAAACTTAAAAAAGATGCAGAAGACTACCTTGGTGAGTCAGTAACTGAAGCGGTCATCACAGTTCCTGCCTACTTTAACGACGCTGAGCGTCAAGCGACGAAAGACGCTGGGAAAATTGCCGGTCTCGATGTCAAACGGATCATTAACGAGCCGACGGCAGCGGCGCTCGCTTACGGCCTCGACAAAGGTGAAGACCACACGATCTTGATCTATGACCTTGGTGGCGGTACGTTCGACGTCTCGATTCTCGAGCTCGGAGACGGTGTGTTTGAAGTCGTCGCGACAGCAGGGGACAACCGACTTGGTGGAGACGACTTTGACCAAAAAGTCATCGATTACCTCGTATCTGAATTCAAAAAAGAGAACGGTATCGACCTCGCGCAAGACAAGATGGCGCTCCAACGTTTGAAAGATGCGGCCGAGAAAGCGAAGAAAGATCTTTCAGGCGTGACAAGCGCGCACATCAGCCTCCCGTTCATCACAGCAGGAGCAGCTGGCCCGCTTCACCTTGAAACAACACTCACACGTGCGAAATTCGATGAATTGACAGCAGACCTCGTCGAGCGCACGATGGAACCAACTCGCCGCGCGTTGAAAGACTCAGGCCTCACGCCGTCTGACCTCGACAAGATCATCCTCGTCGGTGGTTCGACACGTATCCCTGCGGTCCAAAAAGCGATTCACGATTTCACGAAGAAAGAGCCGTTCAAAGGCGTTAACCCGGACGAAGTCGTTGCCCTCGGTGCAGCGATCCAAGGCGGTGTCCTTGCCGGTGACGTGAAAGACGTCGTCCTTCTCGACGTGACTCCGCTTTCGCTCGGTATCGAGACGATGGGTGGCGTGATGACGAAGTTGATCGATCGCAACACGACGATTCCGACATCGAAATCACAAGTCTTCTCGACAGCAGCAGACAACCAGCCAGCCGTTGACATCCACGTCTTGCAAGGGGAACGCCCGATGGCGCCTGACAACAAGACGCTCGGTCGTTTCCAGTTGACGGACATCCCGCCGGCACCACGCGGTGTACCACAAGTCGAAGTCAAGTTCGACATCGATGCGAACGGAATCGTTCACGTATCGGCGAAAGACCTCGGTACGAACAAAGAGCAGTCGATCACGATCCAGTCGTCTTCAGGTATCGACGAGGCTGAAATCGAGCGCATGGTGAAAGAAGCGGAAGCGAACGCGGAAGCAGACAAGCAGCGTAAAGAAGAAGCAGAGCTCCGTAACGAAACGGACCAACTCGTCTTCGCGACGGACAAGGCGATCAAAGACCTTGGAGATAAAGTCGACGCAACAGATAAAGACAAAGCCGAAGCAGCGAAAGAAAAAGCAAAATCAGCACTTGAAGGTACAGACCTCGAAGCAATCCGTATGGCGAAAGATGAGCTATCTGAAGTCGTACAAGAATTGACGCAAAAAGTATATGCGAACATGGCTGAACAGCAAGGTGCTGAAGGCGCTGAGACACAAACAGAAGCGAAAGACGATAACGTCGTCGACGCAGAGTTTGAAGATCTCGACGATCGTAAATAAGGCAACCGATAGATTGGATGGCGCCAAAGCAGGTTTCTGCTTTGGCTCTTTCCATGTTAAGGTAGAATCGGTAAAATCGAACTTGAAACAGTAAAGAGGAGAGAGTAACGTGGCGAAACGAGATTATTATGAAGTGCTTGGCCTAGACAAATCGGCCTCGGCGCAAGACATCAAACGTGCCTATCGCAAATTGGCACGGGAATATCATCCAGACATCAACCAAGAGCCGGATGCGGCCGATAAATTTAAAGAGCTCGGCGAGGCGTATGAAGTGCTGTCAGACGAGCAAAAACGGGCTCAATATGACCGCTTCGGATTTGAAGGAGCGAGCCAGTTCGGAGGCGGCGGTGACTTCCAAGGCGGATTCGGCGACATCTTCGACATGTTCTTCGGCGGCGGCGGACGTCGTCAAGACCCGAACGCACCGCGACGCGGAGAAGATTATCAATACGTCGTCGACCTCGACTTCATGGAGAGCGTGACCGGTAAGACGGAAACGATCGACCTTGAGATCGAAGTCGAATGTGACACGTGTATGGGTAGCGGTGCCAAGCCGGGTACGAAACCAGAGACGTGCGGCCGTTGTGGCGGTAGCGGTGTCGAAACGGTCGAACAGAACACGGTGCTCGGTCGCATGGTGAATCAGCGGACGTGTAGCCAATGTCATGGAACAGGCAAGACGATCAAAGAGAAATGTACGACGTGCCATGGCTCTGGTCACGTCAAGAAGACACAGCAAGTCGAAGTCAAAATTCCTGCCGGTATCGATAACGGCCAACAGATCCGCATGTCCGGTAAAGGTGGTCCTGGCGCTAACGGTGGCCCGGCTGGCGATCTTTACATCGTTGTCCGCGTTCGGGCGCACGAAATCTTCGAGCGTGTCGACCAGCACATCTCGATGGAGATGCCGGTCACGTTCGCGCAAGCAGCACTCGGCGCCGAACTCGAAGTCCCGACCGTGCACGGCAAGGTCAGTTTGAAAGTACCAGCCGGAACACAGACCGGATCGAAATTCCGTTTGCGTGGAAAAGGGATGCCGAGCGTTCGCGGGGGCGGCAACGGCGACCAGTACGTCAATATCGTCATCATGACACCGACGAACATGACAGATCGTCAAAAAGAATTGCTCCGCGAGTTTGAAGAGATCAGCGGAGAAGCAGGCGTGGAAGAACAGCACGGCCTCTTCCAAAAGATGAAAAAGTTTTTTAGCCAGTAAAAGGAGCGTGTACAAGCGATGAAATGGTCTGAAATTTGTGTCCACACGACACAGCAGGCAGTCGAAGCCGTATCAAATTTACTACATGAAGTGGGGGCACAAGGTGTCGTCATCGAGGACGTCGAAGACTATGACCGGATGATGGCAGAAGATCATTTCGGAGAGATTTGGGACGAATCCGGCCGCGATACGTATCCAACGTCGGGTGTCCACGTGAAAGCGTACGTTCCTGTCTCAGGCGACCTACCGGACACGCTCTCGACACTGAAAAAAGAAATTGAACGGCTTCGCAATATCTTTGAAGTCGGCGCGGGTACCGTGACGGCGCTCGAGATGGATGAGGAGGACTGGGCCCACTCGTGGAAGCAGTACTATAAACCGGTCAAGATCTCGCAACATCTCACGATCGTGCCGCTGTGGGAAGAATACGTGCCACAACCGGAAGAGAACGTGATCTTGCTCGACCCGGGTATGGCGTTCGGGACCGGGACGCACCCGACGACGATGCTGTGCATTCAAGCGATCGAGAACTATATCCAACCGGGTGACCGCTTGATCGATGTCGGGACGGGCTCAGGCGTACTTGCTATCGCGGCGGCGAAGCTTGGCGCGGAACGAGTCGAGGCGCTCGATTTGGATGCGGTCGCGGTCGAATCGGCCCGCCAAAACGTCGAGACGAACGGCGTTCTAGACGTCGTCGACGTCAAGACGGGTGATTTGTTGAAAGGGATGAGCGGTGAGTATGACTTGATCGTCGCCAACATTTTAGCCGACGTCATCATGCTGTTCGTTGACGATGCTTACGTGCGCGTCAAACCAGGCGGCTATTTCATCACGTCGGGTATCATCGGCCAAAAACGAGATGAAGTGACGGCAGCGCTCAAGGCGGCTGGATTCTCGATCGAAGAGACGCGAGTCATGGAAGACTGGGTCGCCATCATCGCGAAGAAGGGGTAAGCCATGCAACGCTATTTCTTACAACGTGATGCGTTTAAAACAGACACGGTCGCATTGCCGCAAGACGTCGTCCATCATATCGGGACGGTGTTGCGGGCGGGACCGGGTTATCAGATGGTGTTGTTAGACGGTACAGGTATCGAGTACGTCTGTGAGGTGGTCGCGCTCGAAAAAAAATCGGGGACGGCAAAAGTACTCGAAGCGCGGCAGGCGACGACTGAACTGCCCGTTGATGTGACGCTCGCCTACGCACTGCCGAAAGGTGATAAAGTCGAGCTCGTCGCTCAAAAAGCGACCGAGCTCGGGTTGCATCACTTGAAGTTGTTCGAGTCGAAACGATCGGTCGCGAAATGGGACGCTAAAAAAGCCCCGAAGAAAGTCGATCGCTTGCAGAAGATCATGCAAGAAGCGGCCGAACAGTCGTACCGGGCTGTCGTCCCGACGTGCGCGTACGTCTCGTCGCGTGACCTGCTAGACGACTTTTCTAATTACGATGCGGTCGTCATCGCTTATGAAGAGTCGGCGAAGCAAGGGGAACAAGCGGCACTCGCGGCTGTATTCAAAGCGCTTGAACGCGGACAGCGTCTCCTGCTGATCGTCGGTCCTGAAGGCGGATTTGACGAGCAGGAAGTAGACGCCTGGACGAAGCAAGGCGCGCGCTCATGTGCGTTCGGTCCCCGGATTTTGCGTACCGAGACGGCGCCGCTCTACGCGTTAGCGGCGTTGTCGTATGCGCTTGAATTGAATTGAATTGAACATAAAATCAGCTCCCGCAGTTTGCGGGAGCTGATTTTATGTTCAATGACCACATGACAAGAGCCCTCGCCTAGGCGAGGGCTCTTCTTCATGACCGATTATTTTTTGAACAACGTGAACGAATTCAACTCAAGTTTCAAAAATTGGGCGTGATATGACCTCGAATACAATAATCCGAACAATTCGCTTGAGATTTTTTTGGAAAATTGGTATGGTCTGAATAGATAAAACATATAAAACTTATCGACATAGTCGGAATAAAGCGATGGGGTGGAGCAATGGGATTACAGTTCATGGACATTTTTAAGGAATGGGCAACGCAATACGACACGACCGTGGCCGGACATGACGAGCAATATAAAGAAGTGTTCGCAGGTTATGAGGAGATGTTGAGCGAGGTCGTGGATCATCTCGAAGGGAAGGTCATGGAGTTCGGAGTCGGGACCGGGAACTTAAGTATGAAGATTTTAGAACGTCACGAGCTGGTTGCGGTCGAACCGTCACCGGAGATGAGGGCAGTCGCCGCCGAAAAACTTGAGATTGATATTATCGACGGTGACTTTTTAAACTACCCGACGACAGAGCAGGTAGATACGATCGTGTCGTCATACGCGTTTCACCATCTGACGGATGAAGAGAAACGGACAGCGATTCAAGGTTACGTCGAGCAGCTCAATTCACCGCGGTTCGTCTTACTCGACACGATGTTCGCCTCGCAAAAGGCGAAGCGAGACATTCTCGACTGGGCGAGCGTGAACGGTTACGACGATTTAATCGAAGACTTGAACCGTGAGTTTTATCCTTACACGCAAACAATCCAAGCAATGCTCGAAGCGAACGGTTATACGGTCTCGATGACACAAAAAAATAAATTCGTCTGGCTCGTCGTGGCCACGAAACAATCAGGAGGAACTCAATCATGAAAAGTTATAAAGTCGAAAGTTTTAATTTGGACCATACAAAAGTACAAGCGCCTTACGTCCGTTTAGCAGGAGTGAAAAAAGGGACGGCCGATACGATCTATAAATACGACATTCGCTTCATCCAACCGAACGAGGGTCTCATGCCGATGCGGGCCGTCCATTCGCTCGAGCACTTGATCGCTGAAAATAGCCGCAGTCACTCGGACCAAATCATCGACGTCTCGCCGATGGGTTGCCAGACTGGTTTTTATTGGACGATGTTGAACGACGGCGATTACGAATCGATGCTCGACCTCGTCGAGGCGACACTCCGTGATGCAGCAAATGCGACGGAGTTGCCGGCGCAAAACCCAATCCAATGCGGAAGTGCCAACCACCACGACTTTGAGGGCGCAAAAAAATTAGCGGCCGACATGCTCGCGAAACGTGACGAGTGGCACATCATCTTTAAGGACGAGGCGTAATATGCTCGTCAATAACGTCTATGAACTGATCGGGGACACGCCGCTGCTCGAGTTACGGACGTTGCCTGTTCCGAAAGGCGTTAAAATATACGGCAAGCTCGAGATGATGAATCCAGGCGGGAGTGTGAAAGACCGGCTCGGGCTTCATTTGATCGAACAAGCGCTTGAACGCGGCCAACTCGAACGAGGTGGTACGGTCGTTGAGCCGACGGCCGGAAATACCGGCATCGGACTCGCCCTCGCCTGTCAGCGATACGGGGTGAACTTGATGACGGTCACGCCTGAAAAGTTTAGTCAAGAAAAGCAAGCGCTCATGTCATTGCTCGGCGCGACTGTCATCAACACGCCGACGGAGCTCGGGATGCATGGTGCGATCGAGCGGGCCAAAGCGTTGGCGGTTGAACATAACGCCTACTTACCTGAACAATTCTCGAATCCGGATAACCCGGATACGTACGTGGACTCACTCGCCCAAGAGCTATTGCAAGACATACCGAACATCGATGTCTTTATCGCCGGCGCGGGCTCGGGTGGCACGTTCACCGGGGTCGCCGCGGTTTTGAAAAACTATGGCACACGCAACGTTGTCGTTGAGCCCGAAGGATCAATCTTGAATGGCGGGCAACCAGGGCCCCATAAAACAGAAGGAATCGGTGTCGAGAAGTGGCCTCCGTTTTTAGATCGTGAACTTGTCGATGGGATCTATACGATCTCTGACGATGACGCGTTTTATTACGTCGCCCATTTGGCGAAGCAAGAAGGACTGCTCGTCGGAAGTTCTTCCGGTGCGGCCATCGCCGCTTGTGTGAAGGAAGCAAACCGGATGACCGAAGGTGTGATCGTCACGATTTTACCGGACAGTGTCGAACGATATTTAAGTCAAGGAATAGTCAAGGAGGCAGAACATGCGTACAAAAACAGCGCTTATTCACGGCGGTAAGACGACGGACCCGTTGACGGGTGCCGTGACACCAGCCATCTATCAAACGAGTACTTATAAACAAGACGGAATCGGCAATTTGCGGGACGGGTATGAATATTCGCGGACGGCTAACCCGACGCGGACGGCGCTTGAGACGCTGATCGCCGACATCGAAGGCGGGGCGCGTGGTTTTGCGTTCGCTTCAGGGATGGCCGCCATCTCAACGATTCTCATGTTAATGAAATCAGGGGACCACGTCATCGTCGGTTCTGACGTATATGGGGGAACGTACCGTGTATTCAATCGAGTATTTCAATCACTTGGCTTGGAAGCATCTTTTGTCGATACGTCTGACGCGGCGGCAGTCCGCGAAGCCGTTCAACCGAACACAAAAATGATTTATGTCGAGACGCCGACGAATCCGCTCTTGAACGTCACGGACATGCGGAGTGTGCGTGACATTGCGACCGAGGCCGACGTCTTGTTCGTCGTCGACAATACGTTCATGACACCATATTTCCAAAATCCGATTGAGTTCGGTGCGGACTACGTCTTGCATAGCGCCACGAAATATTTAGGTGGACATAGTGACGTCGTCGCCGGACTCGTCGTCGCCCGGACAGAAGAACTTGGGGAACGCTTGGCGTTCCTACAAAACTCGGTCGGGGCCGTGCTCGGACCGCAAGACAGCTTCCTCGTCGTGCGCGGCATCAAGACGCTCGCGGTTCGGATGGAAGAAATCGAGACGAACGCGCTCGCCCTCGTCGAGTTCTTGACGTCTCACGAGGCGATCAGCCGGGTGTTGCACCCGAGCATTGCCAGCGAGACGGCGAAACAAGTCCATCTGTCACAAGCCCGAGGGTTTGGCGGCATGATCGCTTTTGACGTCGGATCGGCCGAAGCGGCAGAGGCGGTCGTTGCGAAAACGAACTACTTCACGCTCGCTGAAAGTCTCGGTGCGGTCGAGAGCTTGATCAGCGTGCCGGCACGGATGACACATGCCTCGATTCCGGCCGAACGTCGGGCAGAACTCGGCATCACGGACGGGCTCGTCCGTATCTCTGTCGGACTTGAAGACGTGAACGATTTGATTGAAGACTTGGAGCAAGCACTTGCGGCCTTGACGACAATCACGAGCTGAATGAACGTGTGACACGAGGTGCGCTCTCAGAGCGCGCCTCTTTTGTCGTGTAGAGTGCTAGAAGAAATCGCTTGAATGTCCGAAACGCATCGACTAAACTGACGATAATTGATGAAGAGAGCGGGTGAACGGATTGAATAAAGGAGTCATGCCCACAATCGGTGCGTACGTCATGTGGGGCATCCTGCCGATCTATTGGAAGTTTCTACAGGAAATACCGAGCAGTCAAATCCTCGCCCACCGTATCGTCTGGTCGTTTCTATTCATTTTACTCGTCTTGAAATGGACGAAACAGTGGACTGAATTCAATTATGCGCTCAGACATCGGGCGACGCGGAACGCCTTTATGTTGAACGGCTTTATCGTCAGTGCGAACTGGTTTGTCTACATATGGGCGGTCAATCACGGCTATATCATCGAGGCATCGCTCGGATATTACATCAATCCGCTCGTCAGCATGGTGTTAGGTGTCCTCGTTTTTCGGGAATCATTAAACCGAGTCCAATGGCTCGCGGTCGGTGTCGCGACGGTCGGGGTGCTCGTCTTGACGTTCGGTTATGGGTCGTTCCCGTGGATCGCTTTCATATTGGCGAGTACGTTCGGGTTTTACGGGATGGTCAAAAAACGGCGGCCGCTTGCGTCGACGGTCAGTCTAGGCATCGAGACGCTCGCGGTCGTTCCGGTCGCGGTCATCTTCCTCGCCTTCGAAACGTCGCGCGGCGGGCTCACGATGACGGGCGAACCAATTGTTTGGGCCGCGCTCTTAGGCACGGGCGTCATGACGGCGTTGCCGCTCCTGTTGTTCGGTTACGGGGCGCAACATATCCCGTTCACGCTCGTCGGTTTTTTACAGTTCATCGCCCCGACGCTCAGTCTGGCGATCGGTGTCATCTTGTACGATGAACCGTTCACAACGTATCATATCTTCGCGTTCACATGCATCTGGATCGCCATCTTTTTCTTCAGTTGGAACAGCTGGGTCCAAACGCGAAAACGCCGTCAACTTGCATGAAGTGAAAGCTGTTACATTTCTCGAAAACATGATAATATGTTAGATGTCAGACCTATATGTCAGAGGAGGAATTTATTATGGAATTAGCACGTTATATCGACCACACGGCCTTGAAGGCAGAAACAACGAAAGATCAAGTTACAAAATTATGTGCAGAGGCACTTGAGTACAAATTCGCGAGCGTTTGTGTCAACCCGACATGGGTCGCTTACGCTGCCGAGCAACTTAAATTAGACGAGGACGTCAAAGTTTGTACGGTCATCGGATTCCCGCTCGGTGCGAACACACCTGAAGTGAAAGCGTTCGAAACGAAAGATGCGATTGCTAACGGCGCAGACGAAGTCGACATGGTCATCAACATCAGCGCGATGAAAGACGGCGATTTCGACCTCGTCGAACGCGACATCCGTGCCGTCGTCGAAGCAGCGAACGGTACGCTCGTCAAAGTCATCTTTGAAACGTGCTTGCTTACTAAAGAAGAAATCAAAAAAGCGGCTGAACTGTCAGTCAAAGCGGGTGCAGACTTCGTGAAAACGTCGACTGGATTCTCAACTGGCGGCGCTACCGTCGAAGACATCCGACTCATGCGTGAGACGGTCGGACCGGATCTTGGCGTCAAAGCATCAGGCGGCGTCCGTGATTTCGCAGGCGCACAAGCGATGATCGATGCTGGTGCAACGCGCATTGGCGCTTCTGCCGGAATTGCCATCGTCACAGGCGGACGTTCGGACAGCGATTATTAATTGAAGTAGTAGTTGACCACACGACTTAATTTCACTATAATGTGGTATGACGTGTGAAACACGTTTCCTTAGTCGTGTAATTCGGAGGGAGGGAAAACTAGTGGAAACTCGTGTCCGTAAAAACGAATCGCTTGAAGACGCTCTTCGTCGTTTCAAACGCGGTGTTGCGAAAGATGGCACTCTTGCCGAAGTTCGCAAACGTCGTCACTACGAAAAGCCAAGCGTAAAACGTAAATTGAAATCAGAAGCTGCTCGCAAGAACAAGAAATTCTGATTGAAGTTTCTTTTGTAGAGAGGGTGTTGGCTCATGAGTCTGCAAGAACGCTTGACGGACGACATGAAGCAAGCCATGCGCGCTAAACAGAAAGATCGTCTCACGACGATCCGGATGGTCAAAGCGTCGCTCCAGAACGAGGCCATCAAACTTGGTCGACAAGATCTTACTGAGGAAGAGGAGCTCACGGTGCTCAACCGAGAGATGAAACAGCGCAGAGACTCCCTCCGAGAATTCGAAAGCGCTGGTCGTGAAGACCTTGCTTCTAAAGTAGCTGATGAAATTGTCGTACTAGAGGTCTACATGCCTAAGCAACTCTCTGAAGACGAAGTCACAGCAATCGTCAAGGCAGCAATTGCCGAGACGAACGCTGCGGGTCCGTCCGATATGGGTAAGGTGATGGGCGTCGTCATGCCACAAGTTAAAGGCAAGGCTGACGGTGGTCTTGTGAACCGAATTGTCAAACAACAATTGACGAATTAATGATAAAAGGCAGGGAACTTTGGAGAAATCCAAAAGTTTCTGCCTTTTTTTGCGTATTATGAAACCACATTCAATCTTGTTTCGTATACACTAGAGATAAGAGGTAGCTTTGGATTTGGAAGGGGGTAGCAATACGATGACATTTGGTCTCGGAGTGATTCTGACGGTGTTTTTCGTCGGGATTGTCCTTCTTGGAATTGAAGTGTTCGTTGCCGGTTTTGGATTGTTCGGGGTCCTCGGGATAGGCGCCGTCGTGGCGAGTTTGATTATGGCAGGTGCCACGATCGGGCAGCTTTGGCTGTCACTTGGTTTAGCGACGGCGCTTGTTGCGGGACTCGGGTTTTGGGCGTATCGTCGACTGCAGTCGAATCGCTCGCTCATGTATAAAGGCTTGATTTTGACCGATTCGACGTCGACTGATAAGGGGTATTTGTCTCATGACGACCGGAAGCGGTTGCTTGGGAAAGTCGGTGTCACATTGACGCCACTTCGTCCAGCAGGTACTGCTGAGATTGAAGGCGAACGAATCGACGTCGTGGCAGAAGGTAGCTATCTCGATGAACAAACAAAAATTGAGGTGTATAAAGTCGACTCAGGACGCGTTGTCGTCCGACGCTTTGTAGAACCGAAGGAGGATGTAACAGAATGACACCAGAACTATTAAGCACGTTACTCATCACAGGTGGGGGATTGATCGCGCTCGCCGTGTTCTTCACGTTCGTACCGGTCGGCCTGTGGATCAGCTCGTTTGCTTCAGGCGTCCACGTCTCCATCTTCACATTGATTGGGATGCGACTTCGTCGCGTCGTTCCGTCTAAAATCATCAACCCGCTCATCAAAGCCGTCAAAGCAGGCATTGGTTTGAACACGAACCAGCTCGAGAGTCACTTTTTAGCCGGTGGTAACGTCGACCGTGTCGTCAACGCTTTGATCGCGGCGCACCGTGCCGATATCGAGTTATCGTTCGAACGTGCCGCCGCCATCGACCTTGCTGGCCGGAACGTGTTAGAAGCCGTACAGATGTCGGTTAACCCGAAAGTCATCGAGACACCGTTCATCGCCGGTGTGGCGATGGATGGGATCGAAGTGAAAGCGAAAGCCCGGATCACGGTTCGTGCCAACATCGACCGCCTCGTCGGGGGTGCCGGTGAAGAAACGATCATCGCCCGTGTCGGTGAAGGGGTCGTCTCGACGATCGGTTCGCAACATAACCATAAACACGTGCTTGAGAACCCGGACATGATTTCACGTACCGTATTGACGAAAGGTCTCGATTCAGGGACGGCGTTTGAAATCTTGTCGATCGACATCGCCGACATTGATATCGGTAAAAACATCGGCGCGGTGCTCCAAACCGACCAAGCCGAGGCAGATAAGAAAATTGCGCAGGCGAAAGCCGAGGAACGTCGCGCAATGGCGATCGCCCGCGAGCAAGAGATGAAGTCGTCGGTCGAAGAAATGCGCGCCAAAGTCGTCGCGGCCGAGGCGGAAGTACCGCTCGCTATGGCAGATGCGCTCCGTAACGGCAAGCTTGGGGTCATGGATTACGTCAACTACTTGAACGTCCAAGCGGATACGCAAATGCGTAATGCGATCGGTCATCCAGTCGAATCTGATAGAGAGTAATCGATATGGATGGATTATGGATCTTACTATTAGCCGCCTTCGGGATCGCTTCTGCGGTCATGAAGCGACTCGAGAAATCGTCGTCCACAGGAGAAAAGCCGCCGAGCACGGATTTGAAGCGGTATCTTGATACGGTCGGTGACATGATGAAAGAAGTCGATGGACAACTGAACGATCCGCGAGATGAGCGGCAGAGTAAAGTACCGCAAAAAGTTCGTCGTCGTGTTGCGATTCCGGTCGAAAATTCAGACCGGCATGAGTTTGACCCAAATCGACACGCACCAAAGTCACGTGAGCCGCTCCCGAAAGTGAGCGCTGCGTTCGAACAGGCAGTCAAAATCCCTCCGATAACGGAAGCGACCGATTCACGAAAGAAAGCGCAAACGCGCATTTCGATGAAGGAAGCGCGTCAAGCCATCGTCTGGAGTGAGATTCTTCAGCCGCCGGTCTCGAAACGCCGCCGTCGGTAATTTTTTTAGCAGTGACTCGATGTCACTGCTTTTTTTGTGGCTTGAGATAACGGTCTTTCTTTCACGAACGGCATGATAGTGCTAAAGTAAAGAAGGAACAATCTATAGATGAGGGGGAGAAACATCCATTGATTACGACAGATAAGATACCGTTCGTCATGGAACATGCGAGCGAAGCGCAGGCACTCCTCGGACCGAAAGACGAGGTGTTCCATGCGATCGAGGCCGAGCTTGCCGTCGCGCTTACGCCTCGTGGCGAAGAGCTGATCATCCAAGCCGATAGCGTGGAGACGCTCGAATTGACGAAAAGTGTGATCAAGACGTTGCAACAACTCGTTAAACAAGGTGCGCGGTTGAACGAGGGCGATGCAATCAGTGTCATCCAACATATTAAGATTGGCAAAGGGGAAGAACTGCTCGAACATTATGGCCGTGTCGTCTTCACGACGAACAAAGGGAAACCAATCCGGGCGAAGACGGTCGGACAGAGCCGTTACGTCCGGGCCATCGAGAAACGCGACCTCGTATTCGGGATCGGGCCGGCCGGGACCGGGAAGACGTATTTGGCGGTCGTCCTGGCTGCGCGGGCGCTGAAAGAAGGTCAAGTGAAACGGATCATTTTGACGCGTCCTGCCGTCGAGGCGGGTGAGAACCTCGGTTTCTTGCCGGGTGACTTAAAAGAAAAAGTCGACCCTTACTTACGACCGCTCTATGACGCTTTGTTTGACGTCTATGGTGTCGAACATACGAACCGTCTGCTCGAGCGAGGCACGATCGAAGTCGCCCCGCTCGCTTACATGCGCGGACGGACACTTGAAGATGCGTTCGTCATTTTGGATGAGGCGCAGAATACGACGAAAGAACAGATGAAAATGTTTTTGACACGGCTCGGGTTCGGGTCGAAGATGGTCGTCACCGGTGATTTGACGCAAGTCGATTTACCGAGAGGGAAAGCGTCGGGGCTTCAAGAAGCGCTCCATCTCCTCGAAGGGGTCGACGGGATTCACTTCGAGCACTTTAGCGCCTCAGACGTCGTGCGGCATCCACTCGTCAAAAAAATCATCAACGCCTACAGTACAGATATTACATGACGAAAGGGGGGGCACTGATGCAGCAAGCACGTCATTGGACGGTCGCCACAATCTCCGTCCTCTTTTTTCTCATCCTTGGCGCGATCCTTTACTTTACGGTGCGCCCATCAATCATCAGCGTAGAGCCGCTTGGCATCGCCGCACAGGATATCCGCTCCCCGATCACGGTCGAGGACAGGGTCGCGTCGGACCGTCTCAGACAAGACGCGACGAACGCCGTCGGGAGTCAGTTCTCATTACGCCGTGAATTCGCCGATCAACAGATTGCCAAAATCGAGCAATTGTTTGCGGCGTTCGAAGACACGGATGAGGACACTGAACTGTCTGATATCAAAAATCGATTGAACTCTACAGAAGTGAACGGGCTCCTTGAAGACGATGAGTTGAACTCACTCCTAGAGGCGACCGTGAACACGCGTCGTACCGTCGAAGACGTCGCCGTGACGGCGCTTCAAGAAGTCATGGCGAATCGGATCGAAACGAGTTCCGAGTCGATTGCCGAGGCGAGAGACCGGGCGTCGACGGTCATCGACCAATCACCGTTGTCGTTAGAATTCCGAGCGGTCGCGACGAGTTTAAGTGACCAACTGATCGTCCCGAACTATGTTTTCGATTCGGAAGCGACTCGTCAGAAAGAACAAGAGGCGATCGACGCCGTTGAACCGGTCATCATTCAAGAAGGACAGCTCCTCGTCAACCAAGGGGAAGTCGTGACCCGTGAAATCTATCGGAAGCTCGAATTGACCGGTGCGATTGACCCGAACCGTTCGTTCGCGCCTTTGTTCGGTGCCTATTTGCTCAGCGGACTCTTGACGGTCGGATTTTTATTCATGCTGATCCGTTCAAAAATTCAAGAACTATTGCTCCGACCTAAAATTTTGATTACTGTCTATGGTCTACTATTGCTGCAACTAGGTATTTTCTTCGGCGTCGGTTATATCGGGATCGAGTTCACGACGTATGCGTACGTCATCGCCCCGACGGCGTTCGTCGTCTTATTGCTCCGTATCTTAGTCGATGAACGGGTCGCGTTGGCTTCGGCGCTCATCACGATGATCGCTGGTTCAATTGTTGCGAGCTTTGGCCAAAATACGAGCTTTATGACGGTCGTTTACTTTGCGACCGGGAGTTTCTTGGCTGTCTTTTTGGTCGAACCGAAGATTCAACGGAAACGCTTGTTCCTTTCAGGCGTCTTGCTCGGAATCATCAACATCATTATGGTGCTCGCGCTCCTGTTCTTGCGGAACACGCAAGTGACGTGGGAAATGGTCGCCTATTTATCCGGTTTCGCGATCACGAGCGCCTTGCTGTCGATCGTTCTCACATTCGGCTTCTTGCCGTTTCTAGAGCCTTGGTTCGGCGTATTGTCGTCCGGACGCCTAGTCGAATTGATGAGCCCAACGCATCCGCTGCTGCGAAAACTGTTGATGGAGGCACCGGGAACGTATCACCATAGCATGATGGTCGCCAATCTCGCCGAGTCGGCGTGTGAGGCGATCGGGGCCGATGGTCTGCTCGCCCGGGTCGCGAGTTATTATCACGACCTCGGCAAGACGGAACGACCGCTCCACTTTATCGAGAACCAACAAAGCGGCGTGAACCCGCACGACCGGCTCACACCGGAAGAGTCGGCCGACATCATTATGGCGCATCCTTACGACGGCTCTGATTTGTTGCGGCGCTATAAACTGCCGAAAGAGATTATCGACATCGCCGAGCAACATCACGGGACGTCGCTGCTCAAGTTCTTTTATGTGAAAGCGAAAGAGTCACGAGACGTGTCGGAGTCACGTTTCCGTTACCCGGGACCGAAACCGCAGTCGCGTGAGGCGGCGGTCGTCATGATCGTCGATTCGATCGAAGCAGCGGTCCGGTCACAAAAACAGCCGACACCAGAACGGATACGCCAGCTCGTCAGCTCGATCATTCGCGACAAGCTTCAAGACGGCCAGTTCGAAGAGTGTGATTTGACGACGAAGGAAGTGTGGCGTGTCGGCGAGAGTGCATGCGAGACGTTGACCGGCTTGTTCCATGAACGGATCGAATACCCAGAACTAAAGAAAGAAGGCGAATTACATGCAAATCATCTCGAACGATGAACAAGGGTTGTTGACCGAGTCTCAGCTCGAGTTAGTCGAATCGATTTTAGTTCACGCGGCCTTGGCTGAACAAGTCGAAGAACCGAGTGAACTGTCAGTCACATTTTTAACGAATGATGAGATTCAAGTGATCAACCAGGAATGGCGCGGTAAAGACGCGCCGACGGACGTCATCAGCTTTGCTTTTGACGAGATGGGAGAAGAAGAGATGGACTTCATGCTCGATGAGGATGAACCCCGTCTATTGGGCGACATCGTCATCTCGGTGGAGCGATGCCGCGAGCAAGCGGCGGACTACGGTCATTCGTTCGAACGTGAACTCGGTTTCTTGGCGATTCATGGCTTTCTCCATTTGCTCGGCTACGACCATATGACGCCAGAAGAAGAAGCCGAGATGACGGCGCGTCAGGAGCAAGTGCTCGCTCATTTTGAGTTGAAGCGAGGCGAGGTGTGAATCCGTTCTGGTTTGCGGTGCACGGGATCGTGCACGCGGTGCGAACCGAACGGAACATGCTGATTCACCTCATTGCAAGCTTGCTCGTCGGATTGTTCTGTTGGTGGCTCCCGACGACAACGCTTGAAAACCTCATCTTGTTCGGGTGGGTCGTGCTTGTCATCGCTCTCGAATTGATGAACACGGCCGTCGAACGGACGGTCGATCTCGTGACGAAAGACATCGAGCCGCTCGCCAAACAAGCGAAAGACGTAGCGGCGGGATCGGTTCTCGTCGCTTCGGGCGGAGCAGCCGTAACAGCGCTCGTCATTTTCGGGCCGTATTTATTCGCTTTATAATCAATGTATTGGAAATTTAGAAAGCAGGTGCACTATGTATCAAGAAGGTTTTAAATCAGGTTTTGTTTCAATTATCGGACGTCCAAACGTCGGGAAATCGACGTTCTTGAACCGGGTCATCGGTCAAAAGATCGCCATCATGTCAGACAAGCCCCAGACGACACGTAACAAGGTCCAAGGTGTCTATACGACAGACGACACGCAAATCATCTTCATCGACACGCCAGGGATCCATAAACCGAAGCACCGTCTCGGCGACTTCATGATGAAAGTGGCGACGAACGCGTTGCGTGAAGTCGACGCGATTTTGTTCATGGTCAACGTCACAGAGCCGCGCGGTGCCGGTGACGAGTTCATCATCGAGAAGTTGAAAGGACTCGACACACCAATCATCCTTGTGATGAACAAAATCGATTTGATTCACCCGGACGAGATCCCCGCTGTCATCGAACAGTATACGAATCAACTTGATTTCGCGGCGTACGTTCCGATTTCAGCCTTGCAAGGCAATAACGTCGAACCGCTCATCGGTGAGATCAAGAAGCTGCTGCCTGAAGGGCCGATGTACTATCCAGCCGATCAAGTGACGGATCACCCGGAGCGCTTCATCATCTCGGAACTGATTCGCGAGAAAGTGCTCCATAACACGCGCGATGAGATCCCGCATTCGATCGCGGTCAACATCGAATCGATCAAGAAACGAGACAACTCGGACATGGTCGACGTCGAAGCCGTCATCATGGTCGAGCGTGACTCGCAAAAAGGAATCGTCATCGGCAAGAAAGGTGCGATGCTCCGTCAGGTCGGGACGGAAGCGCGTCATGACATCGAGCTCTTGCTCGGTACGAAAGTGTATTTGAACCTTTGGGTGAAAGTCCAAAAAGATTGGCGCAATAAGATGGGCCAACTCCGTGACCTCGGTTTCCGCGACGACGAGTATTGAGCCATGTTACAAAAAGTCACGGGCATCGTCATTCGGACCGTCAATTATGGTGAATCCAACAAAGTCGTGACAATCTTCACAGAAGAGCTCGGGAAAGTCGCCGTCATGGCACGTGGTGCGAAAAAGCCAGGGAGTCGGTTGCACGCATCGAGCCAACCGTTCGTCGAAGCCGTCTATATCTTCCCGTCGAGCCGCGGTCTCGGTCAACTCAAGTCGTCTGACGTGATCACGTCATACCCGGAAGTGCGAAAAGATGTCGAGCGGATGGCGTATGCCGTGTACTTGCTCGAACTCGTCGATAAAACTGTCGAAGATCGAGTCCCGAACCGGCCGTTGTACCGAATTTTGAATGACGCGCTCCAAGCGCTGAACGCCGGAATGGACCCAGAGATCATCACCCATCATTTCGAGCTCAGAATTATGTATCTGCTCGGTGTCGCCCCGGTCTTGACCGGTTGTGTCCGGTGTAACGATGTGACCGACCCGATGTTCTTTTCCGTGACGTCGGGCGGGTTTCTCTGTTCGCGTCATCAAGAGGCAGGGTCGATTCAGATGAGTGAGCGGCTGGCGAAGTTACTTTACTTGTTGAGCCGGCATGAGCTGTCAGAGTTTAGTAACGTCCCGTTGACGAAGGAGACACGTCTCCTGTTACGGCAACTGTTTGACGCCTATATGGACTCTTACAGCGGATTGAACCTCAAGACGAAACGAGTCCTCGATCAGATGCAGCGACTTTACTTGAACGATGATTGACAATTCATGCAAGGTTCGATACCATAATCTACGATTAGACAAATGAAATAGCGTGCGCTGTGAAGGAAAATGAGTAGTTCTTAAATCATGGGTAAAGCGAGTTCGGGAAGGTGAGAGCCGAACGCCATGAAGAGAGCGAATGGCGATTCCGGAGCGCCCCAATCCAAAGAGTGGCCTCGATACCGAGGCAAGTAGGGTGGAACCGCGGGTAATCCCGTCCCTATGTGCATGGCACATAGGGGCGTTTTTTGTCGTTTCAATACTTTTGGAGGTGTCACATATGAAGCACAAAACGGTGCAAGAAATCATTCTCACGTTGCAAAATTTTTGGGCGTCGAAAAACTGCCTGACGATGCAAGCGTATGACGTAGAAAAAGGGGCCGGAACGATGAACCCGATGACGTTTTTACGGAGTCTCGGACCAGAGCCGTGGAACGTTTGTTATACGGAGCCGTCACGCCGTCCGGCTGACGGTCGATACGGGGAAAACCCGAACCGTCTGTATCAACATCACCAATTCCAAGTCATCATGAAGCCGTCCCCAAACAACATTCAAGAACTCTATTTGGAGAGTTTGGAACTGATCGGTATCAACCCGCTCGAACACGATATTCGTTTCGTCGAGGACAACTGGGAAAACCCGACGTTCGGTGCGGCCGGACTCGGTTGGGAAGTATGGTTGAACGGGATGGAAATCACCCAGTTCACATACTTCCAGCAAGTCGGCGGAATCGAGTGCGACCCGATCGCCGTCGAGATCACGTACGGCCTCGAACGTCTCGCGTCATATATTCAAGAAGTCGAGAGCGTGTTCGACCTCGTCTGGACAGACGGTTTCAAGTATGGCGATATTTTCTATCAGCCAGAGTTTGAACACTCGAAGTACACGTTCGAGCTGTCGGACGTCGATATGTTGTTCACGTTGTTCGACACGTATGAGAAAGAAGCGAAGCGGGCGCTCGAGGAAAACCTCGTCTTCCCGGCGTACGATTACATCTTAAAATGCTCGCACACGTTCAACCTTCTCGATGCGAAAGGCGCAATCTCGGTGACGGAACGGACCGGTTTCATCCAACGTGTCCGCAACATGTCGCGGGCATGTGCGGCCAAATTTATCGAAGAACGGGAACGCCTCGGCTTCCCACTCCTTAATCAAGAGAAAGCAGGTGCCTTGGATGCGTGACCTTTTACTAGAAATCGGACTTGAAGAACTACCAGCCCAATACGTGCTCCGCTCGGAGAAACAGTTAGGAGAGCGCGTGGCGGCGTTCTTGTCGGACGCTCGCGTCAACTTCGGAGCTGTCACGGTCTATTCGACACCACGTCGTCTCGCTGTACTCGTCCGTGACGTCGAGGAGAGTCAACAAGATTTGACGGAGACGCTCCGGGGACCGGCTAAAAAGATTGCGCAAGATGCAGACGGAAACTGGTCGAAAGCGGCAGCAGGATTTGCGCGTGGACGCGGACTGTCAGTCGACGACCTTTACTTCGCGGAAGAAAAAGGGGTCGAATACGTCTTCGCAGATCGTCACGAGTCAGGTCAGCCGACGGCTTCATTACTTGGCGGCCTTGAAGACGTCGTCCGCGGCATGACGTTCCCGAAAAATATGAAATGGGGTACGAGCAGCCTCCGTTACATGCGTCCGATCCGCTGGTTAGTCGCCATGTTTGGGACAGAACAGATCGATTTCGAGATCGAGGGCGTCAAAACAGGTAATGTGACACGCGGACATCGCTTCTTAAGTAAAGGCGACGTGACGATCTCATCACCTGACCGCTATGCGGCCACGCTCGAACAAGAGTTTGTCGTCGCATCGTACGACGACCGTCGCGAACGCATCGAGCGTCAAATCGAACAATTGGCGAACGAGCAAGGATGGACGGTGCCACTTGACGCATCGCTGCTTGAAGAAGTGACGAACCTCGTCGAGTGGCCGACAGCCCTGTTCGGTGAGTTTGATGCGAGCTACCTCGACCTTCCGGAAGAAGTGTTGATCACGACGATGAAAGAGCATCAGCGCTATTTCCCGGTCTATGTCGGTGACACGCTCCAACACTATTTTGTGACGGTTCGTAATGGTAACGCAGACCATCTGCAAAACGTTGCCAAAGGGAACGAGAAAGTCATCCGGGCACGACTCGCCGATGCCGTCTTCTTCTATGAGGAAGATAAAAAGACGAAGATTGACGACCAGCTCGACCGTCTCGACCGCATCGTCTTCCATGAGAAGCTTGGAACGACAGGCGCGAAAGTTCGTCGCGTCCAACAACTCGCGCTCACGCTCGCTCCACTGTTCAGTGCCGATGCTCAAAAAGTCGAACGCGCTGGAAAGATTCATAAATTCGACCTCGTTAGCCAGATGGTTTACGAATTTACCGAGCTTCAAGGCGTGATGGGAGAAAAGTATGCACTCCAGCAAGGTGAGGACAAAGAAGTTGCGGCCGCGATCCGTGAGCACTATATGCCACGCTTCGCCGGAGACGCATCACCGGCCACGCCGACGGGTGCCGCGCTCGCACTCGCGGATAAACTCGATTCGATTGCTGCGTTCTTCGGGGTCGGCATGATTCCAAGCGGTTCACAAGATCCGTTCGCTCTTCGCCGCCAAGCGCAAGGAGTCGTTCAAATTCTTGGAGATTGGCACGTCGATCTATCAGTCGACAAATTACTTTCACAAGTTGTCGAATCTCAGGTGGAAGCAGGACTTTACGATGCCGATAAAGAACAAGTCAAGGCGCAACTTAACGACTTCTTTATGCTCCGCTTGAAGTATCGTCTGCAAGAGAGACAAGTACGATACGATGTGATTGATGCCGTTCTCACGACTGGTCTGCCTGTCGAACAGCTCGACGCTCGCGCGGAGGCGGTTCAAAATATGCTGTCAGACGAGGCGAAACAGTTGATCGAGCAGTTGACGCGCGTCGTCAATATCGCTAAAAAAGGCGAACCAGGACTAGTGGATCCGGCCTTGTTTGAGAACGCTGAAGAGAAAGCCCTTCACGCCGCGGTCGAATCAACATTGCCTGAGACACATGAAGCGGTCGAAGTGGGCGACTACACGCGTGCCATCACATCACTTCGAGCGCTTGAACAACCGATAAGTGCTTATTTTGAAAATACGATGGTCATGAGCGACGTAGAAACGATTCGCCATAATCGTCTCAGTGAGATGAAGCGACTTGCTACGACGATCGAGCGTGTTGCTGACTTCAGCGCGCTCGTACTCTGATCAAACTAGAGGGGGTTGGCTATGCAGCTGAATGAACGCCAACAGAAGATTGTTGAGATTGTGAGAGTGAACGGACCGATCACGGGAGAGCAGATTGCTCAAGAGTTATCGCTCACCCGTGCCACGCTCCGCCCTGATCTTGCTATTTTGACGATGACTGGAATATTAGAAGCAAGACCACGCGTCGGCTACACGTTCGTCGGCAAGCGAAATTCATCGCTGCTCCGCGAAAAACTTGATTCGCTGACCGTTGGTGATTTCATGTCGTCCGCGAAAGTCGTCAGCAATGAAATGACCGTGTATGATGCGGTCGTCACGTTGTTCTTAGAAGATGTCGGGTCATTGTTCGTCGTCGGAAAAGACAATGAGCTTGTCGGGGTGTTGTCCCGCAAAGATTTACTGCGGGCCGCCATCGGCAACCAGGACCTCGACCAATTGCCTGTCAACGTCATTATGACGCGGATGCCGAATATTACCGTTTGTGAAAAAGGTGAGACGCTCATTCGGGCCGGGATGAAGTTGATTGAGAAACAGATTGACGCCATGCCAGTCGTCGAAGAGAAGGATGGTTCGCTCATCGTGCTCGGCCGAATGACAAAGACGAACATGACCAAGGTGTTGATTGCACTTGCCAACGATGAATCGTTCTGAGGAGGAAATTGGTTTGACAAACAAACAACTCGTATTTGTCGTGAGTGACTCTGTCGGAGAAACGTGTGAGCTCGTCGTCCGGGCGGCAAGCATCCAGTTCCATGAGAATGCGATCGAGACACTCCGGATTCCTTTCGTCGAAGACGAACAGACGATTCATGATGTCGTCACGCAGGCTAGAGCCCAAGGAGCGGTGATCGCCTTCACGCTCGTTAACGAAGAACATCGTTCACTGCTCGTGTCGCTCGGTAAAACGTATGACGTCAAAACGATCGACCTGCTCGGTGACCTCCTAGACGTGCTCTCGGGAAAACTCGGGGAGAGCCCGCGTGAGAAACCGGGTCTGATCTATCGTCTAGACGAGGATTACTTCCGTAAAATCGAGGCGATGGAGTTTGCCGTCAAATATGACGACGGACGTGATCCGCGTGGCTTGAAAAAGGCCGATATCGTCCTCGTCGGTGTGTCTCGCACATCGAAGACGCCGCTGTCACAATATTTGGCGCTAAAACGTTATAAAGTCGCCAACGTCCCGCTCGTGCCGGAGTCGCGTCCGCCGGAAGAACTGTTTGAGGTGTCACCGGATAAGTGTGTCGGCTTGATCATTTCACCGGACAAGTTGATTTCGATTCGAATGGAGCGTTTGAAATCGCTCGGTCTAAAACCGGAAGCGGATTACGCTCAACTCGAGCGAATCAATCGGGAACTCGAGTACGCGCGAGGGATATACGAACGAATCGGTTGCGAGGTCATCGATGTGACGAATAAGGCAGTCGAAGAGACGGCCGGAATCATCTTACGTCAGCTTGAACTGTCAAAAGATGACTGAGCGCTCGCATTAGTAATCGACGCGTGTTAACGGTATAATAGAGTATTGACACGATAGTGAAACGGAACGTGGTGAGCGTTCCGTTTCGTTGCGAGATTGGATAGGGAGTGGTGGAGTTGCCACGTATACCGGATGAAGTCATTGCAGAAGTGAAACAAGCCACGGATATCGTGGACTTGATCAGTGAACGCGTTGAATTGAAAAAACAAGGCCACCGTCTTGTCGGACTTTGTCCGTTCCACTCGGAAAATAGTCCCTCTTTTTCCGTATCGCCTGAAAAAGGCATGTACCATTGTTTCGGTTGCGGTGCTGGCGGGAACGTCTTTACGTTCGTCATGGAAACGGAAGGGTTGTCCTTCCCGGAAACGATTGAGCGCTTAGCGACACGGGCAAACATCGCTGTAGAAGGGGTGGCCGGTGACGAAGAGTTGACACGCGATCAAGTCGTTCGCAAACAAATGCGTGATGCTCATCGGATCATCGCCGACCTGTATCACGAGGTATTAATGAAAACCGAGGCCGGAGAAGTCGGCTTGACGTATTTACGTGAACGCGGTTTGGCTGAGGCGACGATCGGACAATACAAAATCGGATACGCCCCTGATCAACGCCGCTTCACCGTCGATTCACTCGAGCGAAGAGGGTTCGACCTAGAAGTCATGGTCGAAGCAGGACTTATTTCTAAATCTAGATCCGGTGAATATTTTGACCGGTTCGAAGGAAGAGTCGTCTTTCCGATTGCGGATCGAGACGGCACGATCGTCGGATTTAGCGGCCGTGCGATTGACGACAGACAGCCCAAGTATGTAAATACGGCGGAGACACCACTCTTTAACAAGAGTGAGTTGTTATTTGGATTTTCACAAGCACGTGCATCGATGCGTAAACAAAAACGGGTGCTCCTTGTCGAAGGGAACGTCGATGTCCTCCAAGTCGCCCAAGCCGGGACGGCCGAGGTCGTCGCTTCACTCGGGACGGCATTTTCATCGCAGCATGCCCGGGCGTTGTCACGGATGGTCGATGAAGTCGTGATTTGTTACGACGGAGACCATGCCGGACAAGAGGCGACGCTAAAGGTCGTTCGCATGCTTGAGGCGTATCCGCTCGACGTCCAAGTGCTCATGTTGCCGGAGAAGACGGACCCGGATGATTATATTCGGACGAATGGTCGGGAGCAATGGCAACGCTTTGTCGAATCGGAACGCTTATCCGTCCTCGATTTCATGAACCGGACGCTTCGGCGCGGGAAAAATATGAATCGAGAAGGAGAACGGATCCGGTTTATTGAAGCTATGCTTGGGGAAATCAGCAAGACGGACAACTCGATTCGCCGCGATTTATATTTAAAAAAATTGGCGAATGAGTTTGACATTCCTGTCGAAACGCTAGCGAATCGAATGCCGCGACCGGTGTCGAACCAAGTGCAGGCATCACCAGCGGTTCGTGAACCAGAACCAATCCGTAAACGATCGAGTAAAGCGAATGAACCACGTTTTGTGAAGGCTGAAAAATTACTGTTACGGGCGATGCTCAGTGGGCCGGAACGGGTTCGCTTCGTCCGCGACCGACTCGGCCTAGCTTATCAAGATGAGATTCATCGCATGTTGGCGACGGCGTTTTATGAGATTGTTTCAGAAGACATGACGCTTGAAGAGTTTGAGCAGGTCATGCCGCCTTTTATGGAGCGTCACTGCGACCAACGTCCTGACTATGCCAACCGCTATGCAGAGATTCGCCTCATGTCAGCGCCTGATGATCTGACTGAAGAGGTTTTAGATGAATACATTAAGGTGATAAACAGTTATGAGGAACAGCGTCAAATCGAGCGAGCAAAAAGGGAAATCGGGCAGGATGCCGAAAGTATAGTAGACCAGGCATCGAAGCTACAAGAATTGATTACCCGGAGTCGCCGCTTACGTGAACGATGAACGTGAAGGAAGTTTGGAAGGAGTTGAACTGCTAGATGGCAGAGAAGAAAAAAGAGGATTTATTTAACGCCATAGACGAACTTGAAAAGTTGGGGAAAAAGAAGGGTGTCGTATCGATGCAAGCGATCCAGGATCGCCTCAGCCATTTTGAGGTCGATTCAGATTTTATCGATAACTTCATTGAAGATTTAGAAGGCAAAGACATCCGTGTCACAGAAGATGCGGCCGATGCCGAGGAGACTCCTACGAAAAAAGAAGACGAAGAGGTCGACTTGAATGATCTGGCTGTCCCGCCAGGAATTAAAATCAACGACCCGGTCCGGATGTACTTGAAAGAGATCGGCCGTGTCGATCTGTTGAGTGCCAAAGACGAGACCGAACTCGCGAAGCGAATCGAGCAAGGCGATGACGAGGCGAAAAAACGTCTCGCTGAAGCCAACCTTCGTCTTGTCGTCTCGATTGCGAAACGTTATGTCGGTCGTGGTATGTTGTTCCTTGACTTGATTCAAGAAGGGAATATGGGTCTGATCAAGGCAGTCGAGAAGTTCGACTACATGAAAGGGTTCAAGTTCTCGACGTACGCGACGTGGTGGATTCGTCAAGCGATCACACGTGCCATCGCCGACCAAGCCCGGACGATCCGGATTCCGGTCCATATGGTGGAAACGATCAACAAATTGATCCGTGTTCAACGTCAATTGCTGCAAGACCTCGGACGCGAGCCTGCTCCTGAAGAGATTGCCAAGGAAATGGAATTGACGCCTGAGAAAGTTCGTGAGATTTTAAAAATCGCGCAAGAACCGGTGTCGCTTGAAACACCGATCGGCGAAGAGGACGATTCGCACCTCGGTGACTTCATTGAAGATCAAGATGCGATGGCTCCTCAGGACGCAGCAGCCTACGAGCTGCTCAAAGAACAACTCGAAGACGTGCTCGATACGTTGACAGACCGTGAAGAGAACGTACTCCGTCTCCGCTTCGGGCTTGATGACGGTCGGACGCGCACGCTCGAAGAAGTCGGTAAAGTGTTCGGGGTCACGCGTGAGCGGATCCGTCAAATCGAAGCGAAGGCGTTACGGAAGCTCCGTCACCCAAGTCGCTCGAAACGCTTGAAAGACTTCCTCGATTAATCGTGTTTTTGAATAAAATGTGAAGTTTTAGAAGAAAGGAAGGAAAATGAGTGATTTTCCTTCCTTCTTTATTGTTTTTTGAGTAAAATAGTGATGGGTAGAAATTTGGAAAGAACATGAGGGGGAAATACAATGCGTAATCCATTGTTACCGTTTGCAGCGATTGCGATCGTCGCAATCATCGCTATGGTCTCATTATCGTATTTTGGTGTAAACCAAGCGCAACAAGCCGCTGAAGGTCCAGCCGTCACGGAAATGAACCCGGAAGACTTGTACGCTGCTAAAGGCTGCACAGGTTGCCACGGCGGAAATCTTGAAGGTGGCGTCGGTCCGGCGTTGACTGGAGTCGGAGAACGTTTGTCTGCTGAAGAGATTGCGAACATCATCGTCAATGGTAAAGGTGCAATGCCGGCCGGTCTCGCGTCTGCCGAAGAAGCCGACGTGCTCGCGACATGGTTGCTTGAACAATAAGGGTGAACGCGTACTCCTTCTGGGGTACGTTTTTTGTTGTCCGGGCAAGAATATTTCGTTACCCTAAAGAAGAAGAAGTAGACAAAAGGAGTTGTCCCCATGCAAGAACAAGTCACGTTAGACCGGCGACTGAAACGAGTCGTCGATTTTATACCAGCTGGAAGCATTTTAGCCGATATCGGTTCCGACCACGCTTACGTCCCGTGTTATCTAGTACAACAAGGAATCATCGACCGGGCCATCGCCGGAGAAGTGAATCAAGGTCCGATGGAAGCGGCCAAAGCCCAAGTCGAATTGATCGGCGCATCGAGCAAGATTGACGTCCGGCTCGGTGACGGATTGGCCGTTTTGAATGAAGACGAGGCGACATGTATCTCGATCTGCGGGATGGGTGGAAGCTTGATCCGTTCGATTTTAGAGAGCGGATGCGACAAATTAGGAGTGATTAAGCGACTTGTGTTGCAACCGAACGTCGATGGCCAGCAAGTTCGGGAATGGTTGCTCGAATCTGGGTTTGTGCTCGTCGCGGAGACGATTGTCGAAGAGAATGACAAAATATATGAGATCCTTGTCGGTGAGCGGGGCACAGAGACGCGTTACAGTGCGGACGAGACAGAGCGGACGTGGCAGCTTATGTTCGGGCCGGAGCTACTGAAGAATCGTCCTGAACCGTTTAAATTAAAGTGGGGCCGGGAAGCGGACAAATTGGATTACGTGCTCGGTCAAATGGCCGCAGGCGCCCAGACCGAGGCGCTCGTCCGGAAGCAGGAGGAGTTCAAAGCGTTACGCGACAAAATGAGAGAGGTGAGTCAGTGATGGCAAACGGAAATCATATCATCCAACTGTTTGAAGAGTTCGCACCGAAACATCTCGCGGTCGAAGGCGACAAGATTGGACTGCAGATCGGTACGCTGAATAAACAAGTGAATCGGGTCATGGTCACGCTCGACGTGCTCGAATCGGTCGTCGACGAAGCCATCGAACAAGAGGTGGACTTGATTATCGCGCATCATCCGCCGATCTTTAGTGCGCTCACCCAAGTGACCGATCGCAACGCCGCCGGTCGAATCGTTATGAAATGTCTGAAAAACGATATCGCCGTCTACGTCGCCCATACGAATTTAGACGTCTGTGAGGGCGGGGTCAACGACTGGATGAGCGAGGCACTCGGATTGCGTGAGACCGAAGTGCTCGTCCCGACGTATGAAGAACCGGTGTATAAATTGTCGGTCTTCGTCCCGGAGACACATCAGTCCGCCGTGTCTAAAGCGTTAGGCAAGGCCGGAGCCGGTCGAATCGGGAATTACGGCGATTGCCAATTCACGGTCACAGGGAAAGGGCAGTTCACCCCGCTCGACTTGGCCGACCCGTACCTCGGACAGATTGGGAAAACGGAGCAAGTCGATGAAGTGAAGATTGAGACGATCGTTACCGAAAGTAAGAAGAAGCGGGTGTTAAAAGCGATGTTTGACGCTCACCCTTACGAAGAGATCGCTCATGACTTGATTCGGGATGAGATTACAGGGCCTGTCCTAGGTCTCGGCCGCATCGGTCGACTCGACAAACCGTTGACGCTCGCTGAATTTTCGGAACATGTCAAAGCAAGCTTTGGTGTCGAAGCGGTGCGGGTCGTCGGCGACTTGGACCGGACGATCAAAAAAGTGGCCGTGCTCGGTGGTGACGGCAACAAGTACGTCTCGGCCGCGCACTTCAAGGGAGCCGACGTCTACGTGACCGGTGATTTATATTTCCATGTCGCCCACGACGCGATGGCGCTCGGACTCGCCGTGGTCGACCCGGGTCATCACGTCGAGAGCGTCATGAAGCAAGGTGTCGTCGACGTCTTGCAACAGAAGTTCACGGCAGCAAAACTCGAGGTCGAGCTCCTCGTTTCCGCTACGAACACGAACCCTTTTAAGTTCCGCTGAAACCGAACACAACCCCCGCCCTCATGCATGAGGACGGGGGTTGCTTGTCATTTGCGAAGCGCCTTCACTCTCGGCAAAATGTTTCGCAGTTCGAGATAAGGTGTCTTGTCGTGTGTGCTCAAGTCATCACGGTCGTACTGCGTCAAAAAGTCGATGACTTTTTTCGTGATCGGCGTCGGTGTCGACGCGCCCGATGTGACCGCGACCGTTTCGACGTCTTGAAGCCAATTGAGATCGAGCTCACTCAAATCACCGATGCGATAGGCATTCGTCCCGGCAATCTCTTTAGAGACTTGGGCGAGGCGGTTCGAGTTGTTCGATTTCGGATCACCGACGACGATGAGCAAGTCGCAGTCACCGGCCTGCTCGGCCACGGCTTCCTGACGAACTTGTGTCGCGTTACAAATCTCGTTATGCACCTCGACGTGAGGATAGCGTTCTTGAATGAGGTCGATTAATGCCGAAACGTCCCATTGGCTCATTGTCGTCTGGTTCGTGACGAGAATGTTTGCGTCTAACAAATGATCTGGCAACGCCTCAAAATCGCTCTCGTACTGGACGAGATGGACTTTTCCAGGGGCGACTCCCATCGCGCCTTCAGGTTCGGGGTGCCCGTGCTTGCCGATATAGATGACTTCGTAGCCGGCCGCTGTCTTCTCACGAATTAAATCGTGCGTGACGAGAACGTCAGGACAAGACGCATCGACAATCGTCAGTCCTTTTTCGATGGCACGCTTCCGAACGAG
This sequence comes from Exiguobacterium sp. SH1S21, assembly GCF_004337175.1. Classification (NCBI taxonomy): domain Bacteria; kingdom Bacillati; phylum Bacillota; class Bacilli; order Caryophanales; genus Exiguobacterium; species Exiguobacterium sp. SH1S21. The sequence continues at coordinate 215,174 of NZ_SJUY01000002.1, read as the reverse complement.
CGGGGAGATGCCGTGGGCCGTAAACACGACGGTCCCTCTGTCGATTGTTTCAACTGCTTGCATCCGATCCTCACCGTCTACGGTCTTGACGCCTAAGTCTTCAAACGCTTGGGTGACGTGACGGTTATGGACGATCATACCGAGTATATGGATAGGCCGTGGTAAATCTGGGTTGGCCACGGCTTCATTCGCTAATTTCATGGCATCGACGACGCCATAGCAGTATCCGCGTGGGCTAATTTTTTTAACTTTCATTGCGTGATGAACGCTCCTTTCGCGATGCTTTCCTACGTATTAGTCTAACATTGTTTCGAAAATACGAAAAGAATTGCGTGTATTCATGCTATAATCTTAAGGTTAGAAAGGAGGGACACCGTGGAACGCTTGAGAACATTGCTTGAAGTTCGAAAATCGTACTTCTTTCAAATCACATTTATTATCTTTATCATTCTTGGACTCGTCATCTCATCACTAGCTTTCTCTGCCGATCGCGTGACGGTGTCCCGCGCGGAAGAATTGGCGAAAGAACAATTTGACTATGCGATTGATGGGAGTATCGAGAACCTCGAGACAAGGCTTGGGAAATTGTATGAAGACCTCGTCTACCTTGGTGCTTATGTTGGAAACGAACCTTTGATTGAAGAGCGGATTCGGACGGGTTACTTGAACCAACGAACGAGTTTCACTTCGATCTTTTACTATGATTTACGAGAAGATGAATTCACTTGGTATTCGCAACGGCAAGTCCCCGCGATGACGTTAAAGGCTGATCCGAAATTTAAAGAAGTCATCACTTCGAACGGCGACGATTTATTCATGAGTGACCCGGTATCGATTTCTGGTGATGCCGGCACGTATCTTTACGTACCCGTCATCGAGGACAACCGACCGATTGGCATGTTTGGTGGAAGCATCAGTGTGCTTAACTCGGACCTCTATCGGCGCATGCTCGAATCCACGAACGATGATATGATTCTCTACCTCTTAAATGAGCGGGGAGAAGTGTTATCGACATCGTTTAACCTCGTCACGGATGCGGAGCGAAGGTTGTCACGCTCAATCGTCGAAACGACGGATGAGTATGACGTTCGGACAATTTTAAGTACCGAAGACGACGTCATCATGTTCGAACCGGACGCTCGAGTGAACGGATGGAGCGTATTGGCCAAGCATAGCACGGATTCGGTTTATGAGGCGGTCTATGATACACGTTGGCAATATTTGATGATTACGCTCGTCACTTTCTTCTTAAGTATTTTAGTCGGTCTCCTTCTCTCGAAGACATTGACGAGCCCGCTGCTCGAACTCGTTCAAAACATCAAGAAACAACAGTCACTCGAACCGATTTTACTCGAACGCACCGGTTCAAAGGAAGTCCAGACGCTCCTCGATACGTATAACGACTACTCGAACCGGATGGAGACGGCTCGACGTGAGCAGTTGAGCCAACAACAGCTCTTGCTCCAACAAGAGAAGCTCGCCTCGCTCGGTCAACTCGAGGCCGGTATCGCTCACGAAATCCGTAACCCGCTTACACCTGTCCAAATCACCTTGCAGATGGCGAAAGAAGGTCATGGTAGTGAAGAAATGCTCGACCTTGCACTGTCCGAGCTCAATCGGGCTAACCATTTGATTACGACGATGCTCACGCTCGCCAAACCAGATCAATCCAAGCTTCAAGAAGAGTGGCTCGACATGACCGAATTTGCGAGTCGGCTCGAGTTCTTACTCGACGCCGAATGTTATAAACGGGTGACGAAGTGGGAACTGATTGTTCCGAATGAGATGCCGCCGTTCTACTGTTCGAGCGACATGCTCGTCCAAACCATCTACAACTTGTTTAAAAACGCCGTCGAAGCCGTCGATTCAAAAGGGGCGGACGGTAGCGTCACGGTCACGGTCCTCTTCACGGAGCGGGATTATCGGTTCTTGATTGAGGATAACGGGATCGGGATGACGAAAGATCAAGTCAACACGGTCGGGTCGGCGTTCTATACGACGAAAGAGAACGGCAACGGGCTAGGGCTGTACATGATTCGAGAATCATTAAAAGCCGTAAACGGTCAAATGGAGATCGAGAGCGTTGAAGGAGAAGGTACGGCGATGATGATTAAAATCCCAAGGCGGACAAACGTATGAAGGGCTTCCGCTATTACTGGCTTTGGATTCCCGTCATCTGGGCCATGACGATTTTATTGATCACGTCGATCCAGTTGCCGGAACGCGCGACGACGAACAATGAGGTCGGCTTCGTGTTCGTCAGTGAAAAACACGAACACGCCAATAAGTTGTTAGCCGCCTTTGTACGAACGGCCAATCAAAAAGGGTTCATTCCGATTCCGACGACAAGTGAGGATTCACGTGTCTTAGAAAAAGAGAAATTGGATTCGTTGATCGAGCGCGGTGTCAAAGCCATCTTCGTGACGACGCTTGACGAGACGTTCATTCAATCATCGCTCGAAAAGGCGAGAGACAAAGGGATCCCGATTATCGCGATTGACCGGATGATTGACCACGATAGCGTGCTCACGTCCGTCGTGTCCGATAACGTTGAAATCGGGCGGATGGCCGCCAACCATATTGCCGCCAAACATACCGCACTCGATCGGCCGATCCGTGTCGTCGAAGTGAGGGGAACGGCAAAAGTCCGCTCGACCATCGACCGTAGCCTCGGATTGACCGAGTACGATAAAGCCCACGATGACCTCGAGGTCGTGGCCTCGCTCACGGGTAACTACGATACGTTCCAAGCCGAGATTGAGATGTCGCGTTGGCTCGAGGAAGACATCCCGTTCGACGCCGTGTTTTCCCATAACGACGACAACACGTTCGGGGTCGTGAGGGCGCTCGAGAGCAAAAGATTAAATGATAAGACAATCGTGTCGGTAGACGGTGTGACAGAGATTTACCCGTTGATTCATAGCGGGAAAGTCGATGCGACGGTCGTGCAATCCCCGAACGAAATGATTGAAGTCGGTTTCAAAGCGCTCGAACAGCATTTGAGCGGCAAAAAAATCTCGACGCACTACTATTCATCGAGTTACTTGTATGAAGGACTCGGTAAAGATTAATTGACAAATAACTAGATTCCGCTATGCTAGGAAAAGTGGAAAGAAACAGGAGGTGTATCGATTGAACAGCTTCCAACAGTTCAAATTGTTACCGTTTATCGTCGATGCCTTGACAGAAAAGCGCATCACTAACCCAACGGACATTCAGGCACGGATTATTCCAGCCGCGATGAATGGCCGTGACATCATTGGAAAATCACAAACCGGGACCGGGAAGACACTCGCGTTCCTCTTACCTATTTTAGAATCGATCGACCCGAGCGAACATGAAGTCCAAGCGATCGTTGTCGCACCGACACGCGAGCTTGCCTGGCAGATCCACGAAGAGTTGAAAACACTCCTCGTGAAGCAGCCTGACTATATTAAGACGAGTTTGATCGTCGGCGGAACTGACCGTGAACGTCAAATCGACAAGATGAAAAACCCACCACAGTTGATCATCGGGACGCCAGGCCGTCTGCTCGACTTGATGAAAGTTCAGGCGTTGTTCCCGCATAAAGTCAAACATTTCGTCGTCGATGAAGCCGATCAAATGCTTGATATGGGCTTCTTGCCAGAAGTGGACCGCATCGCGCAGTCGCTTCCGGAAAGACTGCAAACGATGGTCTTCTCAGCGACAATCCCAGAGAAGCTCGAGCCGTTCTTGAAGAAATATCTTCACGACCCGCGCTACGCTGAAGCGAGTGCCGAGCACCGCGTCGCACCGAAGATCAAGCACCACGTCATCCCGGTCCGTCACCGCGACCGCAAAGAATTGACGGTCGAAGTGGCCAAAGCGATCAATCCGTTCGTCTGCCTCGTGTTCACGAACACGAAACAAGACGCGGATGAGCTCGAGAACTCGTTCCGTGAGGCAGGCCTCAACGTCGGGACGCTTCATGGCGACATGCAAGCCCGTCGACGCAAGCAAGCGATCAAAGACATTAACGATGCAAAATATCAATACGTGATCGCAACCGACTTGGCTGCCCGCGGGATTGATATTAAAGGTGTGTCGCACATCATCAACTTCGGTATCCCGAAAGATCTCGACTTCTACACACACCGTGTCGGCCGGACCGGTCGTGCCGGTGCTACCGGAGAAGCGTATACGCTGTATGAAGATCACGAGAACGGCCCGATCAATCGACTTGAAGAGCGTGGTTTCGCGTTCACACATGTCGATGTTAAAGGCGGGACGCTCCAAGAGATCAAGACTCGTAAACGCCGCGTGACCGACCGTAAGATGAAAGTATCGCACACGGCGCACAGCCGTATGGCCGGTGAGATCAAGAAGGCGAAGAAGAAAGTCAAACCAGGCTACAAGAAGAAGTTCAAGTATAAATTGAAAGAGACGGCTTCGCGCGAGCATATGCAACAACAGCGCACGGAACGTCGTGAGACCCGTAAGAAGAACAGACGGTAATCACTAAACAGAAGAATCGACTTCATGGAGTCGGTTCTTCTTTTTGTGTACACTAAAGGCAGAAGATTGCGAAGGAGAGTTGACTATGTTAAAAATTGGTTCACACGTTTCGGTTTCAGGTAAGAAGATGCTGCTCGCTGGCAGTGAGGAAGCCGTCTCGTACGGTGCGACGACGATGATGGTCTATACGGGCGCGCCTCAAAACACGCGTCGTAAACCGATCGAGGAGTTAAATATCGAAGCGGCGCTCGTCCACATGGCGGCGCATGACATCGAGGAAATCGTCGTCCACGCCCCATACATCATCAACTTGGGCAATACGACGAAACCTGAGACGTTCGAACTCGCGGTCTCGTTTTTGGCGGCTGAAATCAAGCGGGCCGAAGCGCTACAAGTCGCCCGCCATGTTGTCCTTCACCCAGGTGCCCATGTCGGTGCCGGCGAAGATGTTGGTCTCGCTCGCATCATCGAAGGCTTGAATGAAGTGCTGACCGGAGACGAGACGGTGAAGATCGCCCTCGAGACGATGGCAGGCAAAGGGAGCGAACTCGGGAAGACGTTTGAAGAACTCGCGACGATCATCGACGGAGTGACGCATAACGACCGGCTGTCGGTCTGTTTCGACACATGCCACGTCCATGACGCCGGGTATGATCTCGTGGGGGATTTAGACGGCGTGATTGCCGAGTTTGACCGCATCGTCGGAATCGACCGACTCGGCGTCATCCACGTCAACGATTCGAAAAACGTGCGTGGGGCGAGAAAAGACCGCCACGAAAATATCGGCTACGGGGAGATCGGTTTTGACGCGTTGAACCGAATCATCCATCATGAGGCGTTCGCTCATTTGCCAAAAATTCTTGAAACACCTTACATTCCAATCAGCGAGAAGACGAAAGTCGCGCCGTATAAGCAAGAGATCAACATGTTCCGATTAGGCGCGTTCGACGCCGAATGGCGCGAACGATTCGCGCTCGCGCACCAATAAGCGATGAGCGTGCTAAAGATCGATCCAGAGACGTATGACGTATTTGCGGCGCTCCCGACATACTTTCGCGAGCAGAGCCCGTTTTACATTGAAGGAAGCGTTGAGGGACCAGCCTTGATCGAAGTCGTCGGGTACGGGATCGTCGCGGAAGTCGAGATTATGTTCGTCGAGACGACGACGCGCCCCGACGACCGGTATTGGCGAACGCGTCCCGACGATGAAGTTCGAGACTATTGTCTCGTCGATTTAGTCGGCCTTGATTTTCATCATCCGCTGCTCAAGAGTGGTATGTACGACGTGTCGACATCTTATGCGACGTTAAAAGATATGTGGGACCGCGGTTATCAAGTCCCATCCCAACGCTGGACTCGGCAAACGTATGAGACGCATCTAGCTCGGGAACGAATGATGATGCACCGTATCGCCTCCATCACGGCTTGTACGAGCTGTGGAGTCGACTTGACAGACAGGTATGGGGCGATAGCTAATCGTCTCCTAGAGTACCATCTTGAAGGAGACAGCGGGATGTGGGTCTGTCCGACTTGTCATAAGGCGATACATCATGCAGAGTAACAAAAAGAACGATGCCCGCGGGCATCGTTCTTTTTGTTTAAAATGGCCAGTTCGCAAGCGCGAATTGGTAAACTTTCATCCCGAGAAAGACGCCAAAGATTCCAATGACGCCAGGCAAGACCGGGGGGGCAGGCAACGGCAACTTCAAGGCAGTGAAAATCATGCCACAGATGAGGCCGGCGAGCAACGAGAGTAAGATTTCTTGCATGAATGATTCCTCCATATTCGAAAATGAAAGCGTTTCAACTAACTGAACGAACTAATTATACAATGTTCTTTCTCGTTTGAGAAGTCTAACATCAGTCATCAGTCATTTTCTCATTTTCGGCCCGGAGGCGAAGGACTTCACGTTCGGCCCAGTTCGACGGCTCCCGTTCGAAGACGCTCGGGATGTTGTTCCAACGGCCGCCTGTATATTGGTGGATGATGATCTGCGATTGAATTTTCTCTTGGCCAGGCTCTTGCTTGATGTAGACGTAACTGCCATCGGCGCGTTGGATCCGCGCTTTGACGTTGTCGACGAGCTGTAGCGCGAGCATGTCTTTAATGTATGACTTATGACCCGCATCTAGGATCGGGAACAAGATCTCGATGCGCTTTTTCATGTTTCGGGTCATCCAGTCCGCAGACGAGCAGTACAAGTCTTCTTTCCCGTTTTGATAGAAATAGAAGATGCGAGAATGTTCTAGATAGCGGTCGATGATCGAGACGACACGAATATTGTCCGAGACGCCTTTAATGCCCGGCCGCAGGCAACAGATGCCGCGAATGATCAAATCGATCTTGACCCCGGCCTGAGACGCGTCATACAGCTTCGTGATGATCGACTTGTCGGTGAGTGAGTTCATCTTGGCGACGATGCGACCGTTCCCATACTTCTCATGCAGTTTGATCTCGTCTTGAATCTTGTGAAGGAAGAAGTCGAGCATGTCGTCGGGTGACGTCTCGAACTCGTGCCAAGACGGTCGTTCACCGTAACCAGAGAGCCAGTTGAAGAAGTTGGTCGCATCTTCGGCCAAGTCCTCGTTCGTCGTCAACAAGCCGATGTCCGTATAAAGCTTCGCCGTCGAGTCGTTGTAGTTACCGGTACCGAGGTGGACGAAACGTTGGAGGACACCTCCTTCTAGAATCCGGACGACAAGCGTGATCTTCGAGTGCGTTTTTAACTCTTTATAGCCGTAGATGACGTGGGCCCCGGCTTTTTCGAGCTGTTTCGCCCATTGAATGTTCTTCTCTTCATCGAACCGAGCCTTCAGTTCGACGAGGACGGTGACTTGTTTGCCGCTCTCGGCAGCGTCAGTGAGCGCTTTAATGATCGGTGAATCGCCAGACACACGGTAAAGCGTCTGCTTGATGGCCAAGACGTTCGGGTCTTTCGCGGCCTGGGCGATAAAGCGGACGACCGGGTCGAACGAATGGTATGGGTGATGGAGCAAATAATCCTTTTTCAGGACGGCCTTGAACAAGTCCTTGCCGGGCTCGAGTCCTTCCGGGACGAACGGGATGAGTGTCTCGTTGATCATCTCATCATACTCGATCCCGATCTTATTATAGATGCCAAACAAGAACGTCAAATCGATCGGTCCGTCGACTACGAAAATGTCGCGGTCGTGCAGATCGAGGACGTCTTGCAGCATGAACAACAGTTCTTTACTGAGTGAACGTTGTTGGACCTCGAGGCGGATGCCGACGCCGTAACGGCGTTTCTTCAATTCTTTCTCGATCTGTTTCAACACATCACGGCTACCTTCTTCATGGAACGGCATGTCAGCGTTGCGGGTGATCCGGAACGGCATCGTCGACTCGACTTCAAAGCCTTTGAAGAGCGAATCGATGAATTGGATGATGACGTCTTCGAGCAACATCAAGTCGGCATGTTCTTCGTCTTCTGTCGGCAGTTCGAGAAAACGCGGTAGGACGGCCGGTACTTGAACGAGGGCGAGCCGCTTTTTGCCTTCTGAGGTCGACGAGATTTCAACGGCGATATTGAGCGATTTTGACAACAGCATCGGGAACGGGCGATACGCATCGACCGCGATCGGTGTCAAGACCGGGAAGACGTGGGTCCGAAAATACAGTTTAACAAAATCAAGTTGCTCTTTGTTCAAGTGCTTCGGACGTAAAAAGCGGACGTTTTCTGTTCCGAGTTGTTTGACGATTTTTTTATACGTCGCATATTGGACTTCGACGAGTTCTTGAGCTTTGATCGAGATCGCTTTAATTTGCTGCTTTGGTGTCAGCCCGGCCTTGTCCTCCGGTTGGTTGAATCCGGCGAGCACCTCGTCTTTCAGTCCTCCGAAACGGACCATGTAGAACTCATCGAGGTTTGCACTGAAGATGCCGAGGAATTTGAGGCGTTCCATGAGCGGGTTGCGGTCATCGATCGCTTCTTGGAGCACGCGCTCGTTAAAGCTGAGCCAGCTCAATTCGCGGTTGTTAAAATGTTCTGGTAAGTAAGTCGTCATAAAGTGATCCTCTCCTCTACGCGTAACTCGATCGTCGTTTCGATCGCGCGTTCTAAATGCTTTTTGTGACGGATACCGCGCTGCAATTCAAAGCGCGGGGACGTCGCTGTATGAAGGGTGAAGGCAAGCCCGTCGTCTGTTGTCTCGACGTCGATGTTCTCGACGACTTGACGCTCGGTCAAATCGAGCGCGTCGACAAGTTTGACAATTGATCCGATCAGCTCTAGACTTTTCAACATTTTTGAGTCGAACCATTCAGGAAAGCCCTCGATATGCTGTTCGAGCAGGCGCCGTGACTTGTAAGACGTGACGAGCGCCAGGGCGAGCCGGTCTTCGTTGTTCATGCCTTTAAAGTCATTGGTCGTGATCAAATGGAACGTGTGGTCGCTCTTGTTGTTATGGTCGATGTATTCACCGATGTAAGCGAGACGGCAAGCTGCTTCTAACAGTCCCGGTTCGAACGGTTTTGGTTTGATCGTCTTCGCCTCGATCAAGCCCATATAAATTTGACGGGCCAGATGGACGAGATGACGATGCCGGACCGGATCGACATCGTATTGTTTCTCAAAGTGGCGGAAACTTTCTTCTTTGACATCAGCGAAACGGATCTCATTGTTCTCTTTTAAATAGTACTCATAAAATAGCCCTTCCCGCAGACCGTTATTGCTCATCGTAAACTCAGGCACTTTTAAATAGCGGGCCAGTTCATCGATTGCGGTCACGGCCGGAGCGATGATGTCCATCCGATCTTTTGACAGGCCATCGAGTCGTCCGAGTTGTTTCGTCGACATGTCGATCAGTTCATCGACGACCTCGTGAAGCCGGTCGGCACCGAGCGTATATTGATGGATGCCTTCAAGCGGGAAGTGGGACAACGACTGTTCGACGCGGACGAGGTTTCGGGCGGTCCCGCCGACACCGACAAGCGGAACACCGTGAGGGACGAGCCAATCGATGTCTTTGAACGCCTTCTTCAAGAAAGAAGTCAGTTGTTTCCGCTCATCTTTCGAGAGCGTGTCGCCTGACATAAAATCGTTCGTCAACGTGACGGCACCGAACGGGAAACTATGATAAAAGACGAGCTCGCGATCTTTGAAGTAAGTCACTTCCATTGAGCCGCCGCCGATGTCGACCGAATAGCCGTCTTCGATATAAGTCGAGTTGACGATGGCCGAGTATCCGTAATACGCCTCTTCATAGTCACTCAACAAGCGGATCTCCATCCCGGTCGCGTTAAGGACCTCGTTTAAAATCGCTTCAGAATTGCTGGCGTTGCGGATGGCTGCGGTCGCGACCGGCAACATCTCTTTGACGCCATGATGCTTGTTCAGGCTGATGAAATGGTCGAGTGTCTCGATTAACGATTGGATGCCCATTTCGGACAGTTCGTTCGCATCGGTGATGTGACTCGAGAGCCGAGCGACTTCTTTCACGTTCAACCGTTCAAAATATTGGCCGTGTCGATTCACTTCAAAAATGACGTTGCGAATCGAGTTTGACCCGATATCAATGACTGCTAATTTTTTTTCCACGATAAATCCCCCTCTGCGATACCTCTAGTGTACAACGAACACTAGACAAACTCATCTTGATTTTGTGTGAAGACGTGACGACGAGCTTCTCAATCTTCTCAAACTTGAAGCATTTAATAATATTCTGTATAATACAGACGCCAAGCAAGTAGAAATGATTACGATTTATCAAACGAGAGAAGGGTAGCTCATGACGACATCTGTCGTAAAATTAGATCATGTTTCGTATTATTACGATGGCACGGCCGCACTTCGGGACGTGTCCATCGACATCAAGCAAGGTGATTTCGTCGCCATCGTCGGTGAGAACGGCTCAGGCAAGTCGACGTTGATTCGGACGATCCTTGGGTTATTGAGCCCACAGGCGGGAACGGTCGAACTGTTCGGTCGCCCGCAAGGCCAATTCAAGGACAAGTCCCGTATCAGTTACGTTTCCCAAAAAGCGGCGTCATTTAACTCTGGGTTTCCGGTGACGGTCGAAGAAGTCGTCGCGATGGGCCGGTACGGACGGTTAGGCCTGTTCAAGCGATTGAACATGGAAGATAAGGCCGCCATTCAAAATGCGCTCGAGACGGTCAACATGTGGCAGTATCGGAACCGCAAAATCGGAAGCCTGTCCGGTGGGCAACAGCAGCGTGTGTTCATCGCCCGGGCCATCGTCAACCAACCCGATTTGCTCATCTTGGATGAGCCGACGGTCGGGGTCGACCAAAAGCATCTGCGGGACTTTTATGAAGTGCTCCACTTGTTGCGCGAGCATACGTCGTGCACGTTCATCCTCGTCACGCACGACTTAAACGTCGTCACCGACCTCGTCACGAAAGTCGTCCATCTTGACCGGGGACGTATGGCCTGTAACTGTGGGTTGAAAGAATATAGCGAACTAGGAGAACTTGCCGCCATCAAGCCGTATCCCGTCAAAGTCCTCGTTCATGAAGGTATGTCATGATTGCCGACTTGTTAACCTATAGTTTTTTACGTTATGCGTTCATAGCGGCCGTCGTCATCGGGTTTACGGCCCCGTTGATCGGTTCCTTCGTCGTTGTCAGACGGATGAGTCTGATTGCCGACGCTTTGTCACACGTGACGCTCGCCGGCATCTCCTTCAGTTTGTTTCTCGGTCAGTATGTCTTGTTCTTCTCTGACTTGAATCCGCTCTACCTCGGGACGCTCGTCTCGGTGCTTGCGGCGCTCGGTCTCGATTGGCTCCGCAATAAGTACGTCCATTTCCAAGAGCTGTCGATCCCGATCATGATGTCGGCGGGGATGGGGCTGAGCGCGATCTTCATTTCGTTGTCGCGCGGCTTCTCGGTCGATTTGTCGACGCTGTTGTTCGGTTCGATTTCAGCGGTCAGTCCGTCTGATATCGGTTTGATTCTAGCTGTCGCGCTCATCACGGTCATCGTCATCGTCGTGTTTTATAAACAGCTCTTGTTCTTGTCGTTCGATGAAGAACAAGCGAAAGTGTCCGGATTGCCGAGCACGTTGTTACACATGTTGTTCATGTTCGTCGTCGCGCTCGTCATCGCCGTCAGTATGCGGATCGTCGGCACGTTGCTCGTCTCAAGCTTGATCACGTTACCGGTCGCGGCCGCACTCCGGTTCACGAACAGTTTCAAACAGACGATTGTTTGGGCAATCGTGTTCGGTGAGTTTGCGACGATCGGGGGACTTGTCCTCGCCTACGAACTAGACGTCGCCCCGGGCGGTGTCATCGTCTTGCTCGCCGTCTTGATTTTGGCTGCCGTCATGTTGTTTGAGAAGATCGGCTCGTTACGGAAGAAGGAGGTACTCCATGAAACAGACTGAACAAATCGAACGGTTGCAATCGTCGTCGTTGAAAGTGACGCCGAAACGGATTGAGATGTACGCTTATTTGGCGGCCGAAGAACGCTACGTCAGTGCGAAAGACGTCCTCGACTATATGCGTTCGAAACATCCGACGATGAGCTTTGATACGGTCTACCGGAACTTGAAGTCGTTTGCGGAGGAAGGGTTGCTCGAAGCGACCGAGTTGAACGGTGAGAAAGCGTTCCGGGTCACGTGTGGCTCATCGCACCACCACCATCATTTGATCTGCCGCGGGTGCGGCAAGACGAAACTGCTCGAACTTTGCCCGATGCGTTACGTAGAGACGCTTGACCCTGATTTTGAGGTCATCGATCATAAATTTGAGATTTACGGGTATTGTAAACAATGTAAGTAAGGAGGTTGATTACTTAAACTTCCTTTTTTTGTGTATAAGGAAGGAGTGAGTCGATGATTTATACGGCAAGCGACATCAAGCGAGCGGATGAACAGGCTTTTGCACACGGGACGACGCCCGAAGCCTTGATGGAGCGGGCGGCGCTGGCCTTGACGAATCGTTTGGCGATTCGAGCAGAGGCATCCGTCCTCGTCGTCTGTGGACGAGGGAATAACGGGGGTGACGGTTGGGTCATCGCCCGTGAACTGCACCGGCGTGGGTATGACGTCAGCGTTTGGGCACCACTCGGCGAGCCGAGATCGCCAGAAGCCTTGACGCACGCAGCGTTAGCGAAGCAAGTGGTCCCGGTCGTAGATGATCCGAGACGGACGGACTATATTATCGACGCCTTGTTCGGAGTAGGCCTTGACGGACCGGTCACAGGGAAAGCGAGAGACGTGATCACCTGGATGTGCGACCAAGCGGTGACGGTGATCGCGGTCGATGTCCCGTCCGGTGTGCCGAGCGACGAGACGAGCCGGTTCGACGGTCACGCGATCAAAGCCGATCAGACGTTGACGTTACATGGTTACAAGCGAAGTGCGTTCTTGAATCAAACCGCACCGTTTTACGGGAAAGTCGAACGAATCGACATCGGATTGCCTGAGACGTCGAACTGGCGCGTGTTGACGGAGACCGATTTTGATCGCGGTCTGTTATCCCGTGATCCATATGGCCATAAATCGACTTACGGTCACGGTCAGCTCGTCGGCGGGAGCCGCCACTTGATCGGGGCACCGTTTCTAGCAGCGCAGGCCGCGCTTCGGAGCGGACTCGGACTACTCGATTTGGCGGTGCCGGCTGAGGCGATGGCACTGGTCGCAACGTTACCGGAGGCGATGTTTTACGAGATCGACGCCATACCGGACGCGCGGTATGCGGCGACGGCGATCGGTCCCGGCATGGTCGAGGATGAACGGTTGACGAATGCTTGGCAAGCGGTCAAGAAACGGACGACGCCAATCATCGTCGATGCCGGTGCGCTGACGCAGGAACACTTACAGGCGTCGGGCCCATTGACGCTCACCCCGCATCCCGGTGAACTTGCCCGGTTGACGGGACAGACGGTTGAAGCGATCGAGGCGGATCGGTTTAAGGCCGCCTCAGACTTTGCGAGGCAACATGGGGTTCATCTCATTTTAAAAGGGACGTATACGTTGATTGTTTCCCCAGACGGTACTGGCGCCGTCAACACAGTTGTAGCCCCGGCACTCTCGAAAGGCGGGAGCGGTGACGTCTTGACGGGCATGCTGCTCGCGCTCTGGGCCCGTAGTGCGCGGATCGAGCCAGAGCAGCCTCCGAACGAACAAGCCGTTCTATGGCACGCGTTAGCCGCTAAAAAAGCGAGTGAACGAATCCATCCGGCAAGTGTTCTCGCGAGCGATGTCATCGAGGCGATTGGACGGGTATGAAAAAGAGGAATCCAGCGACGGATTCCTCTTTTTTATGGGGTGATGATCGATTTCGTTGTCTCGAGGTGGTCGACGAGATGGAGCGCCTCGTTCCAAGACGTGATGCGTTTCACCCCGTCCGGTAACGGCCGGCGATTATACGGGGCGTCGAACAAGAGCACCGGAATCAATGTCTGTTCATGGATCGAGATGGCATTCTCATAGCGATCCTCCATGAACAAGTCGAGCGCGAGATCTTTGACGACGCCAACCTTGTCGTGGCTACCTGTCATGATCAATGAGTCGAGCGGCAGTTCATGCTGTTTGATCCAGTCCTCGGTGACGGACCGGACGGCCTCACTGCGCGCCGTCACGTAGTGAAGTTGGTGCGTTTTCCGAATATGCCAGAGTACTTTGTTCACTTCAGAGTGAGGGAGTGAACGCCGATAGATGGCTTCTTCATGACCGTGTTCGATCATGAACGTCCAAAAATCATGTTGTGTCATATCCGTGTACGTATGGAGCTCGTATTCGGTCGCTTGATGATAATCGATGGCGTAACCGAGTATGTCGTTCATATAGTGAAAGCAACTTTGCGGATCCGTGACGGTCCCGTCTAAATCTATCCCAATATGCATCTTGATTCCTCCTTGCCATAACACTCATTGTATCAAAAGCCCGCTCGGTTGCAACCGAGCGGGCGAGAGATTAGTTAGATTGGTTGGCAAGTTGTTGTTCTTCAAGCTCACGCGCGGCAAGTTTCTCGGCGACGATAGCGTCGATCTCTTTCTTCAACTCTTCGACCATCGTTGCTTCCGGTACTTTACGGATGATTTTCCCGTGACGGAAGAGCAGGCCTTCGTTACGGGCACCGGCGATGCCGATGTCCGCCTCACGTGCTTCACCCGGTCCGTTGACCGCGCAGCCGAGGACGGCGACTTTAATGTTGACGTTAATGTTTTGGATGTACTCTTCAACTTCTTTCGCAATCGAGATCAAATCGATTTCGATACGGCCGCATGTCGGACAAGAGATGAGCGTCGCGGCGTTAGCGGCTAGGCCGAACGACTTGAGCACTTCTTTGGCGACTTTGATCTCTTCGACAGGATCGTCAGACAGCGACACACGAACCGTCGAGCCGATCCCGAGTGAGAGGATCGCACCAAGTCCGGCCGCTGATTTGAGTGATCCTGAGAACAGCGGTCCTGATTCAGTGATCCCGACGTGGAGCGGGTAGTCGAACGTCTTCGCGGCGAGCGTGTACGCCTCGAGAGCAAGGTTCACGTCAGACGCTTTGAGCGAGATGATCGTGTTGTAAAAACCGAGGTCCTCTAAAATCTTGACGTGGTGCATCGCACTTTCGACCATGCCTTGAGCTGTCGGATATCCGTATTTTTCGAGGAACTGCTTCTCGAGCGAACCGGCGTTGACACCGATGCGGATCGGGATGCCTTTCGCTTTAGCGGCGTTAACGACCGCTTCGACTTTCTCACGGCGACCGATGTTACCGGGGTTGATCCGAATCTTATCGACACCGCTCTCGATGGCTTTTAACGCCAATTTGTAGTCGAAGTGAATATCGACGACGAGCGGGATGTTGATGCGACTCTTGATTTCAGCGAGCGCGTCGGCCGCTCGCTCATCTGGACAAGCGACGCGGACGATTTGGCAACCTGCTTCTTCAAGACGTAAAATTTCGGCGACAGTCGCTTCGACGTCGTGCGTTTTCGTCGTTGTCATCGACTGAATGACGACTTCATCAGATCCTCCGATGATGACGTTGCCGACACGAATCGGACGAGTTAATGAACGGTGTAAAATTTCTGACATATACGTAATCTCCTTCTTTTGGAAAGGTTCCAATCGATTTAGATGGTTGGTTTCTTTCTTATCATAACGAAATGCTTGTGAAAAAGCACCCGGCAAGCGCTCCTAAGATGTGCTCTTTACAAAGTCTAACGTTATCTTAACAGATGCTTCATAATTTTCTACCGTCTCAAGACCGATATATCGGACGAATAGCAACAGGAAGTACTTACTGAACTTGCACCGAAGACGTGATAAAACTCGGGACAGCGCGTGTTAGCGCCGTCCCGAGTTTTTTTGTTTGAGTGGGATTTGGAATAGCGGGACGGTCAAGTAGACGATCGTGACGACGAAGCCGAACCAAATAAATGCGGGCACGGCGTGATACAAGGCGATGAGCACGAGCGTCGGGACGAGTGTCATCGCGACCGCGTAAGGCCAAGCTTGCCGATACGACCACGGTTTCTTCATTCGAAGTCTCGTCACGAGTTGAACGAACAAGGCGGCGACGGCGACCCAAGTCATATAGAAGAAAAAAATGGCGAACCCGTGTAAGAACAACCACATCGGTGCGAAAAAATCGGGACGCAAGACGAGGTAATCTAAAACAGTCGCGACGATTGTAAAGACAAGGCTCGCCAACATATAAGCGTGCAGCGGAGCTAGACGGAGCCGTAGCGTTTGCTTCGTAGGTAGCAGGCTATGGCGGATAAACATTGATGTCGTTTTAAGCATACATACAAAACCCCATTCTGTTATAGTACAAAAAACTAAAATCAAACAAAAATAAGACAGTCGGTTAATAAAACCTTAACATTAAACGTGTTTACATCGACTAGATGATGCAGGCATAATGAGTAGGGCAACAAGAACCAATTAAACACAACCAATACACAATCAAAAGGAGTACAAAAATCGTGGAATACAATTTGCAAGAAATGTTATTCATGTTTTTTGGAGGATTAGGGATCTTCCTATTCGGTATCAAATCGATGGGAGACGGCCTTCAAAAGTCTGCAGGTAATCGCCTGCGCGACATCCTTGATAAGTATACATCGAATCCGTTCCTCGGAGTACTAGCCGGGATCATTGTTACGGTCTTGATTCAATCGTCTTCAGGTACGACCGTCATCACAGTCGGTCTAGTCAGCGCCGGCTTCATGACGCTCCGTCAAGCAATCGGGGTCATCATGGGAGCGAATATCGGGACGACAGTCACGGCATTCATCATCGGTTTCGATGTCGGTGCATATTCGCTACCGATGATTGCAGTCGGTGCAGTGCTTCTTTTCTTCTTCAAAAGAGAGAAATTCCAACACCTCGGACAAATCGTTTTCGGTCTAGGGGCGCTCTTCTACGGTCTCGAACTTATGGGAGACGGGATGAAGCCGTTACGTTCGAGTGAATATTTCATCGACTTGACGCAATCTATGAGTGACAATCCGTTCCTCGGTGTCATCGTCGGGACGGTGTTCACGGTCATCGTGCAATCGTCTTCTGCGACAATCGGGATTTTGCAAGAACTATACGCTGGTGGATCAATCGACTTGGACGCGGCACTGCCTGTCTTGTTCGGTGACAACATCGGAACGACGATCACAGCGATTCTCGCTTCAATCGGTGCCTCAGTCGCGGCCCGTCGTGCGGCAGCGGCGCACGTCATCTTTAACTTGATTGGGACGACGATTTTCATGATATTGTTAGTGCCATTCACGTCATATATTTTGTGGATCACAAACTTCCTCGCGATCGAAGACAAGATGCAGATCGCTTTCGCCCACGGTACGTTCAACGTCGTCAACACGTTTATCCAGTTCTGGTTCATCGGGACGATTGCTTGGATCGTGACGAAACTCGTACCGGGTGAAGATTCAATCGTCGATACGAAAGCGCAGCACTTGGACCCGATTTTCATCGAACAATCGCCTTCAATCGCAGTCGAGCAAGCCAAATATGAAGTCATCCGCATGGGTGATTTCGCTAAGCTCGGCCTTGACGAGGCACGCAACTATATGACTACAGGCGACAAGAAACACGCTGAGAAATCGGCGCACATTGAAGAAGCGCTCAACTCATTGAACGCTAAGATTACGGATTATCTCGTCAAATTGGCTGCCGTCGATTTGACGGAGCAAGAGTCACAAGAGCATAAGACACTCATGCATGCGATCAACGACATCGAGCGGATTGGTGACCACGTTGAGAACATCATCGAGTTGATCGACTATAAGACGGCGACACGGATTACGCTCTCAGCGGGAGCGCAAAAAGAGTTGACAGAAATGTACGATTTGACACGATTGACACTCGAGAAGTCACTCCAGACGCTCGCTAGCGGCGACATGGTCGAGGCGCGTCAAGTCATCGAAATGGAAGCGAAACTCGACATGCTCGAGCGCCAGTTCCGTAAAAATCACGTCGTTCGTTTGAACATAGGTGAATGTGACGGCCAAGCTGGTATGTTCTTCGTCGACATGCTCTCGAACCTTGAACGGATCGGTGACCATGCGATGAACATCACAGAAATTACACTCGAAGATGCAACGAACGAAGTATCGGTGTAACGTTTCGAAAAAGTCCTGCTACTGTAAGTTATAAGTAGCAGGACTTTTTTTCGTACATATGACTTTTCATTGACAGTGGCGCTTTCATTCAGTATATTATTACTGTATAACAACGTGGCGGTGTAGCTCAGCTGGCTAGAGCGTACGGTTCATACCCGTGAGGTCGTGGGTTCGACTCCCTCCGCCGCTACCAATAAGGACCCTTAGCTCAGCTGGTTAGAGCAGACGGCTCATAACCGTCCGGTCGTAGGTTCAAGTCCTACAGGGTCCATCGAGGGCAGCTTTCTAATGAAAGCTGCTTTTTTGTTTACATTTTTGTTTTCAAAAGTGAAGACGCGGGTAAATATCCGTTAGCATTTTGTTTTTGAAAAATATGAAACGAGGCGAAGCGAGATGGAACGAAATCATACGATGATGCAATTTTTTGAATGGCACGTCCCGGCTGACCAAAAGCATTGGAAGCGATTGAAAGAACGGGCTTCTAAATTGAAAAAAGCAGGAATCACCGCACTTTGGCTGCCACCAGTCACTAAAGGTCAGAGTGATGAGGATACGGGATATGGTGTCTATGATTTGTATGATTTAGGCGAGTTTGATCAAAAAGGAACCGTCGCCACAAAATACGGGACGAAGCAAGAGCTGCTTGAGGCGACGAAACACGCCCAAGAGCTCGGGATGCAAGTATATATGGACGTCGTGTTGAACCATAAAGCCGGAGCCGACGCGACCGAGAAGTTCGACGTGTTAGAAGTCGATCCGGAAGACCGGACGAAAGTGTTGTCGGAAGAACCGTTTGAGATCGAAGGTTGGACGAAGTTTGATTATAAAGCGCGAAACGGTAAGTATTCGTCGTTCAAATGGAACTTCCATCATTTCAACGGAACAGACTATGACGCGGCGGGCGACCACAGCGGTATCTTCTTCATCTTAGGCGAAAACAAGAAATGGAATGACAACGTCGATAGTGAGTTCGGGGTGTACGACTATTTGATGTTCGCGAACATCGACTATCACCATCCGGAAGTCCGGGAAGAAGTATTAAATTGGGGCAAGTGGTTCATCGAAGAGACGCAATGTGACGGTTTCCGTCTCGATGCGATCAAACATATCAACTACGATTTCGTCAAAGAGTTCAGCCAAAAGATGAAAGATGAAAAAGGCGAGAACTTTTACTTGGTCGGTGAGTTTTGGAAGTCGGAGCTCGAAGATTGCCGTGCTTTTTTAGACAACATCGACTACCACGTCGACCTGTTCGACGTGCCGCTCCATTACAATTTGCAGCGTGCCTCGATCGAAGGCGCATCGTTTGATTTGCGGACGATCTTTGACGACACACTCGTCCAGTCCCACCCACTTCACTCGGTCACGTTCGTCGACAACCATGACTCACAGCCGGCCGAGGCGCTCGAGTCATGGGTCGGAGATTGGTTCAAACAGAGTGCTTACGGTTTGATTTTACTCCGTCAAGACGGTTATCCGTGTGTTTTCTACGGGGATTACTACGGCATCAACGGGCCCCACCCGGTCGAAGGGAAGAAGCTGGCCATTGATCCGCTTCTGTACGCCCGTCGTGAAAAAGCGTATGGGCAACAAGACGACTACTTCGATAACGAGCACGTGATCGGCTGGGTCCGACACGGCAGTGAGGACATCGAGCGTTCAGGTTGTGCCGTCATCATCTCGAATAACGAAGAAGCGGAGAAACAGATGTTTGTTGGGGAGCATCGTGCCGGTGAGAAATGGGTCGACTTGACGCAGACGATCGATGAAATCATCGAGATTGACGAAGATGGAAAAGGGGTATTTAAAGTAGCGGCAGGATCGATCTCGGTCTGGGCGTTGCCGGACGAAGATGTGGAATAAGCCTTTACAATTGAGTAAGCCGTCACAAATCTGTTACATTTAAAACGAACGTTGTTCAAACCAATTTTAAGGGGGATTTTAGTTATGGCTAAATTTGAATTACCACAACTTGATTACGCATACGATGCACTCGAACCACACATTGACGCACGCACGATGGAAATCCACCATTCGAAACACCACAACGCTTACGTCACGAACGTGAACAATGCACTCGAAGGAAAAGACGTAGAGTACTCTTCACTTGAAGACTTGCTCCAAAAACTCGATTCGCTTCCTGCTGACATTCAGACAGCTGTTCGTAACAACGGCGGCGGCCATTGGAACCACTCGTTCTTCTGGAAGTTGTTGAAGAAAAACGAGAACGGGACGCCAACGGGCGAACTCGCAACGGCAATCGACGAAGCGTTCGGCAGCTTTGACGCGTTCAAAGATGAGTTCACGAAAGCCGCTACAACTCGTTTCGGTTCAGGTTGGGCTTGGCTCGTCGTCAAAGGCGGAAAGCTCGAAGTCACGTCGACACCGAACCAAGATTCACCGATCATGGAAGGCATCACGCCGATCCTTGGACTCGATGTTTGGGAGCACGCATACTACTTGAACTATCAAAACCGTCGCCCGGACTACATCCAAGCGTTCTTCCACGTCATCGACTGGGATTACGTCGCGAAGCTTTACGCTGACGCCAAATAATGACACGATCCCGAGATTCGGTTGAATCTCGGGATTTTTTCTACATTTCATTAATTTGTAAACAAATTATGATATAGTAAAAATCGAGTCTGAAAATAGAAATACAGAAAAGTATAATATAGAAGCAACTGAAAGTGGAAGGAGATAACTGAATTGGCTAGACACCGTGTGAAAGTGCCGAAAAAACGGCGTAACCACCTTCCGTTACGATTAAATTTATTGTTCTTTATCGTCTTCATCTTGTTTGCGACGTTGATCTTTCGGTTAGGCGTCGTCCAAATCGTCAACGGAGAGTTAATCGCCCGAGAAGTTCAAAAGACCGAGTCGAGCAAGATCAAGTACGAGGTGCCTCGCGGCAAAATCTACGATCGGAACGGGCAAGTGTTGGCCGACACGATTTCGAACTATTCGGTCATGTACCGTCGCTCCCAAGTGACGAAAACGGAAGAGCGTCTCGATGTTGCGGTCAAACTTGCTAAGATCGTCGACATTCCGGAGAAAGATCGCAAAGTGACCGAACGGGATCGCAAGGACTATTGGATCGCCATCGATCCCGAGCGCTCGCAAGAACGAGTCCAATCCCTTCTCGCCGAGCTACCGGAAGAAGAGCGGGCCGCCTTGTCGAACCAAGAAGTCGATCAGTTGCTGCTTGATTCAATCACACAAGCAGAGATCACGTTCGATGATGCGACCGAAGAGATCATCGCCATCAAACATAATATGGAGAGCGGGTACGCGTTAGACCCGCAAGTCATCAAGATTGGCGCGTCACCGAAAGAGATGGCTTTGATCGAAGAAAACTTGGAGCTGTTGCCCGGCGTCAGCGTCGAACCATACTACCAACGGGCTTATCCGTTCGGTGAAACGTTCCAAAGCTTCCTCGGAAGCTATCGTCAAATCCCGGCCGAGCAACGGGCCTCGTATCAGGCAAAAGGCTACGGGTTGAACGATCGGGTCGGGACGTCTTATCTCGAGCAGCAATATGAAGATATTTTACGCGGGACTCCGGCTTATGACGTGTTCACGACGTACAAAGGCCAACCGGTCGGTGAGCCTACGCGCGTGAGCGGTAATCCCGGAAAAGATATCATCTTGTCGACGGACATCGAATTCCAAAAAGAAGTCGACGAGATCTTGAAGAAGGCGATCCTCGCCGGACGTTCGGGGAGCCCACACTTCGACCGGGCTTTCGTTGTCGTCATGAATCCGAAGACGGGCGAGCTGCTCGCTTTGTCTGGGCAAGAGTTAGATCTCGAGACGAACGAGTTTAAAGACGTCTCGACAGGAACCGTCCTCCGAGCGAGCCAAATCGGCTCGACGATCAAAGGGGCGACCGTCGCGTTCGGACTTGAAGAAGAAGTCATCAAGCCGGGCGAATACATTTACGACGCACCGATCCGTATCGGGTCTTCGCTCAAGTCGTCTTACCGGAACATGGGGAACATCAACGACCTCGATGCGCTCGCCATGTCGTCGAACATTTACATGTTCCAGATCGCGCTCAGGCTCGCTGATTATTACTCGACCGGCCAAATCGTCGGTGACAACGTCACCGAGGCGTTCAATACGATGGAGCACTACTATAAACAGTTCGGACTCGGGATCGAGACGGGCATCGATCTTCCTTACGAGTCGATCGGTTTCCGGAGCGTTCCGGACCGTGTCACACTGTTGATGGATATGTCGATCGGTCAGTTCATCTCGTATACGCCGATCCAACTCGCGCAATATACGTCGACGCTCGCCAACGGCGGGTATCGGGTGCAACCGCATCTTTTAAAAGAAATCATCGAACCGGGCTCGCTCGATGAGATGAACAAACAAGTCGTCAGCACTTTCCAGCCGAAAGCGCTGAACAAAGTCGACATCCGCGACGAGTTCATCCAGCGTTCACGTGAAGGCTTCCGTCAAGGGGTCGAGACCGGGACGTCACGGATTCTCCAACAGACGGGGATGACGGCAGCCGGTAAGACCGGGACCGCGCAAGCAATCGCGGAAGGGCCGGACGGCCAAGCGAAACGAAACGCGAACGGTGAGCCGATCAAGACGCTCAACTCGAACCACGTCGGCTGGGCTCCGTACGACGACCCAGAGATCGCGTGGGCGATCATCATGCCAGGTCTTGAGGCGGAAGGCGTCAACACGCGCGTCGCCCATGACATCATGAAAGTGTATTTTGATTTAGAAGACGTCCAAGCACAGCTCCAGTAAAGAAGTCACTTCGGTGGCTTCTTTTTTTATCTTTACAATTCTTTTACGTTCCGTTTATTTATCGTTAATAGTAGTTTATTAGGATGTTAATTGTAGGACGAAACAACAGACCCGCAACACAAATCAAAGCAAACTCAAGGAGGACGTCAGAAATGTCTTGGATGAAAAAATCAGCTTTACTCGCTTCAATCACTTCGGTGGCCATCGTCGGTGCCGCATGTGGAAACAATGAAGAAGAAAACGGTGGAGCCGAAGGGGACGCACTTTCAGGTAAAGTCGTCATGGACGGTTCGTCTACCGTATTCCCAATCATGGAAGCGGTCGCTGAAGAGTATTCAGCTGAACAGCCAGACGTTGAAGTAACGGTCGGTGTATCTGGAACGGGCGGCGGTTTCAAACGTTTCGTAACCGGTGAGACAGACTTCTCGAACGCATCACGTGAAATCAAAGAAGAAGAAGCGGCCGAAGCTGAAGCGAACGGCGTTGAATATACACAACTCGCCGTCGCGCTTGACGGACTCTCACTCGTCGTCAACCCAGAAAACGATTGGGCCCAAGACATCACGATTGAAGAGCTTAACAAAATGTGGACAGACAGCAATATTAAAACATGGAAAGACGTCCGCTCGGACTGGCCGGATGAAGAGATCTCATTCTTCTCACCTGGTAAAGATTCAGGAACGTACGATTTCTTCAACGAAGCAGTACTTGAAGACACGGACATCCGTCAAGACGCGCAGTTGTCAGAAGACGATAACGTCCTCGTAACAGGAGTTGCCGGAACGAAAGGTGCGATCGGCTTCTTCGGATACGCGTACTACATTGAAAACCAAGACACACTTCGTGCGATGAGTGTAGAAGGCGTTGAACCAACGACAGAAACGATCAACGACTTGTCGTATCCGCTCTCGCGTGAAATCTACACGTACGTGAACAACGCATCATTGAAAGATAAGCCACAAGTCGCAGACTACACGCGGTTCTTGAACGAGAACGCGGCAGCCTTGTCTGAGGAAGTCGGCTATGTCGGTATGGAACAAGCTCGTTACGACGAGAACGCCAAAGTGATCGACGAGATCGCTGGCGAATAAATATTGCGGATGGCAGAAGGTGAGAGGGTCTCTCGCCTTCTCGCCATGCTTTCTAGTATGAAGAGGTAGGGAGCGATAAACGAGATGAACGAATCAAAAAAAGAGTTCTCGATTCGAGAGATGATTAACGCGAATAAGCAAAAAAAATATAGTACGACGAACGTGTTTGATAAAGTCATGCCGTTCTTATTATTCTTGAGCGCATTTGTCTCGGTCGTCACGACGATTGGGATTGCTTTGACGCTCGGTTTCGAACTGTTCAAGTTCTTTGAAAAAGTCCCGGTACGCGATTTCATCGGCTCGACCGAATGGTACCCGCTCAGTGCGGACCCGAGTTTCGGTGTTTGGGCACTCGTCATGGGCACACTCCAAATCACACTCATCGCGATGATCGTGGCGGTACCACTCGGACTCGCGTCGGCCATTTATTTGAGCGAGTACGCGTCTGAACGGGCTCGGACGATTCTCAAGCCGATTCTTGAAGTCCTAGCCGGCGTTCCGACAATCGTCTTCGGGTTCTTCGCCTTGTCATTCGTCACACCGATCTTACAGTCGCTCATTCCAGGGTTGAAGATCTATAACGCCCTCAGTCCAGGAATCGTCGTCGGTATCATGATCATCCCGATGATCGCGTCGATTTCGGAAGATGCGATGAGTGCCGTTCCGAAAAAGATTCGGGACGGGGCACTCGGCCTTGGAGCGACACGTTTAGAAGTCGCCCTCAAAGTCGTCATGCCGGCCGCGCTCTCAGGGATCATCGCTTCGATCGTCCTAGGGATGAGTCGAGCGATCGGTGAGACGATGATCGTCACAATCGCGGGTGGGTCGCAACCGAACTTCGAGTTCAACCCGCTCAATGCGATCCAAACGATGACGGCGTATATCGTCCAGATCGCCAAAGGTGACGCTGGTTACGGGACAATCGAATACTACAGTATCTATGCGGTCGGTGCGCTTCTATTCATCTTTACGCTCGTGATGAACTTGTTCGCGAACTGGGTGACGCGCCGCTTCAGAGAGGAGTACTAATATGGCTTTACCGAACAGTGAGTTCAAGAATACGAAGAACTATATTGACCATGAGACCGTATCGCGACGGATTAAAAGTCGCCTACGATTGAATGAAGTATTTAAATACATCTTTTTAGCGGGGCTCGTCTTCGCCTTGCTTGTTTTATCGACGCTTATTTATGACGTGATTTCAAAAGGTGGCGGATGGGTCAATCTCGACTTCCTCCGTAACTTCCCGTCACGCCGTGCCGAACAGGCCGGTCTTTATCCGGCTTTGATCGGGACGCTTTGGCTTATGGTTATGATTGTGCCGATGGTGTTTATCGTCGGTGTCGGTGCTGCGATTTATTTGGAAGAGTACGCACCTAAAAACCGGCTCAC
The DNA here is from genome assembly GCF_004337175.1 of Exiguobacterium sp. SH1S21. Classification (NCBI taxonomy): domain Bacteria; kingdom Bacillati; phylum Bacillota; class Bacilli; order Caryophanales; genus Exiguobacterium; species Exiguobacterium sp. SH1S21. The sequence goes on along the minus strand of NZ_SJUY01000002.1, from coordinate 189,884 downwards.
ATCGTTTATCGAAGTGAACATCTCGAACTTGGCGGGTGTCCCGTCAATCGTGTTCGGTTTGCTCGGATTGACGTTCTTCGTCCGAACGGCCGGACTTGGCAGTTCGGTCATGACTGGTGCGCTGACGCTCGGTCTGATGAGTTTGCCGATTGTCATCGTCGCGTCACAAGAAGCGTTACGGTCCGTTAAGATGGAGCTGCGTCACGCGTCACTCGCAATGGGTGCCTCAAAATGGCAAACGACGTTCAACGTCGTGTTACCGTCAGCCATTCCAGGGATCATTACCGGGATCATCTTGGCCGTATCCCGGGCCATCGGCGAGACGGCACCGCTCATCATGATTGGAGCGGCAACGTTCATCTCGACAACACCGAGCAACGTGCTCTCTGACTTCACAGCACTCCCGATTCAAATTTACAACTGGACAAGCCGTCCACAAGCAGAATTCCAAAACCTTGCCGCTGCCGGTATCATCGTCTTGATGACAGTGCTCATCACGATGAACTCGGTCGCAATCTATATCCGTAACAAATATACAAATCGACATTAAGTCGCAGCAGTAAACGAGGAGGACTCTCGAGATGATGAAACAAACAGAGCTTAAAGGAGATCACAACGTGAATACAACGACGACCCAACCGAACGAGACCGTGATGCAAAAAGACAGCGCCTATGTCGTGAACAACTTGAACTTATGGTACGGCGACGATCAAGCGTTGATCGACGTCAATCTCGACATTAAGAAAAATGAAGTGACGGCCATCATCGGTCCGTCTGGTTGTGGGAAGTCGACGTTTATCAAGACGTTGAATCGGATGGTCGAACTCGTCCCGACGGTGCGCACGAACGGGGAGATTCTTTACCACGGCCGTAACATTTTTGATCGTGACTATAGAGTCGAAGACCTCCGCACGTCGGTCGGGATGGTATTCCAGCAGCCAAACCCGTTCCCGAAATCCGTGTACGACAACGTCGCGTACGGACCGCGCACGCACGGAATCAAAAACAAAAAAGTGCTCGACGAGATCGTCGAACGCTCACTGCGCGGTGCTGCGATTTGGGAAGAAGTGAAAGATCGCTTGAACGAGAACGCCTATGGTCTCTCGGGTGGTCAGCAACAGCGCCTTTGCATCGCCCGGACACTTGCGATTGAACCAGATGTCATTCTTATGGACGAGCCGACGTCGGCGCTTGACCCGATCTCGACACTTAAAGTCGAAGAGCTCGTCCAAGAGTTGAAAGAACAATATTCGATCATCATCGTCACGCACAATATGCAGCAAGCAGCACGTGTGTCTGACAAGACGGCGTTCTTCTTGAACGGTGAAGTCGTCGAGTTCGACGCAACCGATAAAATCTTCTCGAATCCAACTGACAAGCGGACTGAAGATTACATTTCTGGCCGGTTCGGTTAAGAGGGGGAGATTACTATGGCACAAAATCGCACATTTTTTGATGTTAAATTACACGAACTAGAAGAGAAAGTCGTTCGCTTGGCGAACTTGACGATGCGCCAGACGGCGACGGCGATCGAGGTACTTGAGAAACGAGACCTCACGCTCGCCCAGACGGTGATCGACAATGATAACGAACTAGACGACCTCGAACTTGAAATCAACGACCAGGCGATTCTCTTGATTGCCAAACAACAACCGGTCGCGACCGATCTTCGTCGCTTGATCGTGACGATGAAGTCCGCGACCGATCTTGAACGGATCGCGGATTACGCGACGAACATCGCCAAAGCCGTGACGCGAATCGAGCACGTCCCGTACTTGCTTGACATTAAGCCGCTCAAGCAGATGGCCGAACAGTTGATCGATATGCTTGAACTCGCAACCCGTGCCTATCGTAAAGGTGAAGCCAGCCGGGTCCGTGAGTTGAATGAGATGGACAAAGTCATCGATGATCTCAACTTACAGGCGATCAAGCAATATATCGGAAGTCTGCCGACGATGACGGTCGGAACGAACGATGTCTATGAGTTTGCAAACATCGCCCGCTATCTCGAGCGGATGGGCGACCATGTGACCAATTTCGGGGAACATTTGATTTTTCTCGAAAAAGGGAAGCATTATGATTTAAATCAGTGATAAAAGTGGTAAAGAACAACAGGTCTGTTGTTCTTTACTTTTTTTGTGCAGGAATTCACGGAAAAAGAACGAATACGTAGAGCATATGGATTTTTTTTTGGAAGGGAGCCAGACACAAATGGAAGAAAAAATCGTATCCTTGAAACAACAAGGGCTTACGTTAAAACAGATTGCAGAACAATTAGACATGCCAGTCGGAAAAGTCCAGTACGCATGGCGTAAATGGCGTTCCCAGAACGGTGAGGTCACCAAGCCGACAACCGCTCCTAAAAAATCTTCTAATGAAGGGAAGGATAGAATGAAACGAAACGAGAAAGAAGCTCCAACAGTGGGGCAAGTCGCCTCGACACTCCATCACGAAGAGCCAAAGCAGTCACCGCTCCTTGAAACAGGTCCAGACGGTTTTTGGAAGCTTCCAGACCGCTACGATGTCGACCTCATGCACGCAGTCGTCCAATCCCCGAACGCGGTCTATGTTTTTTGGGAAGTGTCAGACGCTGTGAAAGAGACGCTGACGATGCAGTTCATGCGGCCGTGGGAAGATTTGCCGAAGGCGTTCCGCATCTTAGACATCACCCTGCTCGATTACACATCTGGTCATGCGAACCGGTCTTATACGTTCGAGTTGCCGGAAATGACGAACAGTTGGTTCGTCCGTCCGCTTGACCCGAACACGACGTACGTCTTCGAATTCGGGATTCGGACGATGGAAGGCGAATTTCTTCCGCTCGTCGCCTCGATGCCGATTGATACGCCGCGGAACGAACCGGCAGGAGTCGGACGTTTTGCCGAACCGGTCAGACGTTGGCAATTCGGTGAAGTCGAGTCACCAGAACTACTCGATACGTTACCAAAATATTCTGCATACCGCTGCGTACGCTGAGGAGGACACACTATGAAACCAGGTTATTTTTCACTCGTCCTACATGCCCATCTTCCGTACGTGAGGCATGAAGAGAAACACCGGCTAGAAGAGCGCTGGGTATATGAAGCCATCTCGGAGACATACATCCCGATTCTGTGGCAGGTCGATCGACTTCAACGGCCCCTGCATTGGACGGTCAGTATCTCTCCGCCCGTCGTCGAAATGCTCGCCGACCCACTCGTCCAAGATCGCTATCTTGGGCATTTAGATGAGATGCTTGAACTGATCTCAATCGAACTGGCTGAGGGTCGGAGCGAACAAGAAGTCGAGACGCTTCATTTTTACGAACGCCGTTATCAAGACTTGAAGAATACGTTCCTCCATTGGGAGAAAAATTTGAACCATGCGTTCCGTACATATCGTGAGCAAGGCTTCATCGATATGGTCACATGTACGGCGACACACGGTTTCAACCCGCATCTGTTCACCGATCAGGCGGCACGGGCCGAGATTCGGACTGGATTGAACTGCTTCGAGCGGCATTACGGCTTCCGTCCGACCGGCATTTGGTTACCGGAATGTGCGTATACGCCAGGAGTCGACCGCATCCTCTATGAGGAAGGGATTCGCTACACGTTCGTCGATGAGCACGCGTTGCTCGAAGCCGACCCGACGCCGGACAAAGGCATCGGTGCGCCTGTCTATTCGCCGCACGGAGTCGCTTTGTTCCCACGTGATCAAATCATCTCCGGGAAGATTTGGAGTTCGATGATCGGTTATCCGGGGCATCCGGATTATCGCGAGTTTTATCGCGATCTCGCCTACGACCGGGACTGGGAATACATTCAAGCGTTCATGCATCCAGAGGGCATCCGCTTCGACACAGGTCTGAAGATGCATCGCATCACGGGAGACAGCGACGAAAAAGACTTTTACGTCCGCGGATGGGCCGAACATCAAATCGATAATCACGCGACCGATTTCGCCGAGACGCTCGCGGCACATTTAGAAGCGCACGGTGGACAAACGTTCCCGCCGTTCCTCGTCACGGCACCGTTTGACGCCGAACTGTTCGGCCATTGGTGGTTTGAGGGCCCTGAATTTTTAGGGCAAGTCGCAGAGCGACTAGAGGCGTACGGGATTGAGACGATCACGCCGGCACTCTTCCTCGAGCGTCATTTCCAAGACCTGCAAACAGTACAAGTTTCGATGAACACGTGGGGCCGGAAAGGTTACGGCGATGTTTGGATCAACGAACGCAACGAATGGATGCTCAGACATTTGCACACGATGGAGACGCAACTCGTCAAAGACGTGGCTGACTATCGGAACACTTCGCCACTCGCCGACCGGGCTTTGAGACAGCTCATTCGTCATTATGTGCTCTCAGTCTCGAGCGATTGGGCGTTTATCTTGGATGGCCAGACGACGGCGCAATACGCCGCCGAACGTTTCCGGGAACATACCCGTCTGTTTGCCGAACTCGAGACGGCTCTCTACGAAGGCAAGCTATCGGATCGCTTGCTAGACGAGCACTACACGGTCTATCCGTTCTTAGACGACGTGGACATTGATATCGATACGTTCCTATCTCCGCACGACTATTATGTGACGCAGGAGCGTGGCGAAGAAGGTGAGGTCATTCTCGTCCTCACGCCAGAATATACAGGCAATATCGTGGGTGACCTCGGTCACCGCGTCGTCGCTGAAGTCGAGGCACGAGCAGCTGACGGGGAGACCGTTTACGTCCTCACGCCGCACAGTGAAGGATTGCCTGAATACGAGCGTCACAATCGCGTGCACGTGTACCGGGTCCCACTCACGAGTCCGTTTCTAGAGCATGTCATGAACCAAATCGCTGCTCAGAACGTTGCCTACGTGAAACTCGTCCAACAGTTACAGACGATGGTCAACTTCAAAGCGGTCCATCATTTTGATTGGATGACGATTCCAGCTGCACGTTCACTTGCGAAGTCACTAGATGTTCCGTTATACTCAACTATGTTGTCATTTGAAACGACCCGCAACCCGCACGGGCACGGTGGCCTGTTCGATGCGATTCATCGCATTGAGAACGGCGTCCTCTCGGAAGCTGATACGGTTTATGTCGGTGAACAGCTCTCGATCGAGGAGCTCGCGACGCGGTATGTGATCGGCGATAACGTAAAAACGTGCCTACCGCTCGACGCGTCACCGTACGAGCAGAAACGTTTGAAAAAGAACGTGAAATAACCTTGCTTTTTCAAAAAAAACTTGGTAGGATAATTGAGTATGCTTAGACTGTAAAGCAAAAGCACTTGATACAACATTAGTAAGATGGGAGTGAAAGATATGCGCGTTAAAATCACACTAGCTTGCACAGAAACAGGCGATCGCACGTACATCACGAAGAAAAACAAACGTAACAACCCAGAGCGCCTCGAATTGCGCAAATACAACCCACGTCTCCGTCGTCACACGCTTTACCGCGAAGTGAAATAATTGAGACCGGCCGTCACTCATGTGGCGGCCTTTTTTTTCGACAGGAGGAATAACAAATGACAGCTAAACAAGAGCTCCGAAAAGCGGTTCATGTGAATATTCGCGCGCTCACCGATCGTGACGAGCGTGATGAAGCGATCTTACATACCGTGGCGTCGCTCCCTGAGTGGCAACAAGCGTATACGGTCGCACTCACATTGTCACTCGACCTTGAAGTGAATACGCGTCCGCTCATCGATACAGCTTTAAAAGCAGGAAAATCGGTGTTGGTGCCGAAAGTAACGGAACAGGGGCTCACGTTCCACGAAATCAGGACGTTCAGCGACCTCGAGCCGGGGGTAATGGGTATTCTCGAGCCGACGACCGCGGAAACCGACCTCGACATTGATGTCTGTATCGTCCCAGGCCGTGTCTTTGACCGTTCTGGATATCGGATCGGTTGGGGCGGGGGTTATTACGACCGTTTCTTAGCGACATATCGCGGTGCGACAATCGCTCTCGCCTACGACGTACAAGTGCTCGACGAAATACCGATCGAACCACACGACATACCTGTCGAACTGATCGTGACAGAAAGGGAAATGATTCGATGCTCTCAATCGTCCTCGTAACTTGTCTAGTTGCACTGGCCGGATATCGTCTCCAGTCGTTGACGTTCTCTGGGGCGATCTTGACGATCGTGACAGGGACGGTCATCGGGTTTGGTTTTGGCTGGTTCGGGCTGTACTTGCTCGGTGTGTTCTTTTCGACGTCCTCGCTCGCTTCAAAATATCGCGCCCGCGACAAAGCATCGGTCGATGACATCGTCGAAAAATCCGGACCGCGTGACTTTGTGCAAGTGCTTGCGAACGGAGGAATCGCCATGCTCACCGCCGTCGGAATGGCGATGACTTCGAACGAGGCGTGGCTATTCGCTTACGTCGTTTCAATCGCGGCGGCGACGAGTGACACGTGGGGGTCCGAGTTCGGCGTTCTCGCATCGCGCCGACCGCGCTCAATTTTGACATTGCGTGAAGTTGAACCGGGGACGAGCGGTGGGGTGTCACCGTTCGGTACGCTCATGTCTGTCGCCGGTGCGACGATCATCGTCTTGGCATCGCTCCCGTTCTTAAATATAACGATGGGCACGCTATTTCTATTGATTGCGCTCGGGCTGAGCGGCAGCGTCGTCGATACGTTGCTCGGTGCGACCGTGCAACGGAAGTATCGCTGTCGGACGTGCCAAAAACTGACGGAGAAAAAGCTGCATCACGGCGAAGCGACCGACTATGTATCTGGATGGCGCTTTCTCGGCAACGACGCCGTTAACTTCTTGGCGATCGCCTCCGCGGCAGCGATTGGTTTTCTTGTTTTCGCATAAGGGTAATACAGAGAATGAGGATGTTTCAAACGAATGTGAATTTTGTCACAATATTGCCAAACTGAAAACGGTTTCTCTTGTATTGACTGTTTGTGAATGATGTTACAATCTAGGTGTGACAGACAAAGCAAAAACATGAAACAGATTGTTTGAAGGGTGGAAAAACAACATGGAAACATTAAATCATGCAAAAGTAACACGGGTCGCTCTCGTCGGGGCCGGAGCGGTCGGTGCAAGCTTCGCGTATCAATTGACGACAGCGAGCCTATGTGAAGAACTCGTCATCATCGACATCAACAAGGCGAAAGCAGAAGGCGAAGCGATGGACTTGAACCACGGCGTCTCGTTCGCTTCGTCGCCGATGCGCGTCTGGGCTGGAGATTACACGGACTGCGGTGCTGCAGATATCGTCGTCATCACGGCCGGCGCTCCTCAAAAACCAGGTGAGACACGTCTCGACCTCGTTGAGAAAAATGCGAAAATCATGAAAGCGATGATCACTGACATCATGGCCTCTGGCTTCGACGGTATTATCATCGTCGCGTCAAACCCGGTCGATATCATGACACACTTAGCTTGGAAATACTCTGGTCTTCCGAAACATCGCGTCTTCGGATCAGGGACTGTACTCGATACGTCACGCCTCCGCTACATGCTAGGTGATTACTTCAACGTCGATCCGCGCAACTGCCACGCTTACATCATGGGTGAGCATGGCGATACCGAGTTCGCAGCGTGGAGCAACGCCCGGATTTACGGCAAATCGGTCGAACAGTTGCTCGAAGAAAACGACGAGTATACGTGGGAAGATCTTGAAGATATCTACGTCAACGTTCGTGACGCTGCGTACCACATCATCGAACGTAAAGGCGCGACTTACTATGCGATTGGTCTCGGCTTGCTTCGTCTCGTCAAAGCGGTGCTCCGTAACGAGAACACGCTGCTCACGGTCGGTGCCTACTTGGACGGAGAGTACGGCTTGAACGATATTCATATCGGTGTGCCGGCAATCATCAACCGCCAAGGCGTGCGTCAAGTCGTCGAAATCGAGTTATCAGAAGAAGAGAAGCAGAAAATGCTCCATTCGGCAGACGTGTTGTTGAAAACGATGCAACCTGTTTTATAATATATTTGCGATATAGACGTAGTCGGCGTATGCCGGCTACGTTTTTTGATGTGTTGCCACGGATGCCGGACAGATTCAGAAAGCGCCAACTTTTGTCGTCATGATCGAATTGGATTACAATTAAGACAGAAGGAAAGGAGGGGATTCAGTTGACGCAATCGGGATGTTTTTGGGAAGACATTTACCATGCGGTCGAGGCAGGCGGTCGGGTCGAAGGGATACTCGAGCCTTCGCGCGCGCTGCTATTGTTCGACACGAAAGCTGGAGACCTCTATCACCTGTACATAAAGACAGATAAGGCGTGGGCGAACCATGTCGCGATCGAGATCGAGGCGGTCATGAGCTCGTTCCGACTCGCACGACTCGGGCGTGCGAAGCTTCACGTTCATATATACGGCGACGCGCTCGTCGATGAGGAGCGACTTGAGACGTTGTCGTTCCAAGTCGCGGCCAAGGTGAGACTCGATAGGCATTCGTGTGGCGATGACCAAGATGAGGCCCGGTTTCGGCCGCTCGCGCTCGCACTCGATAAACAGCGAAAAGCCGAACTGAAGAAGCGATTCTCATTCGGTGAACCTAAATTCGTCTATGCGCTCATGATGTTGACGTTTGTCGTCATGTGGCTCGCCGAATCATTCGGCTCGACGCTCGATCCGAACACGCTCATCCGATTCGGCGCCAAAGTCAATCCGCTCATCGATGAAGGCGAATGGTGGCGCCTCGTCACACCGATGTTCCTTCATATCGGTTGGTTTCATTTTGCGATCAACATGTTCGCGCTCTGGTCGCTCGGCCCGCTCGTCGAACGCATGTATGGGTCACCGAGGTTCTTGACGATCTATCTGTTGGCGGGCGTCATCGCGTCGACCGCCTCTTACGCGTTCAGTGAGGCGATCTCGGCCGGGGCGTCCGGCGCATTGTTCGGTCTCGTCGGCGCACTGCTCTATTTCGGACTGCGTGACCGCTCGCTGTTCATGAAGACACTCGGCCCACCGCTGTTTATTATGTTAGGATTAAACGTAGGGCTCGCCTTCGTCCTCGGTGCCAGCTTGGACCACTCGGCCCATGCCGGTGGCCTCATCGGTGGATTTTTGATGGCGGGCGTGGTCGGATTACCTGACGAGACGACAAAAAAATGGCGCCTGTTGTTCACGGCGCTGGCAGTTTTATTGACCGGGACACTATACTGGCTCGGATATCATCGATGACAAAGGAGTAACAACATGATTGATACGTTAAAACGATTAGTAGAGATTCCGAGTCCTTCTGGAATGACGCACGAAGCAGTCAGTTACGTCGAACGTGAGCTCACGGATCTAGGGATTGAGACGAGCCGGTTGAGAAAAGGTGCATTGTTGGCCAAGTTTCCTGGCCAAAGCGGGCCGGCCCGTCTTTTGACCGCCCACGTCGATACGCTCGGTGCGATGGTGAAGGAAGTGTTGCCGAGCGGGCGCTTGCGGCTGACACAAGTCGGCGGTTACGCCTGGACCGCGATCGAAGGTGAGAACTGTCTCGTCCATCGCGAAGCGGGCGAGGCGGTGGACGGGACGATCCTCGTCCATCAATCGAGTGTGCACGTCTATAAAGACACGAACAGTGCCGAGCGGACGGCGGCGAACATTGAAGTACGTCTCGATGCCGACGTTCATACGGCGGACGACGTCCGAGCGTTAGGAATCGAAGTCGGGGACTTCATCTCGTTCGATCCCCGTTTCAAACAGACGGAGACGGGTTATATTAAATCGCGTCATCTTGACGACAAGGCGTCAGTCGCCATCCTGCTCGATTTGGCGCGTGACTTGGTCAAAGCGGACTTACCGCATACAGTCTATTATTTAATTTCGAACTATGAAGAGGTCGGTTTTGGTGGGAACGCCGGGATCCCGGACGAAGTTGACGAGTACATCGCAGTCGATATGGGGGCGCTCGGGGACGGGCAACACTCGGACGAGTACACGGTATCGATCTGTGCCAAAGATTCTTCAGGACCGTACGATCTCGAGTTGCGTCGTCAGTTCACAAAGCTTTGCCGCGACCACGACATTCCGTTCAAAGTCGACATTTATCCGTTCTACGGTTCGGACGCATCAGCTGCGATCCGGGCCGGCTATGACGTAAGGCATGCGCTCATTGGTCCTGGGATCGAGTCGAGCCACAGCTATGAGAGGACGCACCAAACATCGCTCGAGGCGACACGAGCGTTGCTATATCGCTACGTATTGACCGCGATGGAGGAATAATAATGAGAAACTTTTATGACGTGCAACAGTTCTTAAAATCGTTTGGCACGATTATTTACATCGGAGAGCGTGACGCCGAGATCGGTCTCATGATGATGGAGTTAGACGAATTGAACGCCGGTGGCATGATCGAACAGCGCGAGTATGACACGGCGAAAATTATTCTGACGCATGAACTAAAAAATTCAATAGATTGACAGAAAAACCTCTTGTGCAAATGTTTGCACAAGAGGTTTTATAGTGTAGACTATTGGATGAAAGCGATTTATTTGAGACGAGGAGTGGAATGCATGAAGTGGTTATTAGGAATCGACATCGGTGGGACGACGGTGAAAATGGCCGTCCTGGACATGAACGGGATCATTTCAGACAAGTGGGAGATCAAGACGGACATCCGTGATAATGGGGTACATATCCCGACTGATATCGCCGCCTCGTTTGAAGCGTACCTTCAGCAATCTGGAAAAGCGAAGCAAGATTTTGCGGGTGCGGGAATCGGAGCTCCAGGCTTCATCAACTTCTCAGAAGGTGTCGTCGAATACTCGCCGAACATCGGGTGGAAGAACTTTGAGCTCGTCGGCGAATTCGAGAAAGCAGTCGGATTGCCGGCCGTGCTCGAGAATGACGCAAACGCGGCCGCGCTCGGTGAGATGTGGAAAGGCGCCGGTGAAGGTGCGTCTGAACTACTCGCGATCACACTCGGTACGGGTGTCGGCGGCGGTGTCATCACGAACGGGAACATCGTCCATGGGGCTTCTGGCATGGCTGGTGAGATCGGACATATCACGGTCGAGCGCGACGAGGCGAAAGCGGTCATGTGTGGATGTGGGCGCACAGGCTGCATCGAGACGATCGCCTCAGCAACCGGTATCGCCCGTCTCGCCTTACAAAAGCGTAAAGGGAGAACGACGTCATTGAACGAGTTAGGTGAAGTGACGGCTCGCGATGTATTTGAAGCCTATGAAGCGAAAGACGAGGTCGCGACAGAGGTCGTCGAAGAGATGACGGAATATCTCGGGTTGACGATTTCAAACATCGCCAACACGTTGAACCCTAAAATAATCGTGATCGGCGGCGGTGTCTCAAAAGCGAGACAAGCTTTGCTCGAGCCGCTCGATGAACAATTTAAGCGGTTTGCCCTTGAGCGGGTATATACGTCGACGACGTTCAAAATTGCCGAACTCGAGAATGATGCCGGGGTCATCGGCTGCGCTTGGCTGGCACGAAAACATTTTTTACCGACTAGAGTCTAACCTGTAAAGCACACATGCGATCTCGCATGTGTGCTTTTGACGTACAAAGGGAATTGTAAAGGTGTGGTTGATTTTTTGTTAAAAAAGGGGTAAGATTTGGACTTGATACTGGGCTGTTACCGTTAGTGAAATAGATAACAAGCCAACTACATGTTATTGAACTTATTCATGGCGCATCCTGTTTGAGGACGTCTTAAAACTGAAAAGAGGAGGAGGCCGTCAGATGAAGTCATCTCAAAGCTTATCGAAGCTGACTATGCGACTGAATGAAACGGTCCGCGCTTCGTTTCAAGAATATCGGTTATTTTGGATATTTAGTTTATTACTTTGGACGAAGACGTACGTAGTTTACCAATTTTTCTTTGACATCCCGATTGAAAACACAGCTCAAGCGTTCATCTTGTTGATCAGTCCGATCAGCTCGACCTTGTTCTTGTTCGCTTTTAGTTTCTTCTTTAAAGGAAATAAGCAAAAGTGGGTGCTGTACACCCTTTATGCGGTCGCCTCGTTCCTGTTGTTCGCGGACGCTGTCTACTACCGCGAGTTTACAGACTACTTGACGATGCCTGTCATTTTGCAACCGTCGAACATGGAGACGTTGTCTACTTCTTTCACGTCACTGCTTGAATGGAAAGACTTGATCATTCTTGGGGACGTGCTTGTCTTGCCGTTCGTACTATGGAAGATCAATACACTGCAAACCGCCGCGTCTCATCGCCGGGCGCTCATCACGTTCGTGGCAGCTGTCGCCGTGTTCTTGTTCAACTTGTCGCTTGCTGAAACGGAACGCCCTGAACTGTTGACGCGTTCGTTCGACCGTGAGCTGCTCGTCAAAAACATCGGGACGTTCAACTTCCACGTCTATGACGCGATGCTTCAAACGAAGACGTCCGCGCAGAAAGCGATGGCCGATGGCTCGGAGCTAGCCAAGATTGAAAAGTATACGCGCCAAAACTATGCGGCGCCGAATCCGGACTTGTTCGGAAAGTATAAAGGTAAAAACGTGGTCGTCGTCTCGTTCGAGTCGGCCCAAAACTTCACACACAATATGAAAGCCGCGAACGGCGAGTATATCACGCCGAACTTGAACAAATTGATCGAAGAGTCCCATTACTGGCCAAACTATTACCATACGGTCGGGCAAGGGAAAACGTCAGACGCCGAGTTCGCCCTCGATAATTCGCTGTATGGCTTGCCGCGTGGTGCCGTTTACTTCACGAACGCTGATAATGAGTACCAAGCTCTTCCTGAACTGATTAAAGAAGAGAACTATTATTCGGCCGTGTTCCATGCGAACAACAAATCGTTTTGGAACCGCGATTTGATGTATAAGAACACCGGTGTCGACATGTTCTTTGATGAGAAGAGCTACGATCTTGGGAATCCTGAGGATATGACAGAGTGGGGCTTGTTGGACGATAGTTTCTTTGAACAATCGATTCCGATGCTCGAGGAACTCCCGCAGCCGTTCTATGCGAAGTTCATCACGCTCACGAACCATTTCCCGTATACGATGCCGAGCGAGGATTACGAACTCGTACCGAAATTCGAGACGAACTCGACGACGCTTAACAACTTCCCGCAAGCGCTCGCTTACCAAGATTATGCGCTTGGCCTGTTCATCGACGAACTGAAACAGAACGGGATGTGGGAAGATACGATTTTCGTCGTGTACGGTGACCATTACGGTATTTCGACAAACCATAACAACGCGTTAGCTGAACTACTCGGCAAAGAAGAACTGACGCCGTACGATGTGGCGAAACTTCAACAAGTGCCGTTCGCTATCCATTTGCCGGGCCAAAAAGCAGGTGAAGTCCATGAGACGATCGGAAGTCATATCGACATGAAGCCGACGCTCCTGCACTTGCTCGGCATCGATACGTCGGACTTGGTCGGGTTCGGGAACGACTTGTTCGCGGAAGACCGCAATAGTCGCGCCATCTTCCGAGACGGCACGGTCGTCACGGAAGATTACGTGTGGACGCAATCGATGTGTTACGATGCGACGACTGGAGAAGCGGTTGAAGATACGACACTTTGCGGACCGGTCACGGAAGAAGCCGAAAAAATCCTGCAAATGAACGATGACTTGATCTATTCGGATTTGCTTCGCTTTAAAGAACAAACCGACTAATAATCAAGAGCTAGCGCTGACCGTTAAACGTCAGCGCTTTTTTTGTGAAATAAAAAAAGACGACCGCAGTCGTCTTCGTGGTAAGTCAACATTAACCTGGGATTCCACCGAAAATCAATGTTGCGACGCCAAAGAATCCAAAGACAAGCACGGTGATTCCGGCAAACGCAAGTGGAAAGAATTGGCGTTTTTTGAATGAACGGGCCATCCCCCAAAGTGCAACGAATGCTACGATGAGTGAAATCCATCCAAATGGCTCATACAAATGCATGACGAGTTCCCCCTTTATTATACGTCATGAAATTCATAAAAATTTCACTGAAATATCACTATTATTTTATCCGAAATAACACACGCTGTCGAGCAAAGGTTGCCACCGCTACAATTTTGCCACAATATCGTTTAGAATGGTTGTGGAGGTGTTCTAGATGAATATTGTAAAAATCACATCGGGCCTTGCCCAAGAGAACGGATACGTGCTCGAACAAGACGGAACGGTCGTTATCGTCGACCCGGGCACGGACGACCCGAAATTCTTTGAGGCGGTGGAACGTTTCGGCGGATTGAACGCCATTTTGTTGACGCATGCCCACTTTGACCATATCGGCGGAATCGACGCGCTGCGCGATCGCTATCCGGTGCCGGTCTATGTTCATGAAGCCGAGCGGTCATGGCTCGCCGACGGCGAAAAGAACGGGGCCGCAAAATTCCATCTTCCGCACTCATCGATGCGACCGGCCGAACGAACTTATCAAAGTAAGAAGCTAGAGATTGGTGCGTTTACAATCGAGTTACATCACACGCCGGGCCATTCACCGGGGAGTGTCACATTGCACATCCCGAGCGAACGTGTTGCCTTTTGCGGTGACTTGATCTTCAAACAATCGGTCGGCCGGACCGATCTATTCGGCGGCGACCAATCGACACTCCTCGGATCGATCGATCGGATGCGTCAATTATTGCCGGCCGAGACGGTGCTCTATTCAGGTCACGGACCGAAGACGACACTCGAAGCTGAAATTCGTTCAAATCCATTTTTTGAACGGTGAACATAAAAAAAGATTGTCTCAACGAGAGACAATCTTTTTTTACATTTGGAAGTTACTCCAATACGTGAAGACGACGAAGAAAACAGTCAAATAAGCGCCGAACACGTATACATACGTTTTTTCAGTCAGTTTCAAGTAGCCTAGTGCGACAAAGAAAATTGTTTGAGCTAAAAAGACAAGACCCATTACGACGAAGTCACCAGTATGTTCGCTACTGCTTTGATCTCCACCGAGTGCGCCCACGAAAGCCAGCGCCGCGATCAACCCAGTCCAAAAGCCTAGGACACGGAACATTCTCGCCATGTTAATCCCCCCATACGTACATTATTCCATTCTCATTCACTATTTTACCAACACATTCAGAAAAATGCTATGAAAACGTGTGAATTGAGCAAAATAATCGTGAAAAATATGTGAAATCGATATGTTATATAAAGTTGTACAAAAATTCAAAAAAGGTTGTACAAACTATGTACAAAAAGCGGAATAGGTTGTATAATCAACTTACAAACATTGAACGGAACAGGTTGTCAAATAAAAGGAGGCGCTGAAAGTGGCAAGTGAACTTATGTTTTATACGTATCCAAGCTGTACGTCGTGTCGAAAAACGAAAGCGTTTTTACAAGAGCAACAACTTGATGTGAACGAACGCCATATTTTCCGAGACGCTCCGACGGTAGACGAACTCTTGACGCTGCTTGCACTTAGCGAAGACGGAGTCGATTCACTCCTAGCAACGAGAAGTCAAGCGTTCAAACAGCTCAACGTTGACGTCGATGAATTGAAACTGAGCGAATTGCTGAAGTTGATGAGCGAAAATCCGAAGCTGTTGAAACGCCCGATTTTGACAGACGGTAAAGAAGTCATTGTCGGCTATGACAAGGCGTCAATCGAGACGTATGCCCGCCGCCATGATTTGACTTCGGTAAACGTTTCATAAGACAAGTCCACTTTCCTAAGAGTGGGCTTTTTTTTATGCTCATTTATGAGGTGGGGACAATGAAACAAGTGATTGATCGATTGATTAAAACGGCGCGACGGCTCGAGGCGAGCGATGTCCATTTCATGCCAGGCAAAGACGCCGTTATCGTACAGGTGCGTCACGGGACGTCGATCACAAAGCTTGAGACGATACCACGTCCAGACTACGAACGGCTCACATTACATATGAAATATTGGTGTTCGCTCGCTGAAACGGATCATCGGGTTCCACAATCCGGGATATATGATCGAAACAAAGAAATGATCCGGGTCACGTTTTTGCCGTCATTTACTGATGTGCTCATGTCATGGCGTCTGCCGAACGTCTCGTTCCAACTTCGAGAGTTGTTATCTGAAGTGGATGTGTTGCGTTTTCAAGGCATGGCTGAGCTGCGGCACGGCTTGTTTTTAATCGGTGGCGCGACGGGGGCCGGAAAAACGACAGTCCTCTATGCTTTTCTTGAAAGTTTGAAGAACCACCGGATCGTGACGATCGAAAACCCTCCCGAACAGCAATTGACGGGTGTGATCCAGCTCGAGGTGAATGTATTGGCAGGACTGGATCATAGACGTTTGTTGAAAGAAACGTTGCGAGCCGACCCGGATATCATCGTTGTCGGGGAGGTGCGGACGAGTGAAGAACTGCGTGTCGCGCATGATGCGGCACTGAGCGGACATTTGACGATCGCGACGTTTCATACGGCGAGTATCGAAGACGGTGAGCGCCGTCTCGAACAGTTGATCGGCAAAGTAGAGGTGCCGCGCCATTGGTGTGTGTTGCAGCGGAGAGAGGAGGTGACTTGCTCATGGTCGACGTCCGTTCCAGTAGGGAGCTGAACACGATCCGGCGCTTCCTGCGACTGCAAGCACGAGGGGTCGGGTTGAAAAAGACGTTCGAGACGCTCGAGTTGCATGAGCGGGGGAAGCAAAAACAACTGATTCGTGTGATGCGGCAAAAGCTCGAGAGTGGTCTGGCACTCGCCGACGTGTTCTCAGAACTCGTCACGGATGCCCGCATGCGAGACATGCTCGTCACGGCGGAACGGGGACATCATTTCATTGAAGGTCTAGAACAAGTACTTGCCTTATCGATGATGCGTCGAGGCCTGCAGCAAGAGCTAAAACAACTGGCGAGGTATCCGCTCGTCATCTTGACGATGCTTTTAGGGCTTGGCGCCATTTATGCGCTGTACATCTTTCCAAAATTGCTCTCGATGGTGCAGGTCGAAGATTTAGACGGAATCAGCGCCATCCTCTTGTCACGAGGTTTTTTCCCTGGCTTGTTCGTCGCGCTCGTCTTGACGGGCGTCTGGGGCTATTGGGTCGTGAAGCGAGGCCGGTCCGTCCCGATCCGATTCGTCGAGCGGGGAAGACGACTGTATATCACGTATTTGTTTGTCAGCGAACTGTCCTTACTGAGTGAAGGTCAAATTTCGGTTCGTCACGTCATCGAGCGTCTCTCTCAGGGGGACGGGGAAGTGGCGCAAATCGCCCGGCGCATCCATGACCGGATGTCTGGTGGGATCGAGTTGGAGGCGGCGGCCCGAGAGGAATGTCTGCTCGATCATGAAGTCGTCAGCTTGTTCGGGGTCGGGACGGTGAGTGGAGACCTCGGATTGATTATGGCGTTACATCGAGACTTGATCTTTGAAGAGATGGAACTGTATTGGAAGCAACTGATCGCCAAGACGGAGCCGCTTTTGTACGGCTTCTTGACCGTCATGGTGACGATGATGTTCTATACGATTTATTTGCCGGTCAAACTAATTATGGCCCAACTATGAGGAGGAGAATTATCGTGGCAAAACTCAAATCAGACTGTCAGGCAGAGCAAGGATTCACACTCGTTGAAATGGCGGCAGTGTTACTGATCATCTCGGTCTTGTTGCTGCTACTCGTCCCGTCTATGTCGGACGGGAAGTCACGGGCGGATAGCGTCAGCTGTGAAGGGAGCGTACGGATTGTCGAATCTGAAATCAATTTATACTATGCGGAACATAAGGCGTATCCAGAATCGCTCGCCGTCATCAAACGCGCTTCGACCGAGACCCCGCTCGAATATAGCTGTCAGTCGGTGACGTACACGTACACGCCGAGCACGGGTGCGTTGGCGCTGGAATGAGACAAGGCGGCTATACGCTCGTCGAGATGGCTTGGGTGCTCGTCGTCCTGTCGTTACTCCTTTTAGTGGCGACGCCTACCGTCCGTTCGATGGACCGGCTCGCGCTCATCGACTTCACGGAGGCGCTCGTCCAAGACATCGCCGAGGTCGGTCAGTATCCGTATGTGGCCGCCGATGAAAAATGTGTCCCGCGCTTGAGATGGTACATGAAAGAACGGCGGTATCACATCACGTGCGGGACGACGTCGATCACTTCAGGCGTCGTTCCCGACGGTGTCGAGATGAGCCTGCCGACAACGAGCGAAATCGTTTTTTCAAAGTCGGCGGCGACGTATGCCGGACAGTGGAAATTTTACACGGGCCAAGTCACGGTCACATTGAAGTTCAGGATGGGCACGTATGAGCCGGAGGTGATCCGTAGTGGGGGAGGATGAGCAAGGCGTCACGTTTTGGGAAGTTTGTTTAAGTCTAGCCCTCCTGATCGGATGGGTCGGTGTGATTGCACCGTTCGTTACGGCGGGTACGGAGCGGGTGGAACGTCTCGAGGCGACGGTTCGGACTTATGAACGGCTTCAAGGGGAGGTGTTGCTCGATGCGGCCGACCCAAGCGGTGAAGTCGAAATTTGTGAACGAGACATATGTCTGCCGACGCTCTGAGGGTGGCTTCACGTTGCTCGAGATGACGTTCACATTATTGTTGCTCCCCTTGTTCATCGGGCTACTCGTCCACTTTTTAGCGCTCGGGGAGGCGTTTTACGAACAACCGCGCGGTCAAGTGAACACGACACCACAACTCATCGTCCGCAAACTGTTCGACAGTCGTGACTGTCAGGTGCGAGAAGGTAGACTCGTCGGTACGTACGTTCGACCCGATGAGACGACGTGGACGTGGACGCTCAAGCAGATCAATCGGAACTTAGTCATGGTAGGCGAAGAGGGAGGGAACTTGTTATTTATAAGAGGAATCGATGGTTATCGCGTCGAACCGTTAGGAAACGGCTACCGGATTCAGTGGACCGACTCGATCGGCCCTCGGGAGAAGTCCGTGATGTGCATGCGCTCGGGTTCTTCGTCATCTCTACGTTAGTCCTCTTGACGTGGCTATTAGCTGCAGCTTTGTTTTGGTATACTGATATCGAACGAAGCACGGAACGCCTGACGCTCGAAATTTTGGCGATTCGCTTCGAATCCCATCTCATGGTCGCCAAACATTCGTGCCAGACAGAAGCAGAGATCATCGTCAAACCGACCGGTACGATTTTCTGCCGACCGCTCGGGCCAGGTACGACGGAGGTCGAGATTCGGTTGAAGACGGGAGAGAAGCATAAAGAGGTGATTTATTTCGATGACTAGACCGTTTTACATCATCGGGTTTATGGGTACAGGTAAATCAAGCTTAAAACGATATCTTGAAAAATCGAATCATGTCATCGATTTGGATGAAGCGCTCGAACGGCATCTTGGAATGAGTTTACCTGCTTATTTCGCCCGCCACGGTGAGAGCTCGTTTCGGGCCGAAGAGACGGCGATGCTTCGAAACGTTCATGCGGACTATATCGTGACAGGCGGCGGAATCGTCGAGCGCTCAGAAAATATCGAATGGATGCGGCGGCATGGGCGCATCGTTGCCCTTGAGTTGCCGTTCGAACTGTGTTGGGGGCGCATTAAAGACTCGGACCGTCCGCTCGTGCAACTTGGTAAAAGGAGTGTCGAGGCGCTATACGAGCGCAGGCGTCCGCTTTACGCTTACGCCGATGTGACAATCGACGCCTCATTGAGCTCGGAAGCGATTGCTTGTGAACTAGATCGGTTGAAGGAGGAAGACAGATGATTTGGATTAATCTTGGTATTATCGTGCTCGCACTCGTCGGGCTAGGTGGATACGGATTTTTATTGTATCGGAACAAAATGAAGACCGATCTGCGACGTGTGAAACGGTTGACGGAACGGTTTACGATTCGAATGAATGTGATTCAAGGCTTGGTCGGTGAGATCAAACAGCACATCGACACGGTCAACGCATCGGTGAAGCAAATGAAGGCTTATTCGGTTAAAGTGAAAGACGAGTCGCTCGAACTGAAACAGGCAACGGTCGGCCTTGCGAAGGAAATTAAACGGACCGCTGGAATCGATCGTTCAGGCGTTTCCACTGAGACTGAAATATGAAATAATGAGGATGAAAACGTTTTCGTTTTCAATCCTCTTTATTTTTGCCCATTTTTGCTAGGCAGCGCGTCAAAAAATTGATAGAGTGGAATAGAAAACGAAATATTTCATCAAATGGATTAATTACGTTCGGGATTGGGGGATATTATGGAGAAGTTAACGTTGAAACGTACGCCTTTGTACGACCTGATTTCTACGAAGGCGAAGATGGTGGATTTTGCGGGGTTTGAGATGCCCATCATGTTCTCGTCAATCAAAGAAGAGCATCAAGCGGTTCGGGAGCGGGTTGGCATGTTCGATGTATCGCACATGGGGGAAATTCGGATTGAAGGTCCGGACGCGTTCGAAAACGTCCAACGTCTTGTGACGAATGACGTCTCGAAGCTGAATATCGGGCAAGCGCAATACAATTTGTTTTGTTTACCTGACGGCGGGGTCGTCGACGACCTGCTCGTCTATCGTCTCGATGAAGACGCGTATTGGCTCGTCGTCAACGCCTCGAATATTGAAAAAGACGTGGCCCACGTCCGTCGATACGTATCAGGGGACGTCACTGTGACCGATGAATCGGATGCGTACGGTCAAATCGCGATCCAAGGTCCGATTGCAGAAACAGTACTCGGACGAATCACGGACTTACCGCTACATGAGATCAAGTTCTTCCGGTTTTTGAGCGGCGACGTTGCCGGTGTGCCAGCAATCGTCTCGCGGAGTGGCTATACAGGTGAGGATGGGTTCGAAGTATACGCCCGGGCCGAAGATGTCGCGAAGATTTGGACTGCGCTCGAAGCAGAACAAGTGACGCCGTGCGGGCTCGGTTCACGTGACACGCTCCGTTTTGAAGCTTGTCTGCCGCTGTACGGGCATGAGTTAGACGAGACGGTGACGCCGTTCGAGGCCAACTTGAACTTTGCGGTCAAGCTCGATACCGACTTCGTCGGGAAAGATGCCCTCGTCAAACAAAAAGAAGATATTCCGCGCCGTCTGATCGGCTTGAAGCTACTCGGCCGCGGGATTGCCCGACAAGGTGCGCCCGTCTTGTTTGACGGCGAGACGATCGGCGTCGTCACGACGGGAACGATGCCGCCGACCGTTAACGAATCGATCGCTTGGGCCCGGATCGATCGCCGGTTTGTCGAACAATCAAACTTCATCGTCGAAGTTCGGGGCAAACAAATAGAAGCCGAACGTGTGCCGACACCGTTCTATAAACGTAAATGATACAGGGGGATTCAGAATGAACAGAATGGAATTTCGTTATTTACCGATGACCGAGCAAGACGAACGCGATATGCTCCAGACGATCGGTGTCGAATCGATCGAAGATTTGCTTGAAGATATCCCGGCCACGCTCCGGGAGACGGCATCGTTATCTGCCATCGGCGCTCCGCTCCCAGAAGTCGATCTCGTCCGCCACATGACAAAGCTTGCCGAGAAGAACCTTCATACGAAATCACATCCGAGTTTTCTAGGAGCCGGCATGTACGACCACTTGTCGCCAAGCGTCATGAACCATATGTTGCTCCGTTCTGAGTTTTACACGGCGTATACGCCGTATCAACCTGAAATTTCACAAGGTGAACTGCAAGCGATGTTCGAGTTCCAGACGATGATTTGTGAACTGACGGGGATGGACGTCGCCAACTCGTCGATGTATGACGGCATTACCGCACTCGCGGAAGCGACTTACCTCGCGAGCGCTCATACGAAGAAGAAACGTGTCATCGTCTCCGGTGCTGTTCACCCGGAAGCGAAAGACGTCATCCGCACCTACGCGGATGGACCGGGACTTTCCGTTGAATATACGCATGTTGCGGCCGGCGTGACGGATTTGGCGGACGTCGATTTGACGGACGCCTCGTGTCTCGTCGTTCAGTACCCGAACTTCTACGGTCGCGTCGAGGACTTGGCGACGCTCGCGAAAGCGGCCCATGATGCCGGTGCGCTCTTTGTCGTATCGAGCAACCCGCTCGCACTCGGTATTTTAGAGTCTCCTGGTGCGCTCGGGGCCGATATCACGGTCGGGGATGCCCAACCGTTCGGGATCCCGCAAAGTTTCGGTGGTCCATCGTGTGGCTACTTCGCCGTCAAAAAGGCGCTCATGCGTAAACTGCCGGGTCGTCTCGTCGGTCAGACGGTCGACGAGGACGGGAAACGCGGCTTTGTCTTGACGCTACAGGCACGGGAACAGCATATCCGCCGCGATAAAGCGACATCGAACATCTGCTCGAACCAGGCGCTCAACGCGCTCGCCGCCTCGATCACGATGTCCGCGCTCGGGAAATATGGGATTCGTGACATGGCCGTCCGCAACATTCAAACGGCCCACTATATGAAAGAGGCACTGAAGTCGGCCGGTTACCCAATCATCGATGAAGGACCGATGTTCAACGAGTTCGTCGTCGATTTCGGTACCGATGCCGAAACCGTGTCACGCCGCTTGCTTGAAAATGGGATCATCGGTGGATTGCCGCTCGGAACGTATGATGCTGATCGTCAAACACAGATGTTGCTATGTGCGACCGAACTGCGCACGAAAGAAGAGATTGACGGATTTATTGAAGTGGTTGGGGGGACGAACTGATGCAACACGAACAAACGCTCATTTTTGAAGTGTCACGTGCCGGACGTACCGGGTACAACTTGCCGACACCGACCGTGCCAGAAGTTGATATTGAGGCGCTGTTACCGGCGTCGATGATTCGTCAAGAGGCGGCCGAACTGCCGGAAGTGTCGGAACTAGATGTCGTTCGTCACTATACGTCGCTGTCGACGCGGAACCACGGTGTCGATTCCGGCTTCTATCCGCTCGGATCATGTACGATGAAATACAACCCGAAAGTGAACGAAGATATGGCACGTCTGCCTGGGTTCGCCCACATCCACCCGCTCCAACCGATCGAATCGGTGCAAGGGGCGCTCGAGATGATGGTCGACCTTCAAGACCAGCTCGCTGAAATCACGGGGATGGACGAAGTGACGCTCCAACCGGCAGCCGGGGCCCACGGGGAATGGACCGGACTCATGTTGATCAAAGCGTTCCACCAGCATAACGGCGATATGAATCGGACGAAAGTACTCGTCCCGGACTCGGCGCACGGGACAAACCCGGCCTCGGCCGTCGTCGCCGGATTCGAGGCGGTCACGGTCAAATCGGATGAGCGGGGACTTGTCGACCTCGCTGACTTAAAAGGAAAAGTCGGGGACGACACGGCAGCGCTCATGCTCACGAACCCGAACACGCTCGGGTTGTTCGAGGCGGACATCCTTGAAATTGCCAAAGTCGTCCATGAGGCAGGCGGTAAACTGTACTACGACGGGGCTAACTCGAACGCGATTCTAGGGATCGCCCGTCCTGGTGATATGGGCTTTGACGTCGTCCACTTGAACTTGCACAAGACGTTTACAGGACCACACGGTGGCGGCGGTCCGGGCTCGGGACCGGTCGGCGTCAAGCGCGACTTGATCCCGTACTTGCCGACACCGATCGTAAAAAGAGCGGATTCAGGTTTTACGCTCGATTACGATCGCCCGCAGTCGATCGGACGCATTAAACCGTTCTATGGAAACTTCGGCATCAACGTACGCGCCTACAGCTACATTAAGACGATGGGCGCCGAAGGGCTGACGCGTGTCTCACGCGAAGCAGTGTTGAACGCCAACTACATGTTCGCCCGTTTGAAGGACGCGTTCGATGTGCCGTACGACACATACTGCAAGCACGAATTCGTCTTGTCAGGTAAACGTCAAAAGGCACTCGGTGTCCGTACGCTCGACATCGCCAAACGATTGCTCGACTTCGGATACCATCCGCCGACGATCTACTTCCCGCTCAACGTCGAGGAGTGCATCATGATCGAGCCGACCGAGACGGAATCGAAAGAGACGCTCGACGCATTCTGTGACGCGATGCTCCAAATCGTCAAAGAGGCAGAAGAGAATCCGGAGATCGTTCAGACGGCGCCGCACACGACGGTCGTCAAACGACTCGACGAGACGCTCGCTGCCCGTAAGCCGGTATTGAAGTATGAGCGACGCCAACCATCGTCAATCAACTAAGCCACAACCCGCTCACAATTCGCGAGCGGGTTTTTGATTTGTGCCAAGATGAGTGGTTGTGACGATTGTATGAACTAAAAAATGTCTTAAATGTGAATAGTTGAACAAGTGTGTAGACTTGAAACTATATAACTAGCAAACTAGTTATATAAGAGGAGGTGATGAAGATGGAATGGACTTTGAAAACAGACGAAGAACTTCGCGAATCCTTACGTATCTGTCAATTTGATGAGGGAGAGCTCGAGCGACAAGCCGCCTTCCATAAAGGACTGGCAGATCCAACTCGGTTAAAGATCGTCCGCCTGTTAGGCATAGCCCCGATGTGCTTATGTGAACTGTCGAGCGCGCTCGAGGTGCCGAACTCTACGTTGACACATCATCTCCGTTTGCTAGAGCGTGGTGAAGTCATTCGCTCGACACGTTTGGGACGGAACACCGTTTTCCAATTGACAGAGAAAGAAGTGGGTGAACATGTTTGATCGGATTGGAGACTTTGTCGCATACGACGTCCTTGATCTAAGTGGTCGTTTCGGTGAAGCTGTACAATTTTTCGTGATGGACGTTGTGAAGATAACCGTGCTGATGAGCATTATGATTTTTGTGATCGGATATATTCGCAGTTATTTCCCTGTAGAAAAAGTTCGCGACTATTTGAGTGGCAAGCGGAAAATTGGCGGATATATTGGTGCCGCTGGTCTAGGCGTCTTGTCACCATACTGTTCCTGCTCGACGATCCCCTTTTTCATCGGGTTCGTGGAAGCGGGTATTCCGCTCGGGATGACGTTCACGTTTCTCATCACGTCACCGATTGTGAATGAAATTTCTATCGTCCTTCTCATCTCAATGTTCGGTTGGAAGGTCGCGTTCTTATATGTATTTGCAGGAGTGATGGTCGCGTTGTTCGCTGGCCTGCTAATTGAAAAGTTACATCTTGAAAAGTATGTGCAAGACTACGTATATCAAATCAAAAGTCAACAAGTCGCGGTCACGATTGAATTATCACAAGCAGATCGTTTAGTGACAGCGCTCAATAGCGTTTATGAGACCGTGAAAAAAGTGGGACCTTATTTACTGATTGGGATTGCGATCGCGGCAGGGTTTCACGGGTTCATCCCGGCCGAGTTCATTATGCGTGTCGCAGGGGGAGATAACTGGTATGGCCCAATCGTTGGAACGTTGATCGGGGTTCCGCTCTATTCCAATGCGATCGGGACGTTGCCAGTCATCGAGGTGCTCGTAGGGAAAGGAATGGCGATCGGAACGGCTCTTGCGTTCATGATGTCGACCGTCGCTTTGTCTGTACCTGAAGGTCTATTGTTGAGCCGAGTGTTGAAGAAAGAGCTCGTCATCATTTTCTTCGTCATTGTGACGTTAGGGATCACGGTAATTGGTTACTTATTCAACTTTATACTATGAGGAGGAGTCGAACATGAACATAAAAATTTTAGGGACCGGGTGTCGCAATTGCAAAACGCTGGAGCAAAATGTCGTAGAAGCGTTACGATTAACTGGGAAGACGGCGACGGTTGAAAAAGTGACGGACATCGAGCAAATTATGTCATATGGAATTATGAGCACGCCTGGCCTCGTCGTCAATGAGGAAATCAAATCGGTAGGGAAAGTTTTAACACCGAAATCGATCGCTAAATTCTTTTGAACGTTCAATCAAATAAGCGTTGCCCCAACGAATGTTGGAGCAACGCTTATTTGTGAGGGTCAGTCTTTTTTGACTTTCCCTTTCCAGTTTTTAAATCCACCTTCAAGCATATAGATGTCGGTGTAACCATTTTTCATGAGCAGTTTGGCCGCTTGGTTCGTACGTGACTTGCCTTGGCAGTACATGAGGATCGGTTGATCTTTCCGTAGCTCTTTCATCCGAAGTTTCATCTGGCCGACCGGGATATTACGGGCCCCGATGATGTGGCCTCCCTTGTACTCGTTCGGTTCACGGACGTCGATCAATTGTCCTTTGCGGAGCGAAGCGCGAAATTCTTCTTGTTTCATTTTTTTCAAACCACGAGCCGGCATGAAGCGCCAGACGATGTATGCGATGAGCGCAGCCCAGAGGATGATGACGAGGATTGTTTCGATTCCCATTGATGTTCTCCCTTTCTCTATTAAGTTTCACCAACATTCATTATAAAGAATTTAAGGTCATGAGACAATGATTGACTAGACGATTTGCCCGTTCTGCTTTCGGTTTTACACGGGTTACGCTAAAATGGAGATTGGAGAATGGAACATAAGGGGAGGCTACGCCCATGCCGACACCGAGTATGGAAGACTACTTAGAACGAATCTACTTACTGATGGTCGAGAAAGGATACGCCCGTGTATCTGATATCGCCGAACATTTAGGGGTGCATCCCTCCTCAGTCACGAAAATGGTGCAAAAGTTAGACCGGGAAGGTTATTTGGTGTATGAAAAATACAGAGGCCTGATGTTGACGAATAAAGGGCAGAAGATCGGCAAGCGGCTCGTTGAGCGTCATACGATGCTCGAGTCGTTCCTACGGCTGATCGGAGTCGATGAAGCGCACGTCTATGAGGATGTTGAGGGCATCGAACATCATTTGAGTTCGAACACGCTCGACTGCATGACCCAATTCGTCGAATTCTTTGAAGACAAACCCGAGTTGATGGAGCAGTTTCGACAGTTTCAAGAACTGAATATGACACGCGATGAGTGAAATCGACCACTAGCCGACTGTTGAAGCGGGTGGTGGTCTTTTTTTATACACCTTAACCAAAAACCGAACATTAACATCGTTTTATTGAATTAAAGTCTATTTTTAGACTGATTGTATGATAGAATGGTTGCTGGATAGATAAACAAGGGGGTGACGGCGAACAATCGCCGGCAAATGAATATTCAAATCAAAGGGAAGTTATTTGATGAAGCACAGATTAAACAGCGCGTCGCTGAACTCGCGGAACAGATCGAACGTGATGCGGCCGGGACGCCGATCGTCCTTGTCCCTGTGTTAAAAGGTTCACTCGTGTTCGCCGCTGATTTGATGCGACAGATGAAAGGGAGCGTCCAACTGGACACGGTCGCGACTTCGTCTTACGGGAAAAAGTCGGTCTCGAGCGGTAACGTCCAACTCCGGAAAGACCTTGACCTCGACGTCGAAGGGAAATATGTCGTCATTATCGAGGACATCATCGATACCGGCCAGACGCTCAAGTTTTTGTGTCAGCATATGAAGCTGCATCAACCGGGAGAATTGAAAATTTGCACGTTGCTCGATAAACCGGCTCGTCGCCTCGTCCAACTTGACGCGGATTATGTCGGATTCGAGATTCCAGATGAGTTCGTCATCGGGTACGGCATCGACTACGCGGAACAATACCGCAACTTACCGTATATCGGATTTGTCGAGACAGACTAAAAGGAGCGCCTCGAGAGGCGCTCCTTTTACATGTTCGCTTTCTTTTTCTTCTTGCCCTTTTTCCCTTCGATGACGGTCAGGTGAGGGGCGTCGCTGCGATGGACGCTCGTGCGCTTCGACAGTTTGGTGACGTTCGAACCTGATTTGGTGTTCTTTTTCTTAGCGGCCGCTGCGGAAGGTTTGACTTTTTGGCTATTGCCCGGTCGCGCCATCCGTTTTTTCGATGCTTGCGCGGTCTTCCGGTAACGTACGTCCTCGGCCGAAATTTTAGGAGCCATGAAGACCCGGTAAATCACGTAAAAGATTAACCCGAAAATACCGATGAAGAGTAGCTGTCTGAACAATCGACCAGGATCGGTCGCTAACATATGTCCGACTCCGATGAAGCCTAAGATGAACACGATGGTCGCCGCGGTCGAGCCGATTCTTTGTCTGATCATGGTGTTTTCCTCCTCTTTATCCCTCTCTTTGGACGTCCGGTTGACCGAGTTCGGAACGTTCCCACGTCTCGAACGCTTCGATGGCGACGCGAATCTGTTCGTCGTTCGGTTCTCGCGTCGTTAATAGTTGCAATGAAAGTCCTGGTTTACCGAGTACGGATAAAAACCGATGCTCTCGGAATCGATTGGTGAATTGAAGCACCTCGAACGAGATGCCGATGACGACCGGCAACAGCGCGATCCGGCTGACGAGCCGGACCCAAAGTGGGTCGATCGGGACGACCATATAGACGCCGATGCCGACAAAAACGGTGAACAGGATGAAGCTTGAACCACACCGATAGTGGAGGCGTGAGCTTGAACGGACGTTATCAACGGTGATCGGTCGTCCGGATTCGTAGCAGTTGATAACTTTATGCTCGGCGCCATGATATTGGAAGACGCGTCTGATGAGCGGGGTCAATGAAATCAAGTATAGGTAGCTGAGCAGTAATACTAGTTTAATTCCCCCTTCGAGCAGGTTTTGAATCACGTGACCGGACAGTGCGGGCACGTTTTGGAACATAGCGGCAAGGAGCGCCGGGGTGACGTTGAAGATCAATTTTCCGAAGATGTAAGAAATGACACCGACGATGGCGATCATGATGACCATGAGGATGTTTTGCTTCTGCTCTGGCTTCTCCGTGACGTCTTCGCTCGGGTCGACGTCATAGCGATCGCTCGCGAAGTTCATGTGGGCCGAGCCGTTCTTTAACGACTCGTATAAAGCGACGATGCCACGAAGGAACGGGACTTTTTTCAACGATTGGACCCACGGGACGAGGAGGCGAGGCTGTTTGAACGTCTCGATCGATCCGTCTTTACGCCGGATGGCCGAGGCGCTCTCGGTGCGTCCTTGGAACATGACGCCTTCGACGAGTGCTTGACCGCCGACGGGGATCAACTTTTTATTTTTCATAGGTTCTCCTCGATTCTGACAAGTATATAGTTGAATTATAACGTGATTCGATCGAAAAACGAAACCTCAGGTGACGCAATTATCGCTCTTCGCATAAATTTGTTACAATAAGAAAGACTTGACGAATGAGGGGGAAGGCTTGTGCATATACTTGTCTTGAATGGACCGAATTTGAACTTGCTAGGTAGACGGGAACCGGATGTGTACGGGGATGTCTCGCTGAAAGGCTTGACGGCAGAACTGTTGCTCGAAGCACCGGGAGATGTTCGTCTCACGTTCATCCAGTCCAATCATGAAGGTGAGCTGATCGATGCGCTGCATGAGGCGTATGATTACGCGGGCGTCATCTTGAACGCCGGGGCGTATACGCATACGTCGATTGCATTGCGGGACGCGATTGCCGCTATTTCAGCCCCGGTCGTCGAAGTACATATCTCGAACGTGCATGCCCGTGAGTCGTTTCGTCACGAATCGAAACTTGCCGGTGTCTGCCTCGGCGTCATCAGCGGCTTCGGATTGACGAGCTATACGCTCGCGTTGCATGCACTCATCGAACATTGGAGGAATCGACATGATTGAACGCGTCAACAAGCTACAAGCTCAGTTAGAAATGAACGGGATCGATGGATTGCTCGTGACGAAACGAGAGAACATTCGTTACTTGTCTGGGTTTACCGGGTCGAGTGGGGTCATTTTGATCACAGCGAAGGCGGCGAGTTTCATCACGGACTTCCGCTATACCGAGCAGGCAGCTAGCCAAGTAACCGGTTATGACATCATCGAGCTCGAAACATCGCTCATCAAGTCGGTGTCTGACATCGCGAGCCGAGAAGGGGTGAAGCGTCTCGGTATCGAGCAAGATGACATGACGGTCGGGACGTATCGGACGTATGAAAAAGAGGTAGCGGCTGAACTGGTCGAGACGTCAGGGATCGTGGAAAAGCTGCGCTTGATTAAGGACGAGGCAGAGATTAAGATAATGAAGGAAGCTGCGGCGATTGCGGATGCGGCGTTTGCCCACATCCAGACGTTCATTCGCCCGGGACGCACTGAGAAAGAAGTCGCCAATGAGTTGGAGATGTTCATGCGCGGCCAAGGTGCGGATTCGTCTTCATTCGATATGATCGTCGCCTCTGGTCACCGTTCGGCATTGCCGCACGGTGTGGCCAGTGACAAAGTCATCGAAGCCGGTGAACTCGTGACGCTCGACTTCGGAGCGTACTACAAAGGCTACTGTTCGGATATTACGCGTACGCTCGCAGTCGGTGAGATCTCAGACAAATTGCGCGAGATTTATGACACGGTGTTACGTGCCCAACTGGCAGGCGTGGAAGGGACTCGGGCCGGCATCACTGGCATCGAGGCTGACGCGTTGACGCGTGACGTCATCAAAGAAGCCGGGTACGGCGAGTACTTCGGCCACTCAACCGGTCACGGACTCGGAATGGAAGTACATGAGGCACCAGGGTTGTCATTCCGGTCTGACACGGTGCTCGAACCTGGGATGGTCGTCACAATCGAGCCTGGGATCTACATCGCCGGCATCGGTGGCTGCCGTATCGAAGATGATGTCGTCATCACGAAGGATGGAAATGTCCGTCTCACGCAGTCGCCAAAAGAGTTAATCACGATCGAGGCTTGAGTCTCAGCTCATTTTTAGGAGGAAATTAATATGGTATCAGTAAACGATTTAAAGACAGGGTTAACAGTCAAAACATCAGATGGTTCGATTTGGCAAGTCATCGAGTTCCAACACGTCAAACCAGGTAAAGGCGCAGCGTTCGTTCGTACGAAAATGCGCAACTTGCGTTCTGGCGCGATTCAAGAGACGACGTTCCGGGGCGGCGAGCGGGTCGAACGCGCTCACATCGAACGTAAAAAAATGCAGTATTTGTATCCGATGGGCGACACGTACGTCTTCATGGATACGGAGTCGTATGAGCAGCTCGAATTGACGGGCGAGCAAGTGAAAGCGGCGCTTCCGTTCATGCTCGAGAACATGGAAGTGAGCATCGCTGATTATAACGGTGAGATCCTCGGGATCGAACTTCCGACGACGGTCGTCTTGACGATCACAGAAGCTGACCCAGGTGTTAAAGGGGATACGGCGTCAAACGTCAAAAAGAACGCTACGGTCGAAACTGGCCATATCATTCAAGTCCCGCTCTTCATCGAGCCAGGTGAAAAAGTGACGGTCGACACACGTACCGGCGACTTCATGGGACGTTATAACGGGTAATACGAGCAGTGTCCATTCAAACGAATGGGCACTTTTTTTGTCGTTGCATTCACTGGTCTGACCAGTTATAGTAGAGTAGAGATTAGTACCAGGTATAAATAGGGGGTTTATTTCATGCAAATCGATCATATTAAAGAGCTGATTGAACTGCTCGACCAGACGTCTATCCATGAGATGGAGCTCGAGACGTCCGAGTTCAAACTGTCATTAAAAAAAGAAACGGCGCAGCAAATCGTCGCGAGCACACCGCTTGCTCAACCGATTACTGCTCCGTTATCTGCACCAGTCGTAGAAGAGAGCGAAGCGCCTCAAGCGGAAGTGAGCAACTTACGTACCATCACATCTCCGATGGTCGGAACGTTTTATTCACGCCCGGCCCCGGATAAAGACACGTACGTCAAAGTAGGCGATCGTGTCGAGACGGGTCAGGTCGTCTGTATATTAGAAGCGATGAAACTGTTCAACGACGTCGAGGCCGAAATCAGCGGGGAAGTCGTTGAAATCCTCGTCGCCGACGGCGATCTAGTCGAATATGGCCAAGCGCTCTTTAGCGTGAAGTGAGGGTGCTATGAAATTACTCATTGCAAACCGCGGCGAGATCGCGGTACGAATCATTCGGGCAGCCAAAGAAATGAATATCCCGACAGTCGCCGTCTTTTCGGAGGCAGATCGTGAGGCGTTGCACGTTCGTCTCGCGGACGAGGCGTATTGTATCGGACCGAACCCGTCGAAAGACTCTTATTTGAATATCCCGAACATTTTGTCGGTCGCTTGTGCGGTCGATGCGACGATGATCCATCCTGGTTATGGATTTTTGGCAGAAAATGCCGAATTCGCCGAGATGAGCGAAGCGTGCGGGATCCAGTTCGTCGGTCCAAGCAGCTATGCGATTCGGAAGATGGGCATTAAAGATGAAGCGAAACGAACGATGATCGAGTCAGGTGTGCCTGTCGTCCCGGGATCGAGCGGTGTCGTGACGGATGATGAGGCAATTGAACTCGCTCGAGAAATCGGTTATCCGGTCATCATCAAGGCGACGGCCGGAGGCGGCGGACGCGGGATTCGTGTCGCTTTCGATGAAGAAGAGCTCATCAAAGGACTCGTCGCGACCCGTAAAGAAGCGAAACAAGCTTTTGGGAACGGTGACGTCTATTTAGAGAAATATATCGAATCGTTCCGTCACGTCGAGGTACAAGTGCTTGCTGACCAGTATGGGAACGTCATTCATTTAGGAGAACGGGACTGCACGATCCAACGCCGGATGCAGAAACTGATCGAGGAGGCCCCGTCGCCTGCAATCGACGAGGCGACGCGTCAAGCGATGGGAGAAGCGGCCGTCAAAGCGGCGAAAGCGATCCAATATTCGGGCGCCGGGACGATCGAGTTTATTTATGTCCCTGAATCGAACGAGTTTTACTTTATGGAAATGAACACGCGAATCCAAGTCGAGCATCCGGTCACAGAGATGATCACCGGCTTTGATCTCGTCCAAGCGCAACTTGAAGTCGCGCTCGGGCATCCGCTCGCCATCTCACAGGAAGATATCGTCTTTAGCGGCCACTCGATCGAATGCCGCATTAACGCCGAAGACCCGTTCGCGGACTTCCGTCCGATGGCCGGCAAGATCGATCAATATATCGTTCCAGGAGGAATGGGGGTACGGGTCGACAGCGGACTGTTCGCAGGTGCCGTCATCCCGCCATTCTATGACTCGATGGTGGCGAAGTTGATCGTCCACGCCCCGACGCGCGAGGAGGCGATCGCGAAGATGCTCCGTGCCCTTGACGAGTTCACGGTGTCGGGCATTCATACGACGATTCCGTTCCATCAACAAGTCATGGTGCACGAACATTTCCGTAACGGTGCGTTCGACACGAAATTTGTCGAAAAAGAAATGATACTGACGAAATGAGTCGAACAAGGAAGCCCGAACATTATTTCGGGCTTCCTTGTTTTTTGTACTGAATTTGTGAGTGCTTTATGCTAAACTATCACAGTCAACAACCCGCCACTTAACGCCTTGACGGTCCGTTTGAGGTGGGGGCTTGCGTCCGTCGAGGACTCGACGGCGCCTCTACCCTCGTAGAGTACGGTTACGCTCGTTCCTGCCCGGTAGTGCGGACGGCGCTCATGCGCCTCCTACCTTCGCGTGGCGGAACATCGGGACGGTTGACCTCGCCCCTTCCATGGGGGTCATGCTCCCGTGGCACCTGTACCGATGTGTTCGATGCCTTTCCGATGCAGGTTCATCGCGCCGACGCGATCATCATTCGATCGGTACCGGCAGTTCTTGCATTGGAACGTGTGCAGCTTCTTGTCCCGGTTCGCCTTCTCGGTGTGCCCGCATGTCGGACAGGTCTGGGAGGTGTGTCTCGGGTCGACGACGATCATCTTCTGACCGTTCAGTGCGGCCTTGTACTCGAGCATGCGACGGAACTGGTAGAACGCCCACGACACGGAGACGTAGCGGTTTCTCGCCCGCACCTTCTCTGTGGCGGCATGGATGCCGGTCAGGTCCTCCAACACGAACAGCGTGCCCCTCGGGTATCGGTCGACGAGTGCCTTCGTGACCTGATGGTTCACATCGGTCACATAACGGTTTTCTCTCGAGCCGAGCTGTCTCAGCCGCTTGCGGGCCGATGGGGTCTGCCGTCGTTGCAGCTGTTCGCGGGTCGCTTTAAACGTGCCTCGCTTGTGCTTCACCATTCTTCCGTCGTAGAAGGTGGTCTCGCCCTGGCTGTCGTACGTGACCGCCAGGAAGTTGATGCCGAGGTCCACACCGACAATGTTTGTGACGCAAGCGTCGTCGGGTTCGGGGAACGCCTTCGTCACGGGGATGTGTAGGAACCATTTCTCGTGTTTGTGCACCAGTTTGGCTGTGCCGAACCGCCACGTCCCGTTGAAGTACTGCCTCATGCCCTTACGCGCATAGTCCAGCTTGATCCGTCCGTCCAGCGTGTTCACGCTGAACCGGTCCTGGGTGAGCGAGTAGTCGCGGTTCCAGACGAGGTCGTATTCGGGACGCTTGAACTCCACACGGGACCACGCGTGCCCGTTCGACTTCGCCGACTTGTACCGAGCGATCACCGTCTTCATGACCGACTGGGCCATCTGGCTCTTCAGGCCGAACCGTTGCCGGAGCTCGGCATAGTGCGAGTCGTTGAGGCTCGCCTGGTTCAGGTCCCTCGTCTCGAAGACGTGTCCCGACAGCCAGTCACAAGCCGACCGGTATGCGTCCATCGTTGCCCTCAGGATAGCCGCTTGAGGGGGCGGGACGAAGAGTTGGACCTTCGCAGTGATGGTGGACATTGGGTTCACCGCCTTTCACTAGAGATAATATTTTTTTCCCGTAGAGAACAGTTTACAAACGAACAACCGGAGAGGATGGGCAAGAGATGAGGCCGGTATCGATAGCGACGTTGTCTGCCAAAACGGACATGCGTGATTCAGTCCCGGCGGCAATTTCTCCCCCACTTATCGTCGGGCTGTGCCCGGCGCACGATTGAAGTAGGGGTATCCTTGCCGATTAAAGATGAAAGCAAGCAAAAGGAGAGTATCTGAATGAAACGTCATGAAGCACGTGAGAAAGCGATTCAAACACTTTTTCAAATCGA
This sequence comes from Exiguobacterium sp. SH1S21, assembly GCF_004337175.1. NCBI lineage: Bacteria > Bacillati > Bacillota > Bacilli > Caryophanales > Exiguobacterium > Exiguobacterium sp. SH1S21. The sequence continues at coordinate 155,309 of NZ_SJUY01000002.1, read as the reverse complement.
AGTATCAAATCTTGAGGTAGACGAGGCCATCGAATTTGCCCTTGATGGCATGGACTCTGATCCATTCTACGAACAACTCGTCGTTGGAACGTTGGAGAAGAAAGATGAGATTGACGAATTGCTCATCGAAAACTTGAAAAACTGGAGACTCGATCGTCTCGGAAATGTCGAGCGGACGATTCTCCGCATGGCGACGTACGAGTTGCTCTACGTCGAGACGATTCCGGACAAAGTCACGATCAACGAGGCGGTCGAACTCGCCAAATCGTTCGCCGATGAAGAAGCGGCCAAGCTCGTCAACGGCGTGCTCGGTAACATCATTAAAGCGTAAGCGAAGACAAGCACACGGTCTGTTAAACAAATAGAGAAGACACCACACCAACTACAGAGAAACCTAAGACAATGGGGGATGAGAGAGATGGCAGTAGTGATCGACGGGAAACAAATCGCAGCATCGTATCGGGAAACGTTAAAAGATCAGGTGACAGCTCTTCGGGCGCGCGGCATCACCCCGAAATTAAAAGTCATTTTAATCGGGGACGACCCAGCGAGCCACAGTTACGTTCGCGGGAAAGAGCGAGCGGCCAAAGAGATTGGCATCGACTCGCAAATACTTCGATTTGATGATGACATGACCGAAGCGGATTTACTGAAGCTGATTGATTTATTGAATGAAGATCAAGCGGTACATGGGATTCTCGTCCAACTCCCGTTACCGAACCATATCGATGAATCTCGCGTCATCATGCGGATTTCGCCGGAGAAAGACGTCGATGGCTTCCATCCGGAGAACGTCGGGAAAATGATGCTCGGTCTTGACACACTGTTGCCGTGCACGCCGCACGGGATTTTACACCTCGTCAAAACGCAGACCGACCTCGTCGGGAAGCATGTCGTCGTCGTCGGGAGAAGCCAAATCGTCGGCAAACCGGTCGGCATGCTGTTTTTGAACGAGTCGTCGACTGTCACGTATTGCCATTCGAAGACGGCTGACCTCGGAGCGATGACGAGACAGGCCGATATTTTGATCGTCGCGGTCGGGCGGGCCGGACTCGTCACGGCCGACATGGTCAAACCAGGTGCGATCGTCATCGACGTCGGTGTCAACCGTGTCGACAATCGTCTCGTTGGGGATGTCGACTATGAAGGTGTCAAAGATGTGGCGAGCGCCATCACGCCTGTACCTGGCGGCGTCGGACCGATGACGATCACGATGCTCATGCATAACACGGTCGAGGTCGCTTCGCGTGGCTAATCCGATTCAAGTGTCCGAAGTCGTCCGTTACATCAAACGACAGCTTGACGACGATCCGATTTTACAACAAATCGCGGTCGTCGGTGAGATCTCGAACTTTAAACGTTACGCTTCGGGTCATTGCTATTTCACGTTGAAAGATGAGGCGTCTCGTATGAAAGCCGTCATGTTTTCACGTGACGCCAGAACGCTCACGTTCGAACCGACAGACGGGATGAACATCGTCGTCGTCGCGCGCGTGACGATGTACGAGGCGACGGGTGACGTTCAGCTGTACGTTGAACTGATGCGTCAAGACGGTGTCGGTCTATTGTTTGAACGTTACGAGGCGAGAAAACGCGAACTCGAAGCGAAGGGGTGGTTCGACGCGGAACGGAAGCGTTCGCTCCCGGCCTTCCCTGAACGAATCGGGATCATTACGTCCCCCAAAGGTGCCGCCTTGCACGACATCGCGACGACACTGCGGCGCAGGGCGCCACACGTAGCCATCACGTTCGCCCCGGTTGCCGTCCAAGGTGACTTGGCGGCCCCGCAAGTGGCGAGTGCGATTCGCTGGATGAACGAACGGACGGACTGTGACGTCTTGATCGTCGGCCGGGGCGGCGGCTCGATCGAGGAACTGTGGGCGTTCAACGAAGATATCGTCGTTGAAGCGATTTACAACTCGACGATTCCGGTCATCTCGGCCGTCGGTCACGAAACCGACTTCACGCTTGCCGATTTCGTCGCCGACTTACGTGCGGCCACACCGACGGCTGCGGCGGAACTCGCGACGGCGACGATCGATGCGCAGCGAAAAGACGTCGAGCGTTTGACGATGCAGTTGCAGCGTTCCGTCACGAATCAAATGACAGCTGTGCGCGACCGGCTCGAACGGGCGGCGAACAGCTACGGGTTGAAGTCGCCGCGGTTCACGCTCTCACAAAAGCGGGACCGGTTCGCTCAGGCTGAGATCCGTCTCGAGCAAGGTGTCACCAAACAACTGACGTTCGCCCGCCATCGTCTCGCTCAATCGCAGCAGCGGCTCGATGTCCGGAATTTGGCTCGGGCACTGCGGACGAACGATGAACGGTACCGTCAATTTGAAGGACGACTGAACCGGATTCGGCCGCTCGAACGGCCGACCGAACGCTTTGCCGCGCAGGTCGGCAGGTTGCATGCGGTCAGCCCGCTCGCGGTCCTATCCCGAGGCTATACGCTTACCGAGCAAGACGGGACGTACGTGAAAGATGTCAAACAACTACATGACGGAGTCGTGACGATCCGTTTCCGTGACGGTCATGCCGTCGCGGAAGTGAAGGAGAGACATTATGGCGAAGAAACAAGAAGAACAGACGTTTGAGACGGCGCTAGCCCGACTCGAAGACATCGTGGCGAAACTTGAGACTGGAGAAGTCGCGCTTGAAGAAGCGATGACGCTCTATGAGGAAGGTGTTCGTCTGTCGGCGCTTTGTCAGTCAAAATTGACGGCTGCCGAAAAGAAAATGGACGAAATTTTAGAACTGGACGGTACGCTCCGTGACAAAGGAGGCGCCGTATGAGTCAGTTGATGCTCGATGAGTGGAAACGTGCGGTCGAACAGGCGATGAGTCGTCTCGTTGACGACGCGGCCATGCCGAAGCGACTGTTCGAAGCGATGACCTATTCATTAGAGGCAGGTGGGAAACGGATTCGTCCGGCCCTCCTGTACGCCGTCCTCGATACATACGGCCGACCGATTGAACTCGGTCACGAAGCCGCCGTCGCACTCGAGATGGTACATACGTATTCACTCATTCATGACGATTTGCCGGCGATGGACGACGACGATGTCCGCAGAGGCCGCCCGACGAACCATCGTCAGTTTGATGAAGCGACCGCGATCCTTGCGGGCGATGCGCTCTTGACGGACGCATTTCAAGTGATCACCCGCACGCACGCCGCGCCTGAAAAACTAGTGAGTTTGATTTCACGGTTCAGCGAGGCGGCCGGTAGTGCCGGGATGGTAGGTGGACAGCTAGACGATATGCTAGCCGAGAAACGACAACACGTATCGTTAGAGACGCTTCAGTCGATTCATGCCCGCAAGACCGGGGCGCTGCTCGTCTATGCGCTCGAAGCAGGAGCGATTTTGGCCGATGCGTCCGCAAGCGACCAAGCGGCATTGAAGCGTTTCGGAGCGCATCTCGGTGTTGCGTTCCAAATCCAAGATGACATTTTAGACGTCGAAGGCGACGAGGCGTTGATTGGGAAGCGTGTCGGTTCGGATGAAGGGAACGATAAATCGACGTATCCGAAGCTGCTCGGTCTTGACGGTGCGAAACAAGCGCTCGCTCAAGAAGTCGCACAAGCTGAAGCTGCGCTCGCCGAACTGTCGGTCGCTTCACCTCGTTTGCATGAGCTACTTTACTTTGTCGTCAAACGCAATCATTGACTTTAGGTGACACGATGAGCACATCGTGTCACCTTTGTTTTTCTGTATGTATAGCATATATGGACACATTCTTGTAAAATGTAAGGTACGAATCAGTAATACGATAGGAGAAAGGATGGTCATCATGGACCTGACATCCATTCAAGACCCGTCATTTTTAAAGAAAATGTCGGTGACCGAGATCGAAGCGCTTGGCGCAGACATCAGACGGTTCTTGATTGAAAAATTGGCAGAAACGGGAGGGCATCTCGGGCCGAACCTCGGCGTTGTCGAGTTGACGCTTGCCTTGCACCGTGTATTTGACAGTCCGAAAGATCAACTCGTATGGGACGTGGGGCATCAAGCCTATGTCCACAAAATTTTAACGGGACGGACGAACCAGTTCGACACGCTTCGCCAGTATAATGGCTTATGTGGGTTTCCGAAGCGCTGTGAGAGCGAGCACGATGTATGGGAGACGGGGCACAGTTCGACCTCGTTGTCGGCGGCAATGGGGATTGCCATCGCCAACGAGCTAAAAGGGCGAGCGGATGATCGCGCCATCGCCATCATCGGAGACGGTGCTCTCACGGGTGGAATGGCGCTCGAAGCACTCAATCACATCGGGGCCGAGAAACAAAACGTCATCGTCATTTTAAATGACAATGAAATGTCGATCGCGCCAAACGTCGGGGCGATGCATAATATGCTCGGCCGGATGCGGGCGTCACGTAAACTGAAGCATGCCCGTGAGGAAGTCGAAGCACTCATCAAGCACATCCCGATTGTCGGAAGTTCGCTCGAACGTAGTGGCGAACGAGTCAAGGACATGTTGAAGTCGGCACTCATACCGGGTACGTTTTTCGAAGAACTTGGCTTCACTTACTTTGGACCGACGGACGGTCACGATTTGAAAGATTTGCTCGAGACACTTGAGTATGCGAAAAAAATTGATGGACCGGTACTCGTCCATGTCATCACGAAAAAAGGCAAAGGCTATCGTCCGGCCGAGCTAGACGGCATCGGGACGTGGCACGGTCTCGGGCCGTACAAGATTGAATCTGGTGAAGTCATTAAAGGGAAAGTCAAAGGACCGAGTTATTCAAAAGTCGTGGCCGAAACGATCACGAAAGTCGCGGAGACGGATGAGCGAGTGACGTTGATCACGCCAGCGATGAGTGTCGGTTCGAAACTGGACTGTTTCAACAAGCAATTTCCGGAACGCATGTTTGACGTCGGCATCGCCGAGCAACATGCGGTCACGCTCGCCGGAGGTCAAGCGACACAAGGTCTCAAACCGGTCGTTTCGATCTATTCGACGTTCTTCCAGCGCGCCTATGACCAGCTCGTGCACGATATTTGCCGCCAAAACTTGAACGTCGTCTTCACGATTGACCGGTCGGGCCTTGTCGGCGCCGACGGGGAGACGCACCAAGGCGTGTTCGATATCGCCTTCATGCGCCATGTGCCAAACATTCGGATTTTGATGGCGAAAGATGAGGAAGAATTGCAACATCTCGTCTACACGGCGTTAAAATATGATGATGGACCGATCGCTGTGCGGTTCCCGCGCGGAGAAGGCATCGGTACCCCGATGAGTGAGACGTTGCGTGAACTTCCGCTCGATGAGTGGGAAGTCGTGGCTGACGGGACGGACGTGGCTATTTTGACGTTCGGGCCGCAAGTACAAGATGCGCTAGAAGTGAGAACGCTCCTCGAAGGACAACGGAGCGTACGGGTCATCAACTGTCGTACGATTAAACCGCTCGACGATGCGATGCTTACCGCGCTCTATGAGGAAGGCATCCCGCTCGTCACGCTCGAAGAGGCCGTTCTTGCCGGAGGGTTCGGAAGCAGCGTGCTCGAGCATGCGAGTGATGCGAGACAGTTCCCGCGCGTCCTTCGTCTAGGGATTCCGGACCGTTATATTGAACATGGCGCGGTCAATCAACTGCTAGAAGAGATCGGGCTCAGACCGTCTCAAATCGCGGAATCGGTAGAGCAGTTCATTCAAATGACAAATCGACAGAATGTGTGAGGAATTATGGAAAAACGAAATAAAACAAGATTAGATGTATTGCTCGTCGATCGCGGATTAGCGGAGACGAGAGAGAAAGCGAAACGGGCCGTCATGGCCGGAATCGTATACAGCGGGACGGAGCGGCTCGATAAAGCCGGCGATAAAGTGTTTGACGACATCCCGCTCGAAGTCAAAGGGCAGACGATGCCTTACGTCGGCCGTGGCGGGTTAAAGCTTGAAAAAGCACTCCAAGTGTTCCCGCTCGACGTCTCCGGGCGTATCGGGATCGATATCGGCTCGTCGACGGGTGGTTTTACTGACTGTGCCCTTCAAAACGGGGCGACGCAAATGTATGCGGTCGACGTCGGTTACAATCAGTTGGCTTGGAAGCTTCGGAGCGACGAACGTGTTGTCGTCATGGAACGGATGAACTTTCGGCACGCGACGAACGAACAGTTCCCGATTCAACCCGACTTTGCGACGATTGACGTCTCGTTCATCTCGCTTCGGCTGATGATTCCGCCGTTAAAACAAATTTTAAAACCGGACGGTGTCGTCATGGCGCTCATTAAGCCTCAATTTGAGGCCGGTAAAGCGGATGTCGGAAAAAAAGGCATCGTTCGGGACCGGTCAATTCATGAACGCGTCGTCAATGAGATGGTCCGCTACTTCGCATCTGAAGGGTTCTGGGTCGAAGGGCTCGACTTCTCGCCGATCACTGGCGGTGACGGCAATATCGAGTTCTTGCTGTTCGCCCGTTACACGGGCGTCGGTGGGGTCGAACCAGCTCTCGATGTGTCAGCGGTCATCGACGAGGCACATACCCAACTGAAGAAAACCGTATGAACAGCTGCAGACAAATCGTCTGCAGCTGTTTTTGAAGGTGGTTGCTCACCATATCTTTCCTTTTCAACCTTGGAATGGTAGACCTTTTTTCACCAATACTTTAGAATGATACTGTATATGTGAAACGAAAAATGAGGTGTCAGGGTGTATGAACAAAGGACAACGATTGATTAAAATTCGAGAAATCGTTACGAATCGTGAAATTGAGACCCAAGATGAACTCGTAGACGAACTCCATCGGTCTGGTTACCCAGTGACGCAGGCGACAGTGTCGCGTGACATTAAAGAACTTCATCTCGTCAAGGTGCCGCTCAATGACGGCCGCTATAAGTATAGTCTGCCGGCCGACCAGCGCTTTAACCCGTATGGCAAGATGAAACGGATACTCGGCGACAGCTTCGTCTCAGTCGACTCGGCCCAAAATTTGGTCGTCATGAAGGTGTTGCCTGGTAATGCGGACGCGATCGGCGTCTTGATTGATCACCTGTCATGGGATGAATTGATCGGGACAGTGTGCGGGGATGATACGATCTTGATGATTGCACGGGATGAGGACCAGGCGAAGCAGATCATCGAACGACTACTCGGAATGTTATGAGGTGAATTATCAGATGTTAGCAGAACTATCGATCAAACAATTTGCGATCATCGATGAATTGAACGTCACGTTCAAGCGCGGGATGACCGTATTGACCGGAGAGACCGGGGCGGGAAAATCAATTCTCCTGGATGCGATCGGACTGCTCGTCGGAGGACGTGGTTCGAGTGAATTCGTTCGTTACGGTCAAGATAAAGCGGAAATCGAAGGGCTGTTCGTCGTCGAACCCGATCACTTGATCATCGAGGCGGCGACGCAGTACGGAATCGAGATCGAGGAAGGGACCGTCATTTTGCGCCGTGATTTACATAGTAGCGGAAAGAGTGTGTGTCGTGTCAACGGCAAAATGATGCCGCTGTCGACGTTGCGTGAGTTGGGACGTCTCTTGGTCGATATTCATGGACAACACGAGCACCAACATTTGATGGATGCCGAGCATCATCTCGGCATATTGGACAGTTTCGCTGAAACGGATCTGGCCCCGTTGTTAGCGCGTTATCACGAGACGTACACCGATTGGAAACGTGTCGCTGATGAACTGAAACGACTTAGCCAGAGCGAGCAGGAATTGGCCCAACGAATGGACTTATTATCGTTTCAAACGAATGAAATCGACGCGGCCGAGCTCAAAGTCGGGGAAGAGCAGGCGTTGACTGAAGAACGGAACGAACTTGCAAACTTTGAACGGATTCATCAGCACGTCCGCTTGTCCTACGACGCCGTTGCGGACGAGGGGAAAGGGATTGATCAAATCGGCATCGCGATGCGGGAGATGGAAGAAGGTTCGGCGCTCACGGCATCACTTGCGCCGATGGCCGAGATGATCTCGAACGCATATTTCCTGCTTGAAGACGCTAAGTTCCAATTGCGCGACCAACTCGATTCGCTTGAATTTGATCCGATCCGGCTCGATGAGATTGAAACGCGCCTCGCGTTGTTCCAACAATTGAAACGGAAATACGGGGCGACGATTGACGATGTCATCACGTACGGAGAAAAAATCACAGAAGAGTTAAAAACGATGACAAATCGGGAAGAACACCTTCAAGAAATAACAGATCGCCTCGACAGGCTCGAACGTTTGATGCGTTCGGCCGGCCTCGAGTTGTCGGCAGCAAGGAAACGAGCAGCCGGCGAGCTTGAGAAGGCAATTCAGCGTGAGTTGAAAGAGCTCTATATGGAGAAGACGAAGTTTGAGGTCCGATTCAAAGAAGTGTCGTGCAAGGCGGACGGGCTCGATCAAGTCGAATTTTATATGATGACGAACGTCGGAGAGCCGTTCAAGCCGCTAGCGAAAGTCGCCTCAGGCGGAGAGCTGTCACGGGTCATGCTCGCGTTAAAATCGATTTTCTCAAGGACGGTCGGTGTCGCGTCAATTATTTTTGACGAAGTCGATACGGGTGTCTCGGGACGGGTTGCCCAAGCGATGGGGGAGAAGATTTTCCGCTTGTCGGTCGGTTCACAAGTGCTTTGTATCACGCATTTGGCCCAAGTGGCCGCCATGGCGGATCATCACTTGTATATTACAAAGACCGAGACGGACGAACGGACGAAGACAAACGTCGCCGCGCTTAGCCATGAGGACCGCATCGATGAACTCGGAAGAATGATTGCCGGTGCGCAAATGACCGATCTGACGAAACAGCATGTGGAGGAGCTGCTTGATATGTCCCTCCAATTAAAACGGAAGTTTATCGAAGGAGTGTCTTAATTGATTACATTATGCATTGCGGACGACAATCGTGAAATCGTCGACTTGTTGACTCGACAACTTGAGTCCGAGTCCGACTTGAAAGTCGTAGGGACCGCTTTCGACGGCGAAGCATGCTTAGACGTCGTCAAGACACACCAGCCGGATGTGCTACTGCTAGATATCATCATGCCGCATCTTGACGGGATCGGTGTTCTAGAACGGCTTCAAGTAGACTTGCCAAACACGAAACCGGAAGTCATCATGCTCAGCGCTTTCGGGAAAGATGAAGTCACGAAACAAGCCGTTCAACTGGGTGCTTCTTATTTCTTGGTCAAACCGTTCAACATTCAACAACTGATTTCTAAAATCCGCGAGCTGGCTGCGGGTTCAAGCCGCGAGTTCGAACCGATGTCGCCAGAAGAACTCGACATCTCGCTCTTGTTGCAACAGCTCGGCATCTCGCCGCGGATCAAAGGATTTAAGTATATCCGCCAAGCGGTCGTCTATGTGAGGGAGCGGCAAGAACTTTTAGGGTTGATCACAAAGGAATTGTATCCGATGATCGCCAAAGAACATGAGACGACGTCGTCTCGGGTCGAGCGGGCGATGCGTCACGCGATTAAGACGGCTTGGGAAAACGGGATGCGGGATCACGAGATGTTTGACGGTCGTCCAGAGCGAGAGCGCAGCCCGAAAAACTCAGAATTTATTTCGTATTTCGTAACGTACCAATCGTTCAAACAACAGTGAAGGAGTCAGGGGAATCCCCTGATTTCTTTTCTTTATTTATAAAGAAAGCGCTTGCATTTTTGATGATCCTTGTTATAATAAATGTGTACCAAGTTACTTGGACGAGCGTCAGATGAACGCTTTCTAACATGTTCCGGAACAGGTTAGAGCAAGAAATCATCTCGGCTCGCTATCCGTTAATAGCTCAGAGGTGCGAACGACATCTCAAATCGTTATTGTTCCGACGAGAGGTCGCGACATTCGCTCATTTGCGAGACGATTCCGACATCGGTTCGAAGCTAGGGACCCATGTCAGGGTAAAACGAATCGTTCAGTTGACCAAAAGGAGTGTTGTCAATCGTTGAACATCTCATGGCAAGCGTTCGACTTCACAATGGATGGTTGGACATGACCCGATGAACATTTGTTAGTAACTCGAAGAAGTAAGTTTCCGTTCACGCAAGACGGCAGTTACTAATTTCTTTCAAACTTCTTCATTAAGAAGACCATTGGATCTCATGTCAAAGCAGTATAGCAAGTATGAAAGGAGATCATCCGTAGTGATCACAATTCAATATGAATAAAAAGGTTCCGCACTTGAAATGAAGTCAAGTTAGGGAACCTTTTTTTTGTGTGTTCAAGAATCTATTCGTGGGACTTTTCCTGTCTTCTTGTCGCGATTAAAGATATATCCTGCAACGAAACCGATACCGCCCATTGCCAGTAACAGACCGAACGTTCCTTGCAACATCGATGCTGCAGCAACCGACTCGATCCATGTGAATGGGGCACTCGTTTTTAAAAAGAAGCTGTCACGTAAAAGCTTGATGCCGTAAACGCCGAATAGGCCTGGGATGATTAGGATCAGAAGCGCGATCACACGCATAGTATCTCCTCCTTTTCCACTCATTATTTTAACAGAAAACGAGAGCGGAAACACTGCCTTTTTCGAAGAGTTGCGAAAAGGAAGGCGGTTGAGTAGCATGAATATAGATTAGGAAAATGGGGGATTTTAAAAATGAATAAACGATTGTTGATTGTCGGAGCGGGGAAAGGCGGGACCGAGGTGCTCAAGATGCTCCTTGATTCCCCGCTTGTCACCGTCGCTGCCGTCATCGACTCGGACATAGAGGCAGAAGGATTGAAGCTGGCACGGAGTTGGGGGATCCAGACTTCGAGCGATTGGCGCGCGTGTGCCGACAAAAAAGTCGACTTTGTGATCGAGACGACCGGACAGAGCGAGACGTTCATTGAACTGAAGGACCATTTTTCGGAGGCGGTCGTGCTGCCAGGCGAGTTTATCCGAATCGTCGTCGAACGGCTGAAGCAGAACCAACAGATGCTCGAAGCGATCATCGACTGTACGAGCGAGGCGATCTCGGTCGCCGACCATAACGGGAATACGATTTTAATCAATCCGTCCTATACCCGCTTGACCGGATTTAAAAAAGAAGATGTCGTTGATAAACCGGCGACGGCCGACATTGGAATGCAGGAGAGCGTGCACTTGAAAGTTTTATCGACCGGTCAAGGCGTACGTGATGTTCGGATGCAGATCGGGGCGACGCGCCGAGACATCCTCGTCAACGCCGAACCTATTGTGGTCGAAGGGAAGCTGCGCGGTTCCGTCGGCGTCATTCGCGACGTGTCCCAAATTCGGGCGTTGCGTGATGAGTTGAAGGAAGCGAAGACGCGGATTCGCAACTTGGAGGCGAAATATCAATTTACAGATATCATTGCGACAAGCGAAGCGATGCGCTTTGTCATCGAACAAGCCCGCCTAGCGGCACTCACGCCGGTCACCGTGCTCATACGCGGCGAGTCCGGCACCGGCAAAGAACTGTTCGCCCACGCCATCCACGGCGAATCGCCGCGGAAGTTTAAAAAGTTTGTCCGGGTCAACTGTGCAGCCATCTCGCCGACGCTGTTAGAGAGCGAACTGTTCGGGTATGAGGACGGTGCGTTCAGCGGGGCAAGGCGCGGCGGGAAAGTCGGCTATTTCGAGGAGGCGGACGGTGGATCTTTGTTTTTAGACGAGATTGGCGAACTCCCGGTCGACGTTCAAGTCAAGCTGCTCCGTGTCCTCCAAGAACATGAAATCGTTCGAGTCGGGGGCACGAACGCGATCCCGGTCGATGTCCGGATCATCGCGGCGACGAACGCGAACTTAGAACAGAAAGTGGCGGACGGGACGTTTCGTGAGGATTTATATTATCGGATCAACCGGATGCCGATCCACATCCCACCGCTCCGTGACCGGCTTGAAGAGATCGAGCCGCTTTGCGAGCGGATCATCCGTAAACTGAATCAAGAGTACGGTCGACTCGTCCACGGGGTCGATCAAGCTGCGATCGAACTATTAAAGAGTCAATACTGGAAAGGGAACGTCCGTGAGCTTGAGAATGTGATTGGCCGGGCGATGATTTATATGGCAAGTTCTGAGCAATGGATTGCTCCCCATCACCTTCAACTATCGACACGGACCGTCACGGCGCGATCAGTCGAAGCCGTATCGCTTCAAGACGCCGTCGCTCGCTATGAACGAGATTTGATCGACCGGGCGATCGCTGAAGCTGACGGGAACAAATCAGAAGCAGCGCGACGGTTACACATCTCGATCCGGACGCTGTATAATAAACTTGAACGTCTGCAGTAATATGCATGCATATTTTTGCTTACTGTGTAATATATTGCAGGGCGACCTCTTGTTTAAAGCGCTTTCAAAAATGGAAACAAACTTGCATAATATAAAGTGTAGACAGGTTAGGGGGGACAACGATGAACTTTGACAGGATGCTCGAACGGGCAAAACGGTTAGATGGATGTACCGTGTCGATCGCCGGGGCGGCCGACGTGGAAGTGATCCGCGCCGTCAAGCTTGCGACCGACCATGGATTGTCACGATTTATCCTATTCGGTGACGCCCGGGAGATTAAACGCTTGTGTGATGAACATGACATTGCCGAGTCGACGATCGATATTTTGCACGTCAAGGGAGACGCCGATATCGCCAAACGAGCGACACTTGCGGTTCGCAACGGCGAGGCTGATGTTCTCATGAAAGGAATGGTGTCGACCTCGGTCTTCATGAAGGCGGTGCTCAGCCGGGAGTCGGGACTCAGGACGAGCCGGACGCTAAGCCACGTCGCCTTGTTCCAAATTCCAAATCGGGAGCGGTTGATCGGTGTGACCGACGCAGCGATCCATATCGCTCCGACGCTCGAAGAAAAAGTCGATATCATTCATAACGCGGTCGGCGCGATGCGAGACATCGGTTACGAGTTGCCGCGTGTCGCTGCAATCGCGGCAGTTGAAGTGGTCAATCCGCAAATGACCGCGACGATGGACGCCGCACTCCTTGCCCAGATGAACCGGCGTGGTCAAATCAAGGGTTGCGTCGTCGACGGACCGCTCGCACTCGACAACGCCGTCGACATGATTGCCGCCAAACAAAAAGGGATCGCTAGTGAAGTGGCCGGACAAGCCGACTTATTGCTCGTTCCATACATAGAGGTCGGCAACGTCCTTTATAAATCGATCATGTACTTCGCCGGGGCCAGCGTCGCGGCGATCGTCGTCGGGGCCAGTGCCCCCGTCGTCTTGACGAGCCGGGCCGATACGGCCGAGGCGAAACTTTATTCGCTCGCGTTCGCTCTATTGCACGCTAAAAAATAACTGATGACTCAGGAGGAATAAAAAATGATGGAAACAAACATGGAACCACGCTTTCGAATTTTTGACGTATTGCAGGCTGAGGACTATGAACAGATCGTATTTTGTCAAGATCAAGCATCAGGCTTGAAAGCAATCATCGCGATTCATGATACGACACTCGGACCAGCCCTCGGCGGACTGCGGATGTGGAATTATACATCAGAAGAAGAGGCGCTCACAGACGTGCTACGTCTCGCTAAAGGGATGACATACAAGAATGCGGCGGCGGGACTCAACCTCGGCGGCGGGAAAGCCGTCATCATCGGGAACGCGAAGACGGACAAATCGGAAGCATTGTTCCGTGCCTTTGGCCGCTACGTCCAGTCGCTCAGCGGCCGCTACATCACGGCCGAAGACGTCAACACGACCGTCGCCGATATGGACTTCATCCATATGGAGACCGACTACGTGACGGGCGTCAGCCCAGCGTTCGGCTCGAGCGGCAACCCGTCTCCTGTTACTGCGTACGGTGTCTATCGCGGCATGAAGGCGGCAGCGAAGTGGAAATTCGGTTCCGACTCGCTCGCCGGCAAGACGGTCGCCGTCCAAGGTGTCGGGAACGTCGCCTATAACTTGTGCCGCCACTTGCACGAGGAAGGTGCGCATCTGATCGTCACGGACATTAACGAAGACGCGCTCAAACGGGCCGAGACGGACTTTGGGGCGACAGTCGTCAAACCGGATGAGATTTATGCGGTCGAGTGTGACATCTTCGCGCCATGTGCGCTCGGTGCGGTCATCAACGATGCGACGATCCCACAACTGAAAGCTCAAATCGTGGCCGGTGCGGCCAACAACCAACTCGCTGAAGACCGTCACGGCGACGTGTTAGAGGAGCGAGGCATCCTTTACGCACCAGACTTCGTCATCAACGCAGGCGGTGTCATCAATGTGGCCGATGAGCTCGAAGGGTACAACCGCGAGCGGGCCATGAAGAAAGTCGACTTAATTTATGACAACATGCAGCGTGTGTTCGAAATCGCTGAACGGGACGGGGTACCGACTCACGTCGCGGCAGAGAAGATGGCCGAAGAGCGTATCCAGATGATGTCGCGTTCGCGCAGCCAGTTCTTGAAAGTCGAAAAGAGCCTGTTAGGTGGGCGCTAACATGACGAGACAACTCGTTCTAGCGATCAACCCGGGATCGACGTCAACGAAAGTCGGTTTATTTGAGGGCTCAGACGAAATTTTGTCGAAAACGGTCCGCCACGGAGAAGATGTCACAGGATTGTCACTCCCGGAACAATTGCCTCACCGGGAGCGAGAAGTACGGGACTTGTTAATTGAATCAGGCATCGCCGGCGAATCGTTGTCGGCGATCGTCGGTCGCGGCGGACTGCTCGCCCCAATGACTTCGGGGACATATGCCGTCAATGAACTCATGCGCGAAGATCTCACGAGCGGGCGCTACGGCGTACACGCATCCAACTTGGGCGGCTTGATCGCCTATAAGCTCGGAGAATTATTTCAAGTACCGAATTTTATCGTCGACCCGGTAGTCGTCGACGAGATGCATGACCTCGCTCGAGCGACGGGCATGCCAGAAATCAATCGACGGAGCATCTTCCACGCCTTGAATCAAAAAGCCGTGGGCAAGCGCTTCGCCGCAGAAAATGGAAGCGATTACAATGAGCTCAACTTGATTATCGCGCATCTCGGGGGCGGCATCACGGTCGGGGCGCACGCGTCCGGGAACGTCATCGATGTGAACAATGGACTCGATGGGGACGGTCCGATCGCACCGGAACGAGCCGGCTCGATTCCTGTTGGACAGATAGTAGAACTATGTTATAGTACCAGGTATAATAAAAACGACATGAAACAGAAAATCGTCGGTCGCGGTGGATTGTATGCACACCTCGGAACGGTCGACGCCATCGAGATCGAAGACCGGATGACGGCAGGTGACGATAAGGCCGCACTTCTCTATGAGACGATGGCGTATCGAGTCGCCCAAGAAATCTCCAAGCACGGGGCCACGCTGTCAGGGAACGTCGATGCCATCATCTTGACGGGCGGGATCGCCTACTCGGATTGGCTGACTGGGAAGATCAAAGACCGGGTCGGCTACTTGGCACCCGTCCACGTCTATCCGGGTGAGGATGAATTGAAGGCGCTCACGGAAGGGGCCCTTCGGATCATCCGGCAAGAAGAAGCTGTAAAAGCATATGAGGGGGATACACATGGCACGAGAATTTGATGTCATCGTCATCGGCGGCGGACCTGGTGGTTACGTCGCCGCGATCAAAGCGGCGCAGGCCGGTAAGCGCGTCGCGATCGTCGAGGCGGAAAAACTAGGCGGGACATGTCTACATAAAGGCTGCATCCCGACAAAAGCGCTCTTGAAGGCAGCACACGTCTATCAAACGGCGAAACATGGCGAAACGTATGGCGTAGAAGTCGGGGCGGTCACGTTCAACATGGGACGGGCACAAACGTTCAAACGAGAGCTCGTCTCCGGCCTTGAGAAAGGCATCGAGCACTTGATGAAGCAAGGGAAAATCGAAGTGTTCCGCGGCAAAGCCTCAATCTTGGGACCGAGCATCTTCTCGCCCCAGCCGGGAACGGTCGCGGTCGAGGATGAAACCGGCGAGTCGGAGCTGTTGTTGCCGAACCAGTTGATCATTGCGACGGGATCGATCCCCCGGGAGCTCCCAGGGTTGCCGTTCGATCATGAGCGCATCCTCAATTCAGACGATTTGCTCCGGTTCGAGCAGTTGCCGACGTCCATCGCCATCATCGGAGGCGGCGTCATCGGCGTCGAATGGGCGTCGATGCTGATCGACCTCGATGTCGACGTGACGCTGATCGAGGTCGGCGAACGTTTGTTACCGCTCGAAGACAAGGCCGTCTCGCGAGAAGTCGAGCGACTGCTCAAGAAGCGCGGCGTGCGTGTGAAGAAAAATGTGACGGTCGACCCGGAACGGACGACCGTGTCAGCGGACGATGTCGCGCTCGCGGTCGGTGACGAACAACTTACGGTCGACTGTGTGCTCGTCTCGATCGGTCGGATCGCGAATACTGAAGACCTCGGGCTGCAGAACACGTCGATCATCGTCGAGAACGGCGTCATCCAAGTCGACTCGCAATATCGGACGAAAGAACGTCACATCTTTGCGATCGGTGACTGCATCGGTAAACTCCAGCTCGCCCACGTCGCGTCAGCTGAAGGTGTCAAAGCGGTCGAAGTGATTCTCGGTCAAGAACCGACACCGCTCGACTACAACGTCATCCCGCGCTGTGTGTACGGTGTACCCGAAGTCGCATCGGTCGGATTGACCGAAGAGGCGGCAAAAGCAGCGGGACACGTTGTCAAGACGGGGACGTACCGTTTCAATGGACTCGGAAAAGCCCGGATCGAAGGACAAGCCGACGGATTCGTCAAGCTGATCTCAGACTCGGACACTGACGACCTGCTCGGAGTCCACATCGTCGGACCGAAAGCGACAGAACTGATTACGGAAGGCGGGCTCGCCCTCGTCTTGAACGCGACGGCTTGGGAGATGGGTCAGCTCGTCCACCCGCACCCGGCACTGAGCGAAGCATTCCAAGAAGCGGCGCTCGCCGTGGACGGGTTACCGATTCACGCCTAAGGAGGAAACAGAAAATGGAACAAATGACTGTGAATTCATATGAAGAGCTCGGCTTGTCGAAACAAGACCTCACCGCGATGTTTGAGACGATGGTCCGGGCCCGTAAAATCGATGAACGGATGTGGAAATTGAACCGGGCCGGGAAAATCCCGTTCGTCGTCTCGTGTCAAGGACAAGAAGCGGCCCAAGTCGGGGCGGCGTTCGCCCTCGAGAAAGGGACCGACTACATCCTTCCATACTACCGGGACGTCGCCGTCGTCTTGCATTTCGGTCAAACGGCGCGTGACTTGATGTTGTCGGCGTTCGCCAAAGCGGAAGACCCGAACTCGGGCGGGCGGCAAATGCCAGGTCACTTCGGCTCGAAACAACTTCGCATCGTGACGGGGTCGTCTCCGGTGACGACACAAGTGCCGCACGCGGTCGGTGTCGCACTTGCGGCCAAACTGAAAAAAGAAGAGCTCGTCACGTTCGTCTCGTTCGGTGAAGGCTCGTCGAACCAAGGGGACTTCCACGAAGGGGCAAACTTTGCCGGCGTGCATAAACTTCCGGTCATTTTGTTCTGTGAGAACAACAAGTACGCAATCTCGGTACCGCTGTCGAAGCAACTCGCCTGCGAGCGCGTCTCGGACCGGGCGAAAGGATACGGGATGCCAGGAGTGACGGTCGACGGGACAGACCCGATCGCCGTCTACGTCGCCGTGAAAGAGGCGCGCGCCCGCGCACTCCGCGGAGAAGGTCCGACGTTGATCGAGGCGGAAGTCGAACGGCTCGTGCCGCACTCGTCGGATGACGATGACAAGGCGTACCGCTCGTCAGAAGAACTCGCCGAACTGAAAAACCGCGACGGGATTCAGCTGTTCCGGAAGCGATTGCTCGAAGACGGCATCGCAACCGAGGCCGAACTCGCAGACATCGAGACGAAAGTCGACGTCGAAGTGAACGAGGCGACGACGTATGCCGACAAGGCGCCTTACGCGGCACCTGAATCGACGATGGACCACGTGTACGAGGGGGATAACTGATGAAAACGTTTATTGAAGCGATCAATGAAGCAATCCATGAAGAGATGGAACGCGATGAGAACGTGTTCGTGCTCGGTGAGGACGTCGGCGTCCGCGGTGGTGTCTTCCGGGCGACGCAAGGCTTGATTGAAAAGTATGGCGAGGACCGTGTCATCGATGCTCCGCTCGCTGAAAGTGCGATCGCAGGCGTCGGGATCGGTGCGGCCATGTATGGGATGCGGCCGATCGCCGAGATGCAGTTCGCCGACTTCATCATGCCGGCCGTCAACCAAATCGTGTCCGAGGCGGCGAAAATCCGTTATCGTTCGAACAATGACTGGACGTGTCCGATGGTCATCCGGGCGCCGTTCGGGGGCGGGATCCATGGCGCGCTCTATCATTCACAGTCGGTCGAGGGTATGTTCAACTCGACGCCTGGTTTGAAAGTCGTCATCCCGTCCGACCCGGTCGACGCCAAAGGACTGCTCAAGGCGGCGATCCGTTCGAACGATCCTGTCCTGTTCTTTGAGCATAAACGGGCGTACCGCTTGTTAAAGGCGGACTTACCGACTGACGACTATACGGTCGAGATCGGCAAGGCCGCCGTCAAACGCGAAGGCGACGACGTGACGATCATCACGTACGGCCTCTGTGTCCATATGGCCCAAGAAGCCGCGAAGACGCTCGAGGCGGAAGGGATCAGCACGCATATTTTGGATTTACGCACGGTCTATCCGCTCGATCAAGACGCGATCGTCGAAGCCGTCAAGAAGACGGGTAAAGTCCTGCTCGTGACCGAAGACAACAAAGAAGGCAGCATCATCGGGGAAGTTGCAGCCATCATCGCCGAGAAAGCGCTGTTTGAACTCGATGCGCCGATCGAACGCTTGGCAGGGCCGGACGTGCCGGCGATGCCGTACGCGCCACCGATGGAGAAGTATTTCATCGTATCCCCTGAAAAAATTGCGGAGCGGGCCCGTCAGCTCGCTGCGTTTTAAGGAGGGGTCTTATGGAACAGACGATCAAGATGCCACAACTCGGGGAAAGTGTGACCGAAGGGACGATCACGACATTCCTCGTCAAGCCGGGCGACCGGGTCGAAGAGTATGAACCACTCGCTGAAGTCATGACCGATAAAGTGACGGCCGAGATTCCGGCGACGAGTGCTGGGATCATTAAAGAGCTGTTGATTGGTGAAGGCGATACCGTTAGCGTCGGCACGCCGGTCTTGACGATGGAAGTCGCAAGCGCTACCGATGAGCCCGCCGAAGTGACAACTGAAGACACGAAGCAGCCGGAACAGGCTGCGGTCGTCGCGACCGTTCCAGTTTCCGCGCCGCCGCGTAATAGAAGCGCGAACGGGCGTTTCTCACCGGCCGTCATCCGTCTCGCGAGTGAGAATGATATCGATTTGGATCAACTCGACGGCTCAGGACTCGGTGGCCGGATCACGCGGAAAGACGTCCTTCGTTACTTATCGGAAGGTCGTCCGCGCCAACCGGAACCGGCGACGCAAGTACCGGTTCAAGAGACGATGACGCAAGTGAAGCTCGATGTGCCAGAAACCGTCACGAATCCTGTCGTCGCGCCAATGACCGCTTCGACACCGAGTGAATCGTCAGACCGCATCGAGATGATCCCGACGGCGGGTGTCCGTCAAGCGATCGCGAGCAACATGGTCCGCTCGAAGCACGAGGCACCGCATGCGTGGCTCATGATCGAAGTCGACGTGACGAACCTCGTCGAGGCGCGCGCCAAATTGAAAGATGAGTTCTTCGAACGGGAAGGCGTCAAGTTGACGTTTATGCCGTTCTTCATGAAGGCTGCGGTCGAAGGTCTGAAGAAACATCCGATGATGAATTCGGAGTGGGCCGGGGACCATATCAAAGTCCACAAGGATATCCATCTATCGGTCGCCGTCGCGGCGAACGATGCGCTCTACGTCCCGGTCATCAAGCATGCAGACGAGAAGAACATCAAAGGGCTCGCCGTCGCGCTTCAAGACGTCGCCGGCCGGGCCCGCGCGAACCGCTTGAAAGCCGACGAGATGCGTGGCGGCACGTTCACGATCAACAATACGGGCGCTTTCGGATCGATCCAATCGGCCCCGATTTTGAACTACCCGCAAGCGGCGATTCTCTCGGTCGAATCGATCGTGAAGCGTCCCGTCTGGGTGAACGGTATGTTCGCAGCACGCGACATGGTCAACTTGTGCATGTCGGTCGATCACCGCGTTCTCGACGGTCTCGTCGCCGGACAGTTCTTACAGGCGATCAAACAGGCGCTCGAATCAATCGACCCGAACACGTACACACTTTATTGATCCAAAAAGGAGCCGCGGACGCATGTCCGTGGCTCCTTTTGTTAAATTGACCGTTCAATCAATGACTCGAGGTCGCGACGAATGCGTTCAGGCGAAGACAAGTCGGCCTGTGAGTAGCTGAGCCGATGTGTCGATTCGTCGGTCCCGGTTAAGTCGGCGAATAGACTGCCTAAACTATGGACGCTCTTGTCGACTTGGATCAACAAGTCAAGGCTCGTCTCGTCTTGGAGCAAGATGACCTCGAGTTCATCGAGCCGGCGTCCGAAGCTTGTGCCGTTCGGCGAATACTCGAGCTCTTGAGCGATCGGGAGTCGTCCCGAGCGATGTCTGGCCGGCAGCATCTCGGTGTCGGCTTTTTTTAGCCGGAAACCGATATCGTCGAGCACGTCGAGGATGACTTGCTGCTTGTGGTTCGGTTTGACGAGAATCGAGTCCTCGTCTTTCGGGTCGACCGCTTGGGCGATATCGAGGCCGGTCTCGATCCATGTCTTCGACTGGCTGACGGAGATCGGTGTGTTGAACGGCACCTCGATCGTGAACGGGATCTCTTTCACTTCGTCCGGTCCGATCATGAACGGTGCCTCGTTCAACAGGATTTTTTCGATCGTGAACGTCGAATAGGTCGTCTTGTCATTGACCTCGTGCTTGTAGAGCGTATTGAAGAAAATGTAGATACGGTCGACCGATTGTTCGACGTTGCCGCCTTTGATGTGGACGACCCCGTCGAGCGTACCGCCGGGAACACAACTGTTCTCCGCCAGGCGCGTATCGACAGTCGCGGCCCCGATTCCAATCGATGAAAGTAACTTTTTAAACATATGGTGATCCTCCTTTGACGTTTGCACGTGTTCGTGTAATAGTATGTACGGATGCACGTTTAAAAAGTTTCGCAACTACTTAAAAAAAGGATGAATCAAGTGGAATATACAGATTTGATGGAACGGCTCAACGGTCTGATTGAAGATGGAGAGCTCGTGACGGCGACAATCAGTCAACCACGTCAAAAATCGAGCGATTTACGCCGGGTGAAACTGAAGCCGGTATTGTTGAAAGATGAGTACCACATACAGTTTGAATACCAATTTGAGCGCGTTATGAAACATAAAAATTTACGTACGGAAGAAGCGATCGCAGAGCTTGGACAGCTGCTCGAAAACTTCCGGCAAGGACAGTTTCAGCTGAAAGCGACCGAGCTCCATTTCCAACTCTCGAAAAAGTTTAAAGTGACGTATAAAGAGCGGCCAACGGACGTGAAGCAAGTGAAACTGACGCACAACCGCGAAAAGCAGTACGTGTTGCCGGTCGATGAGCCGGTCCCGTTCCTGATTCGCCTCGGCGTCCAGTCGGCAGATGGGAAAGTGAAGCGTCAGAAGTACGATAAGTTTAAACAAATCAACCGGTTCCTCGAGTTCATCGAGGATTCGATCAAATACCTCCCGACCGACCGGACTGTCCGGATTCTCGATTTCGGTTCGGGCAAATCGTATCTGACGTTCGCCTTGTACCATTTCTTGCATGAGATGAAAGGGTATGACGTACACATCACCGGGCTCGATTTGAAGAAGGAAGTCATCGAGGAGTGCGCCGGGATCGCCCGCGACCTCGGCTACGAGCGGCTCGAGTTTCTCGTTGGGGACATCAATGAATTTGAAGGCGAGTCGGCGGTCGATATGGTCGTCACGCTCCATGCTTGTGACGTCGCGACCGACATGGCGCTCGCGCGAGCGGTCCGCTGGGGGGCGAAAGTAATCTTGAGCGTGCCGTGTTGCCAGAAAGAACTGAACCGGCAACTCGAGGCGCCGAGCCTCGACGTCATGCTTCAACACGGCCTCGTCAAGGAACGGTTCGCGGCGCTCGCCACCGATTCGATCCGGGCCGAACTGCTCGGTCTCGTCGGCTATGAAGCGCAGTTGCTCGAATTTATCGACATGGAACATACACCAAAAAATATTTTGATCCGCGCCTATTTGACGAACCGCGAAGCGACCGAAGAGCAGCGCGTCCGCTACAAAGCGTTCAAGTCGTTACTCGGTGCGGACCCGTTCCTTGAAGGTCAGTTGAGCGATAGACTTGTCCTAACCGATCCACAAGACGTAAAATAAGAAAGATAAGACGAAAGTCGAAAGGGGAAACAATATGGATTTTCAATTATACTTTCAAGATGTAGTCGAACAGGCACGCAATGAGGTACGGGCAGCAGGATACACCGAACTGACGACACCGGAAGAAGTCGATGCGGCACTGAAAAAAGAAGGCAAGACGCTCGTGCTCGTCAACTCGGTATGCGGTTGCGCCGGCGGGATCGCTCGTCCGGCGGCGGCCTACGTGAACAAGATGGAAGGCACGAAACCGGATCAGTTCGTCACTGTCTTCGCCGGGCAAGACCGGGAAGCGACGGACCGGGCTCGTGAGTATTTCGAAGGGTACGCCCCGTCGTCACCATCGATCGCGCTACTCGAAGATGGTAACATCGTCACGATGGTCGAACGGAGCACGATCGAGTCGTCGACGGCTGAAGAGCTCGTCGAACAGTTACAGACGTTGTTCGATATTTATTACGCGTAATCAATGTGTGGGCGCAAAGGCTTTGCCTTTGCGCTTTTCCTTAAGAAGGGATCGATCGAATGGAACCAGTCATTAAAATCATGAGTGAGGCGGAATATGCGATCGCCTTGTCGCGAGGTGAGATCAACGAAGAATCGCTCCAAACGGAAGGATACGTTCGTTGCTGCACCCCGCAACAGATCAGTAAAGTCGCGAGGCGCCACTATCATGGGGAGCGGGTCGTGCTCGTCTCGTTTCATATTGGGCGCCTCGGCAGCTTGCTCCACTACGAGCTAGATGAGGACGGAGATCGCTATCCGCACGTGTATAGCGCCATCCCGATCACATCGGTGAAACGGGTGCAACCTTATGGGTCGACAGATAATGGTACGGTCACGTATTTCGCTTACGAGCGGATGTGACCGTATTTTTTTTTGGTTTTTATGCATGAATATACTTTACAATTAATAATTATGTGTATATAGTGGTTGAAGAACAAGTCAGACATATGAAGAGCGAAAGAACTATTGAGACAGAAAAACAAATATGTCATAATTTTGTTAAAGTTCTGACAATTCCATCTTATTGAAAAGGGGAAAATGAACATGAAAAAAAGTCTTCTAGCATTATGTATCGCAGCACTGGCTGCATTTTCGGTCGCCTGTGGCGCCGACGTCAATGAAGGCGGGTCATCGTCGACGAATGAGGAAGACGACAAAGTCCTCGTCATGGGGACGAGCGCGGACTACTTCCCTTATGAGTTCGTCGATACGGCGAGCGGTGACGAAATCGTCGGATTCGATATCGACATCGCCAAACAAGTGGCCGACAACATGGGCTATGAATTGAAAATTGAAGATATGGACTTCGGTAGCTTGCTCGGGGCCTTGAACGCTGGACGTGTCGATTTCGTCATGGCGGGCATGACACCGACTGAAGAGCGGAAAGAGAACGCCGACTTCACAGATATTTACTTTACGGCGAAAAACTTGATTTTATCAAAAGGCGACGCGATTCAAACGCTTGAAGACCTAGACGGGAAACAAGTCGGCGTCCAACTCGGTTCGATCCAAGAAGGGATCGCCAAAGACCAGATCCCCGGAGCGGAAATCGTCGCCTTGAACAAAATCCCTGAGATCATTCAAGAAATCAAGACAGGCCGCATCGACGCAATGGTCATCGAAGATACGGTCGCGAAGAAGTACCTCGACCAAGACAGCGAACTAGCGACGTTTGAAATCGTTGACGAAGAAGAAGCCGGCTCGGCCGCGGCTTTCCGTAAAGACGATGAGCTCCGCGATCAGTTCAACGAAGAGTTGAACAAATTGATCGAATCAGGAGAAATCGAGAAGTTAGCTCAAAAATGGTTCGAAGAAGAAGCAGCACCAGCTGAATAATTATGGATTAAGGCTGACTGAAAACATCAGTCAGCCTTTTTTAGGAGGAACTTATAATGGATTTTAGTCGGATTTATGATTCTATCCCGTACATTCTTGAAGGGATCCCGGTCATGTTTCAAGTCGTGCTCGTCTCGGCGCTGTTCGGGATCACGTTCGGTGTCATCGTGGCCACGTTCAAGATCGTGCCGAACCGTCTCGTCAACTTTATCGGACACGCCTACACGGCCGTGTTCCGGGGAACACCGCTCATCTTGCAACTCGCCATCATCCACTTCGGCTTACCGCAGTTGACGGGCTTTATCACGACACCTTATCAATCGGCCGTCATCGCCTTCTCGCTCAACTCGGCGGCGTACATCTCGGAGATCATTCGGGCCGGGATTCAAGCGGTCGACAAAGGCCAGTGGGAAGCGTCTGACGCGCTAGGTGTTCCATATGTCAAACAGCTGCGCTCGATCATCTTGCCGCAGGCGTTTAAAAACATCTTGCCTGCACTCGTCAACGAGATGATCACGCTCACGAAAGAGTCGGCACTCGTCTCGACGGTCGGCGTCCTCGATATTATGCGCCGGGCCCAAATCGTCGGAGGACAAAAGGCAATCTACTTCGAACCGCTCCTGTTCGCTGGTGTGATATACTTTACGATAGTGATGGTGTTGACATACTTTGGTCAACGTCTTGAAAAACGGTTAAGAAAGAGTGATGGCAGATGATACAAGTAAAGGATTTATACAAACAGTTCGGTGACCTTGAAGTGTTGAAAGGGATTACGACTTCGATTGAACAAGGAGAAGTCGTCGCCGTCATCGGTCCGTCGGGTTCCGGTAAGTCGACGTTCTTACGTTGCTTGAACATGCTCGAAGTGCCGACAAGCGGAACGGTCAGCGTCGCCGGATACGAGTTGACGAAAAAAGGGGCCAACGTCTCGAAGGCACGGCAAAATATCGGTATGGTGTTCCAACAGTTCAACTTGTTCCCGCATATGAACGTGCTCGACAACTTGACGTACGCACCGATCAACGTGTTGAAAGTCAGCAAGGCTGAAGCAATCGAACGAGCGAAGACGTTGCTCGAGCGTGTCGGATTATCGGAGAAGATCGATGCTTATCCGAGTCAGTTGTCAGGCGGACAAAAACAACGTGTCGCGATCGCCCGGGCGCTTGCCATGGAGCCGAACGTCATGTTGTTTGACGAGCCGACGTCGGCGCTCGACCCGGAGATGGTCAATGAAGTGCTCGACGTCATGAAAGGACTCGCCGATTCAGGTATGACGATGGTCGTCGTCACGCACGAGATGGGCTTTGCCCGTGAAGTGGCTGACCGTGTCCTGTTCCTTGATGAAGGAATCTTGATGGAGGAAGGCAAACCGGACGACCTGCTCCTCAACCCGCAGACGGACCGGGCCAAACGGTTCTTAGAAAAAGTCTTGTGATGACACGTTCCATCTGACACCAGAAAGGGAGGATTCGAATGAAGATCACTTACTATGGCCATGCGACAGTCCAGCTCGATATCGACGGGACGAGCGTCTTGATCGATCCGTTTTTGACGAGTAACCCGCATACGGACGTCGACCCGGCGACATTGAAAGCCGACTACATCTTGTTGACGCATGCGCATTTCGACCATATCGAGGACGTCGAACTGATCGCGAAAGAAACGGGCGCGACGATCGTCGCGACACATGAACTCGCGACCTATTACGAGAAAAAAGGCTATTCGGTCCACGGCATGAATATCGGGGGCGGGTATTCCTTCCCGTTCGGCCGTGTGACGATGACGCAGGCGTTCCACAGCTCGAGCCTTGACATGGGCGACGTCCCGGTCTATATGGGGATGCCGGGTGGCTTCATCATCGAGACGAACTCACTAACGCTTTACCATGCGGGTGATACGGCATTGTTCTCGGACATGAAACTGTACGGTGAACGGTTCGAGATCGACGTCGCCTTCCTGCCGATCGGGGACAACTTCACGATGGGTCCGGTTGACGCGCTCGATGCCGCCCATTGGCTGCAGGCGAAACGAATCGTCCCGATCCATTTCGATACGTTCCCACCGATCAAACAAGATGCACGTGCCTTTTGTGACCAGTTACATCAGCGCGGTCTGTTGATCGAACCGAACACGACGATCGAGATTTGATGACGCGTCAAGCGATTCAAGCGACCGAACGTTTCGTGACGAAGCTTCATACCGGAGATCATACCGGGCATGACATGAGTCATCTCGAACGGGTGCGTCGGCTCGCCGAACATCTCGCTGAAGGGATGGCGGTCGACCCGCTCGTCGTCACGCTCGCAGCGCTGCTTCATGACGTCGAGGACGCGAAACTCGGACGAGCCAAAGGGCTCGTCCGGCATCATCTCGAGACGATCGCCCTCAGTACAAGCCAGACGGATCACGTACTCGCCGTCATCGCGGAGACGTCGTTCTCGCAAGGCAGACTGCCGACGACGCTCGAGAGTGCGATCATTCAAGACGCAGACCGGCTCGATGCGGTCGGTGCGATCGGCATCGCCAGGACGTTCCAGTATGCCGGATCACGAGGCACACCGCTCTATGATCCGGACGACCCTTCGAGCGCCATCGCGCATTTTAGTGACAAACTGCTCTTGCTCGCAGACGGGATGCATACGGACCGGGCGAAAGCGATCGCCCGCGACCGTCACGCGTTCATGACGTCTTTCTTGAAGCAGTTCGAGGCGGAATGGGTTGGCGAAGATATGTAAAACGGCCGAGGAGGGATCCTCGGCCGTTTGGCGTTAAAATGGATGTTTATTGAGCCAATGCCCGCCGTCGAGCGAGATGCATTCACCGTTCAAGTAACGCATCTCATCCGACGTCATCCAGAAAGCGAGGTCGGCGATCTCTTCCGGTGTCCCGAAGCGGCCGAGCGGGACGTTGCGGCGGATGCGCTCGACTTCTTTGACGTGGACCGCGAGTTTGTCGGCCCCGCCAGTCCGTTCGATCGGTCCCGGGCTGATCGCGTTCACGCGGGCCCCGAACTGATAGCCCCATTCGACGGCGAGTGTCCGGGTCAAGTTCAGGACGCCTGCTTTAGCGGCGGCGCTTGGTGCGACACCAGCACCCGCCTGCCACGCGTACGACGCGACCATGTTGATGATCGAACCGTCACGGAGTTGTTCGCGCTCCCAGTGCTTTCCGAGGACGTGCGTACAGTTGAACGTGCCGTTCAAGACGATGTCGATGACACTCGTCCAACCGTTCGGTGTCAAATCGAGCATCGGACAGACAAAATTGCCGGCTGCGTTATTAACGAGCGCATGCACCGGACCGAATCGTTCGACAATCTGATCGAGCGCTTGGGCGCACGCCTCGTAATCGCGGACGTCGTGTTGGACGGGTAACGCTTGTCCCGCACCGATCGCCTCGAGTTCAGTCATCGTTTCTTGTAGGCGTTCCTCGTTGCGGCCGCTGATGGCGACGTTCCAGCCCTCTGTTTTAAATTTTAGCGCCATCGATTTCCCCATGCCGGACGAACCGCCGGTAATCCAAATCGTTTTCAAATGAATCTCCCCCTTTGAATGAATGGTAGTTCATTTTTAGTATTCGGGTTTGACTCTTGGGATTCCTGCAAAAAAAAAGCGACGGCCGTTTGGCCGTCACTGGAGCTGTTCCAAATAGTTTAATCCGAGCTCGCGGTCGATGCGATACATCGTCCCGGCGACTTTCTCGCCCCAATACGGGTCCGAGGCGTAGAAGACGTTGACACCTTCTTGCTTGTTGCCGGGGAACGGGCCGCGGTCGTACGATCCGGTCACATACTTCTCGGCGAACAAGCGGGCCGCAGCATCAACACTCGCCTCGACTGAAGCGAACGTCGAGGCGTTACCGCTCGGGTCGTCATCTGTCGCTTTGAACCCGAAGAGATTATTTTTATCGCGGGCGATCGCGGACGTCCCGTATCCCGACTCGTGACCGGCGACGGCGAGTAAGAACAGGGCGTTAATACCGAACTCGGCTTCGGCGTCCTTGAAGGCATCACCTTTTCCGGTGAGCGGACTGTCACCGAGCGTGGCAAGAAATTGATCGAGTTCGCGGGCCGAGTACGGCGATTTGGACTGAATCGAGGCGAATTGGTACGGTGAATCGAAGACGTCCCGGACGTTTTCTGTATAAAACCGGTCCGACGCTTCCTGAGGGGCCGGTCCGACCAAGAACGTCCCAGCCAAGTTCCCGTTCGCTTCAACGGTATGGAGCACTTGTCCGTCTCGCATCTCGTAGTAGCCGCGTTTCTCGACGACGGCGTCCGGGTATAGCGTCATGTCGGCCAGCGGTACGTACACGTCGGCACCGGAGATGGTGACTCGCAAATGGTCAGAACCCTTTCCGACGAGCCTAAGCCGGGTGCCGCCGGCGACGTACGACTGCCGCTCTTTGAACGCGGCATCTTTATACAGGTTCGTGACCCGGTCGGTCGGCGTGACGGCGATGCCGGTGCCGGTAAAGTCGATGACTTCGCCGGACGGGCCGAGCAAGGCGCGATTGTCGCCGCGTTCCATGTAAGTGCGGGCTTCAGCGAGCGACTCGAAGTGACGGGACGAGACGTCACCATCTGCGAACGTCTCGACGGTGTACGTCCCGTTGCCCCGCTCTTGTAACCAAAGAAAGCCGAAGATGGCAAGTGCTAAGCTGAGCAGGGCGGGCAAGAGCCGGCGTCGTTGTTTTTTCTTCAATAGGATCACTTCCAAACTTGAGGATTGCCAAACAGAGAAAACTAGTAAACAATTTTGTATGAGAGGAGGGAATGATATGAAAATTGGTACACGTACGTTAAAGACGGCGGTCGCGGCTGGGATCGCGATGCTCATCGCTGAGACGATCCATCTCGATTACTACGTCTTCGCGGCCATCATCGCCATCCTCAGCATCCAAGAGACGCGCAAGAAGTCATTTCGGGCCTCATATGAACGTGTCATGGCAAGTTTGCTCGCCATCGGGATGGGCGCGTTGATGTTCACGTTACTCGGCTATTCTCCAGCGACGCTCACACTTTATTTTGTCATGTTCATCCCGCTCGTTCAACAGCTCAAACTGCAGGACGGCATGATCACAAGTGTCGTCATCTTGACCCATCTGTACACCGAAGGACGGTTCTCACTCGACTTGTTCTTGAACGAACTCCTGTTGATCGCGATCGGGGTTGGCGTCGGACTCGTCGTCAACATGTACATGCCGACGCTCGATAAAGACATCGAGCGCATTAAAGAGAGTATCAACCGGGCGCTCGCGGTCCACTTCTATGACGTCGCAGCCTGTGTCGAGACCGGTGTGTACAATAACCATTCGATGATGCTGTTGAAGACGCGTGACTATTTAAAGAACGGGAAAGACTTGGCGCTCCGCCGGATGGGGAACTCGATCGGGAAGCGCAACGAAGACATGGACTATCTATACTTCCGGATGCGCGAGCGCCAGTACGACATTTTGAAGCGGATTGCTGATAATGCGCGGGAAATCACGATGGTCGTCAATGAGGCGAAACCCGTCGCCACATTTTTACGCCGCGTCGGCGACAACGTCAACGAGCAGGCTGACGCCTCGGCGTTTCTTCGCGAGCTCGAGGAGATCATCGACCATTATCGAAAAAACGTACCTCTCCCCACATCGCGTGAGGAATTTGAGGTACGCTCGTCACTGCTAAATATTTTGTCAGATGTAAAGAGTTACTTGATCTTGAAAGAACGATACATTCTCCTGTTACAGGAACATGGCCATTCCCGACAAAAACGTGCTAAGCAAGAAGATTGATACGATGACGACGACGCCGATTTGAATGATGCGTTGTCGTTTTTGTTGTTTTTTTCTCATGAGAATCCTCCAAAACGTGTTTGACCTCATTGTACAGAATGGAAAAGGTTCGTGCAAACGACATGAGTTTGTTATAATAACCAAGAAATGTTTGGATGGAGGGATGTTTTTATGGTAAACGAGACACGTGTGCTGGACACATTTTTACAGTTGGTCAGCATCGATTCAGAGACAAAAGAAGAAGCGGTCATCTGTGAGCATTTAAAGTCGGTCTTCACAGAACTCGGATGTGACGTCTACGAAGACGACGCATCGACGAAAACTGCGCATTCAGGAAACAATCTTATCGTCACGTTGGCTGCGACGAAACAGGGCGTTGACCCGATTTACTTCACGGCCCACATGGATACGGTCACACCAGGTAAAGGCATCAAAACGAGTATTAAAGACGGTTATATCGTCACGGACGGGACGACGATTCTCGGTGCCGACGACAAGACGGGGCTTACAGCGATGATCGAACTCGTTCGGGTCTTGAAAGAGGAGGCAATCCCACACGGTCAGATCCAGTTCGTGATCACGGTCGGTGAAGAATCGGGTCTCGTCGGTGCGAAAGTGCTCGACCTCTCGAAAATCGATGCGAAATTCGGTTTCGCACTCGACTCGGACGGACCGGTCGGCGATATTATCGTGGCAGCTCCAACCCAAGCAAAAGTGAACGCGAAAATTTACGGGAAGACGGCCCACGCCGGTGTCGCCCCAGAAAAAGGGGTCTCGGCGATTCAAATCGCAGCGAAAGCGATCGCAAAAATGAAGCTCGGTCGGATCGATGAAGAGACGACGGCTAACATCGGACGCTTCGAAGGCGGACGTGCGACGAATATCGTCTGTGATTACGTCGAAGTGCTCGCCGAGGCCCGTTCGCTTATCCACGATAAGATGGAAGCGCAAGCCGAAGCGATGAAGCAAGCGTATATCGAAGCGGCTGAGACGCACGGTGGTCGTGCTGAAGTCGAGATTGACATCATGTACCCGGGCTTCAAGTTCGAAGAAGGCGACGAAGTCGTCGAAGTGGCGAAGTCAGCCGCGACAGCGATTGGACGTCCGATTCGTATCCTTCATTCGGGCGGGGGCTCAGATGCTAACGTGATCGCCGGTGGAGGCATTCCGACGGTCAACCTTGCGGTCGGGTATGAAGAAATCCATACGACGAACGAACGCATGCCACTCGTCGAACTGTATAAGTTGATTGAACTCGTTGTTGAAATTGTCGAGCAAGTCGCAACACGGGAAACAAACTAAAAAAAGAGCCGACGCTAAGTCGGCTCTTCCTATGTGTTCGTGTGTTTATGCGGCGAACTCCAACGATTCTAAGACGAGTTCGTCTGAGCAGTGAAGTTCGGTCGCTATGTCGTGAATTCGGATCGAGGTGCCTGCATCTTGTTGGTGTTTGCGATTCATTGAAGTCGCTCGTTCCCGAATCACTTCATACAAAGCATCGGAATGTTCAACTTTATTCATCACGGATCACATCCTTTTCAACGAGTGACTCAAGTATAGCATGGATTAGGCTAGCAGAAAGGACAAATATATTTATGAAGTTACATTTTTTAGGAACTGGTTCAGGCATGCCCTCGAAACAACGGAACGTTTCCGGGCTCGCACTCATATTGCCTAAACAGACGTGGCTGATCGATTGCGGGGAGGCGACCCAGCACCAGATTCTCCATACCACGATCAAACCGCGAAAAGTATCGGCTGTTTGGATCACGCATCTACACGGAGACCATGTCTTCGGGTTGCCAGGTTTCTTATCGACGCGTTCCGCCCTCGACGGAAAGGATCCGCTCACGCTGTACGGGCCGCGTGGCATCAAGCAATGGCTCGAGCTGACGTTGAAACTGACCGGTTCATATTTAGGCTATGACCTGACGATTGTCGAATATGAGGACGGGGACACGTTCGAGCAAGACGGTCACCTCGTCACGGTGCGGAAGCTCGCGCATCGCTTTCCATCTTACGGGTTTCGCATCGAGGCACCGGCGCGTCCGGGGACGCTCCTCGTCGACAAAGTGAGAGCACTCGGTATTCCGAGCGGTCCAATCTATCAGACAATCAAACAAGCAGACACGTTTGAATTTGCAGGGAAAACATACGCGTCTAAAGAATATGTCACAGAATCGGTCCGTGGAGCGATCGTCGCCATCTTAGGGGATACGACTCCGTGCGAGAATGCATTCGTGCTCGCACAAGCTGCCGACGTTCTTGTCCACGAGGCGACGTTTATGCAGGGGGAGTCAAAACTTGCGAGACAGTATGGTCACTCGACGACGGTCGAAGCCGCAAGGCTCGCGAACGAGGCAGGTACGGGCCGGTTGATCGTCACCCATATCTCGGCCCGCTACCAAGGCCGGGAAGCAGAATTTGAGGCCGAGGTCGTGTCTGGGTTTGCGGATAGCCATGTGGCAACCGACTTTTCCGAGTTTATAGTGGGGGATTGATGTGACAATACAACTATACGTTTGGCTAGGTTTCATCGTCATCAGCCTGTTGCTAGGTGTAAGATTGAATCAGTTGAAAGAACCAGAACCGAACTTTTTCGCCAAGTTCTTATTCTACTCGTTGCTCGGAATCGTTTCGTTTCCGATCGGCGGGTTTCATATCCCAATCGGATTTTTGATGTCATTCTTGTTCTTTCCAAAACGAAACAGCCGGTATAAATGGTACGGGGCGCTCGTCGGCTTCTTCTTCTTCATCGTTTTACTGTTCGTACCTTTGTTCGACCAATCCGAATTCCGGGCCGAATCTCAACAAATCGGGCCGGTGTCGGTGCAAGACGAGTCGTTCGACCGGATGACAGATACGATTTTACGCCGGATCAACGGCGAGGTGATCAAGCTCGATCGTAGCAAGATGATTGTCGACCGGGACGGTGAACTGCAGTCACTCGAGTATTTGCTCATGGTCGAACGCAACAGCTCGTTCCAGCAAATCCGCATCAACTATGACGACTCAGGGGAACTTGAGTATCGTCAAGTCGATGAGATGAACAAAAGTTCCGGTCGAGCCTTTTTCGAGAAGCTCGTTGACTTCGAACACGTGATCGAAGCCGTACGGGGGACAGCGTGGGAAGACTTTGCCAAACAAGTCGAGGCACCGCTCTTGCAGCTCTCATTTGACGGACTGTACGACATGTACACGTTCGAGAACGAAGCGATGCTCATGATCAACCGGGACGGACGAATCGTCAAATTCTGGCTCCAGCGCGAACCCGTGCTCGCCAACAGTATTCAATTGACCGGTTTGACCCGTGAAGGCAGAACGACAGGCGAAAAATATACGATTCTTTACAACTACTCCATCCACCAACGAGAGGATTTGACGGATCAATGAAAAAATTGCTCATCATGGGTATGATGATACCTTTATTGGCAGCTTGTGCTGGAGAAGAGACATCGAACGGACAAAGTGAGTCTTGTGACGTCGAACCGACGATTTCCGTTTACGACGCGTCGACGGAAGAGACGTTGTACCATGAGAAAAGTGTCTGCCTAGAGGATGGGGCGACGGTGCTCGATGCCCTCAAGGCGACAGAATTGCCGATTGATTCGGTCGGAAGCGGGGAGATGACCTACGTCACGGCAATCGACGGGATTCAAGAAAAATCGGCCGGTCAGTCATCTGGCTGGGTGTACGCCTTTAACGGCAGCCCTGGCGATGAAGGGGCGGCTGCAAAAGAAGTCGAGTCCACCGATATCATCCAATGGCGGTTTGAAGAAGATGCGATTTCTTTCTTCGAATGAGGCGGATTGGGAGCGTAGACATGCTGTCACGCTCCTTTTCTTTCTACTCGTCCATCTGTACGTCTTGATCCATGTGAACGGTTCGTTAAGTCTGCTCGCCGGGCTGGTCTTGTTGTTACTGTTAGAGCGGCGCTTTCCCGTTGCGATGCTCGGTCTGCTTGTCGCGTTCGCGCTGATCTCGCTCGCACCGATTTTGCTCCAGTGGGACGTCTCCATCCGTGCGCTCAGCGGCCAAATTGTCCGCTTGGCGACGTTTTTACTCGGAATGGTTTGGGCGAGCCGTTTCATGCGATTAGAACGGCTATTGCCGCTCTTGCGACGCTTTCCGCAATCGACCCGGTTGCTGTACGGTGCTTGGGCGCTCGTCCCGTCCATGGAACGGGCCATCCGTTTGTCGCTCCGTAGTCACCAGCGACAAGATTGGCGAGAAGCGATCGTCGTCGGGATTGACAGCCAGCGCCGTGAACCCGTTTACGCGTTGCCGCGCCTACGTTCATTCCAAGGTGATGATCTCGTTCATCTGTTCATCCTGTTTATTTGCTTTGTGGCGGCGCTTAAGTGGTCACCACTCATCTGGTTGCTTTACCCGTATTTGACGAAAGGAGGTGTGCGAGATGCGTTGGTTATCCTCAGAGCACGGACATCAGCAAATTGAGGAGTGGGTCGCTTCAGAGCGGGCCCATATCGTCAATCTCGATGACCCGCTCGCCGGTTCGGTCGCTTCACTGCTCGCCGGTGATGATGCGATGCGCGGCGCCGAACTGGCAGCTCTCTTGCAAATCGATCATCTGTCCAAAAAACGATTTGATGAATGCTCGAGCGGAGAACAACAGCTCGTTCGAATCGCTCATGTGCTCGGCGAAAATCCCGATGCGCTCGTTCTCATCGAGCCGTTCCGTTATCTCGATCGATTCCGAAGCGAACACTTGTCGATGCTGCTTCGGCGGCTAGGACAGCTCGGGATTAGCGTCGCTTATACGGACCGGTCGCGTGAAGGCGGTGCAACACATGCGTTTACGGTCGTAAAGTCCTCTAGTGAAGCATCGATTAACGTCAAAGACGTGTCCTATCGTCATCCGTTGCAACCCGCCTACGCGGTCGAACACGTGTCGTACCGTTCTGACGGACCAGGGTTAACGGTGTGCATCGGGACGAACGGCAGTGGCAAGTCGACACTCCTAGAACTGATGGCGAAGAGTCTGCGTCCGTTATACGGGAAAGTGAAGTTATCAGAGCGGCCGCTCTATCTTCCGGCAGACCCCGAGTACGGGCCGTTCCCAAAATCGTTGAATCGACGAGTCGAACAGTTGCAGGCGGTACTCGCGTCCACGTCGTCACTCATCGTCCTCGACGAGCCGACGGTCGGACTGTCGGAGAACGAACGCGACGCCTTCGTTGCGGCAATCGTACAAAAAGCCGAGACGGCGCGTGTTTTATGTGCGACCCACGATGAACGCTTGATTGCGGCGGCAGGTCATGTCTTATGTATGGCGAGCGGAGCGGTCGTGTTTGACGGCACGCGCGAACAGTACGTGGATCGGAGTACGTTATGGTCACTTACGTCCTCGCCCTCATAACCGCGTTCGCACTTTTGTCGAAGTTTGAGCGGACGAAGTCACCTATTTCTGTATTGACGCAGCTTCTTGCGCTCGCCGTCATCGGACGGTGGCTTTTCATGGCCATCCCGAACGTGCAACCGACGACTGCACTATTGATGCTGACCGCGCTCTATTTTGGATGGACGAGTGCAGGCATGCTCGCTTTATTCGTCCCGATTTTATCGGGACTTTTACTCGGCCTCGGTCCGTTCGTTTTGTATCAGTTTCTCGGTTGGCTGCTCGTGATCACGCTCGTTTACTTGTTACGACCGATCTTGTTACGGTCGCGCATGTTACTTTGGTCAATCGGGCTCGGCTCTGGTTTTTTATTCGGCTGGACGGCGAACTTGTCGTTCGCGGAAGTGATTGGAGCCGACTTTATCAAATTGCTCATCCTTAGCTTGCCGTTCGATTTGGCTCATGGAATCGCAAACGTCTTCTTTTTGATCGTCCTACACGATTTATTCGTTCGCATATTTGTCCGAGAAGACGGGTAAACATGAGTACTACTCGAGTGAGGTGGTTGAGCATGGGCGGATACGTCAATATGTATGAGATCGGTTTGTTCCTCTTCATCGGACTATTGTTTATGGCCGTCAATATCTTCTTGATGTCGCGTCGGCTCATTCGGACACGATACGCGATGTTGAGCATCCTCGCTTCTAGCGTTTGGCCGGCACTGATGATCGTCTTGTCCGTTCAAAACGTCAATCTTCTCGAGGAGCTACGAACCCGAACGGTCACACTTGAAGCCGTGTTCGCCTGGTCACTTGTCGTCACGACGGCACTCATGACGGTGATACCAGCTTTTATCTTTATTCGACGTCTGATTCAGCTGTCACGCCATGGCGACTGATTCCTCAACCTAAACAAGCAGAGCGACTCAAACGTTTGAGTCGCTCTGCTTGTTTTAGGTTCAAGATGTCGGGAGCTGTTCGACCGAGGCATCTGTCGGTTTTTGGAATCGACGTAAAATTTCGAGACTGACCGCTCGCGGCATAATTTTCGCGAGTCCGACGAGCGCTTGGTTCGACAAGCCTGGGATGATGACCCGTTTATTTTTCATGACGCCCTTATAACCGAAGAAAGCGACGAGATGAGACGGCATTTTCGATACCATCATTTCACTGCCGGCCCGGTTAAAGAAACCGGTGTCGGTCGGACCCGGGCAAAGGACGCTGACGTTTACGCCTGTGCCTTTCGTCTCGGCATGGAGCGCTTCTGTAAGCAATAAGACGTACGCTTTCGTCGCATAATAGACGGCCATATACGGTCCCGGCTGGAATGCGGCGACAGAGGCGACGTTTAAGACGTAGCCGTGATTGCGGGCGACCATGTCAGGCAAGTACGCTTTCGTCAACTCGGTCAAGGCGTTGACGTTCAACCGGACCTCTTCGGCCTCGGTTTCCGCATCGAGCTCGATAAACTCGCCGGCCGTACCGAAACCAGCGTTATTGATTAAAAAATCGACCGTGAGCCCGGCGTCGTCAATCGCGTTCGTCAACCGTTTCACGGCGTTGTGTTCAGATAGGTCGAGTGCGAATACGTGCACGTTAATCGTGTATCGTTTTTCAAGCACTTTTTTGAGTTCATGTAACCGTGGCTCGCTACGAGCTACGAGAATACAGTCAAATCCATCTCGGGCCGCTAAGACGGCGAGATCTAGGCCGATGCCAGTCGAGGCACCGGTAATCAAGGCTGTTTTTGTCAAAATCGTCCACTCCTTCAATTAAAAAGTCATACATTGTTACTGATTTCTTCACCAGTTGTTAAATTCCTGCTTCGTCGACACGCTTGAACGTGTGCTAAAGTATATCAAGAATATGTGATTAGACTCACAAAGTCAGGAGAAAAAACAGATGATGATTCAGCTAGTTACTACAGCACAAAGCGTCGAACAAGCAGAGGCGCTGATCATGGCGGGGACAGACCGTCTATATATCGGAGAGTCGACGTTTGGTTTACGCCATAAAGGTGACTGGTCGCTTCCTGCTGTGAGAGAAGTCACAGCGCTCGCCCATCGTTACGGCAAAGAAGTGACGGTTGCCGTCAACAATTTGATGCATAACGATCAAATCGAGGCGTTGCCGGATTACTTACACGCGCTCAAGCAAATCGGGATCGACAGTGTGACGGCGGGCGATCCAGGTGCAATCCGCTTGATCCGTAATGCAAATATCCCCTATTGGTACGATGCTCAAACGCTCGTCACGTCGGCGCGACACATTCAATTTTGGGGTAAGCGCGACGCGATCGGGGCTGTCGCGGCCCGTGAAGTGACACTGACCGAACTCGGGATGATTCAACAGCAGATCGGGCTCCCCGTCGAGGTTCAAGTGTACGGACCAACATGTATCCATCACTCGAAACGACCGCTATTGACGAACTATTTCAATGAGATCGGTCGGTCGAGAGGGGACGCGGAAGCGCGCGAGTACTATATGAGCGAACCGTCTGATGCGGACAGTCGCTATCCCGTCTACCAAGACGA
The DNA here is from genome assembly GCF_004337175.1 of Exiguobacterium sp. SH1S21. Lineage (NCBI taxonomy): Bacteria > Bacillati > Bacillota > Bacilli > Caryophanales > Exiguobacterium > Exiguobacterium sp. SH1S21. The sequence continues at coordinate 117,534 of NZ_SJUY01000002.1, read as the reverse complement.
CAATGGGACGCACGTCTTCTCCGAAGATTTGACGCTCATGGGTCAATTGCCGGTGCTCTTAAAAGGCGGACTGCATACGTGGAAACTCGATGGGTGGCATGCCGGGGATGCGTTCGTCGACATCGTCCGTCTGTTCGACAAAGCCCGGTCGGATTTGTTGAATGGCCAGTTCGACCGCACGCTCATGGAACGGCGTCTCGCCGAACTCCAACCTGAACAATTCCGGCTTGGGACCGGACTGCTGTTAAGAAATCCAGAAGAGATCAAGTGAGGGGATCAAGATGAAAAAACGTCCAGAACTACTAGCTCCGGCAGGAAACTTAGAAAAATTAAAGATGGCGATTCTTTACGGGGCCGATGCGGTCTTTATCGGTGGTCAACAGTTCGGGCTCCGCTCGCGGGCCGGCAACTTCGGATACGAGGAGATGACTGAAGGCGTCGCATTCGCGCACGAGCGCGGGGCGAAAGTGTATGTCGCCGCGAACATGGTGACCCATGAAGGGGATATCGATGGCGCGGGCGATTTCTTCTGTCGACTCCGTGACATCGGCATCGACGCCGTCATCGTCTCGGACCCGGCCATGATCGAGGTCTGTCTCACGGACGCGCCCGGTCTTCCGGTCCATTTGTCGACCCAGGCGTCGGCGACAAACTACGAGACGCTCCGTTTTTGGCAAGAGGAAGGACTAGAGCGAATCGTTCTCGCCCGTGAAGTGTCGATGGAAGAAATCAAAGAGATGAAGCGTCAAGTCGACGTCGAGATCGAGGCGTTCGTCCATGGCGCAATGTGTATCTCCTACTCGGGACGTTGCACGCTGTCGAACCATATGGCGCTCCGCGATGCGAACCGCGGCGGCTGTGCCCAGTCGTGCCGCTGGAAATACGGCTTCTTCGAGGCGGATGAGTTGTTGACAGATGACATGGCAGCGCGCGATGAGGAACCGTTCTCGATGAGTTCGGTCGATCTTGCGATGGTCCGGCACATACCCGATTTGGTCGATGCCGGCGTCGATAGCTTGAAAGTCGAGGGACGGATGAAGTCGATCCATTACGTGGCGACCGTCTGTAACGTCTATCGTCAAGTCATCGACGCCTACTGCGAGGATCCTGAAGGATTCGTCTTCGACCCGGCATGGGAAGAAGAGATTTGGAAAGCGGCGCAACGGGAGCTCGCGAGCGGGTTCTATTACGGCATCCCGACCGAGAAAGAGCAATTGTTCGGCAAACCGCGCGCCATCCCGCAATATGCGTTCGCAGCGCGCGTCATCTCGTATGAAGCGTCGACAGGCATGGCGACGCTCGAGCAGCGTAACCATTTCCGTCGCGGAGAAGAAGTCGAATTCTTTGGTCCCGGGTTCGTCCGCTTCACGCAACGGATCGACGAGTTGTTCGATGAGACCGGGATGCCGCTCGAGACGGCGAACCAGGCGATGATGACGGTACGCGTCAAAGTCGACCAACCTGTCGCGACCGACTTCATCATGCGTAAGCGAAAAGCGGGTGTCGCGAGCACGTCTGTACCGAGCCCGGTCTGACACATCCGGTAAGACAACATAGTCGACCGTTCCATCCAATCTTGCTAACCTATTAACATAGACGAAAAAGGGGATGGAAGCATGAATCAAAATACGGAGCAGCTCCGGACCGATCCGATCGGACGCCTGCTGTTCAAGCTGTCGCTGCCGGCGATGATCGGCATGCTGGTGACGGCGCTCTACAATATCATCGATACAATCTTCGTCGCCCGCGGGATCGGGGCAACTGCCGTGGCCGCCATCGGAATCGCTTTTCCAATTCAAATGATTCTCATGGCCGTCTCAAGCGCGGTCGGACTTGGCGGGGCCTCGATCAGTTCACGGAAGCTCGGCAAAGGGGACGATGCCGGTGCCGCCGTCACGTTTTTGAACGTGCTCGTCCTCGTCGGTGTGTTCGCCGCCTTCGCGGTCAGTTCCGCCTTTTTCATGTTGGACGACATCTTGACGGTGTTCGGGGCGACGTCAGCCATCATGGAATTGAGTCGTCAATACTTATCGGTCGTGCTTATCAGCTCACCGTTCTTCATGTTCACCCTCGCCGCGAGCGCAATGGTGCGGGCTGAGGGGCAAGCGCCGTATCAGATGAAAGTGATGCTCACGACTGTCGTCGTGAACTTAGTGACGACGCCGTTGTTCATCTTCACGTTCGGCTGGGGCATATACGGGGCCGCTTGGTCGACGGCGCTCGCTCAAGTCGTCGGATCGGTCCTCATGCTCCGATTCTTCTTCGCGAAAAAAAATCGCCGGACCGAGCTCGACTTCCAATGGCGGAAGTTTCGACTGCGGTTCGGCGAGTTGAAAGAGATTATGGCGATCGGGTCGTCTTCGTTTATCATGATGGTGTCGCAGTCGATTTTATTCGTCGGCGTCAACGTCATGCTCGGGACGTATGGTGGCACCGAAGAGCTTGCCATCTTCGCGATCATCAATAAATTCATGGCGCTCGTCGGGATGCCGATCATGGGCATCGTCCAAGGCATGCAACCGATCGTCGGCTACAACTTCGGAGCCAGACAATTCGACCGGATGCGAGAGACGATCTGGACGGCGATGCGGGCCGGCATTGCCATCGCCGTCATCATCTGGCTGACGCTCCAGTTGATTCCGGAACCGCTCATGCGCATGTTCACGTCTGACGCCAACTTGATTGCCGGCGGCGTCACGGCGATTCACGTATTGTTCGCTGTCTCGTTTCTCCCGAGCGTGCAAATGCTCGTCAACGGCATTTATCAATCACTCGGGAAAGCCCGCGTCGCGATGTTCTTGTCTTTATCGAGACAGACGCTCTATACGATTCCACTCGTCTTCATCTTACCGAACTACTTCGGTGTGTTCGGCGTTTGGCTCGCGTTTCCGATCGCTGACGGTTTGACTTTCTTGACGGCGGTCGGCATGGCGGTATGGGACCGCAAGCTATTGTTCCGTCCGTCTGAAGAAGAGGCAGAAGCGAAAGTGACCAACTTATGAAACGACGTCCGTTCTTGTAGAGCGGGCGTCTTCTTTTAGGAACAAGTAGATTCCGCCGAGCAAGACGGCCGCGCCGATCCATTGCATCACGCCGAGCCGTTCCTCGAAAAAGACGAATCCGAACAACATGCCCCAGAGCGCTTCACCGAGGATGGTGATGCTGACGACGGTCGCGCTGACACGAGCGAGAGCGTAGTTGAACAAGTTATGTCCTAAAATCGTTGGGAAGAAGGCAAGGGCGAGGAAATACCACCAGTTGACAGATTCGAAGGCGGTAAAAGTCGTCCCCCGGAAGAGGAGCATGAAGCAGAGAACGACCGTGGCGACGAAATAGACGCTGAACGAGTATGTATTCGTGTTCATTTCGGCACGGACGTGTTGGCCGACGAGCCAATAGCCGGCGATGAGCAGAGCGGCGACTAAGGCGAGTAGGTCCCCAAACAGAGCTTCACGTCCGAGTTGAAGGTCACCTGCCGCGACGAGCATTCCGCCCAAAACAGCGATGAGCGCGAAAGCCAACCCTTTTCGTGTCGGATGCTTTTTAAAAAAGAGTGCATTTCCAATCAAGACGAAAATCGGGCTCGACGTCACGAACAATGTCGAACTCGCGACGGTCGTATAGTCAAGCGATAGAAACCAAAGCCAAAAATGAAACGCGAGCAGTGTCCCGCTGAGCAACAAGGCGTATCGCGTCATAAGGCGTGTCCCAATGAGTGACTTGAAGTCAACAAATGGCAGTAGCATCACACACGTGATCAGCATGCGGTAAAATGCGGCCGTCTCCGCCGGTGCGGACGTCCATTTGACGAACAAGACGCTCGTCGATAGGAAAAAGACGGCGGCAAATAAAATTAAATAAGACAACAGGCATCCCCCTTTGGTTTTGTACATATTCCTCTAATGATATAATGAAACATACGAGAAAAAACATTCTTTTTCGAAAGTGTCGTTCTAACAAGGTCGTTCGAACGACAACGAAAGTAGGGATCACATGAGATTAATCATTGCGGAGAAACCGTCGCAGGCACAAAAGCTGGCAGCGCCATATCCATCAAAAAAGAAAAAAGACGAGATTGAAATCGCAGCGTGTCAACGTTTCCCAGAAGGTGCCATCGTCGTTTGGGCGGTCGGACACTTATGTGAACTCCAAGAGCCGTCTCACTACCGTCCGGAGTGGAAATCTTGGAAATATGAGTCACTTCCGATCGTCCCAGACCGGTTCGACTACCGCATCTCGCAGGGCAAGTCGAAGCCGTTCCAGACAATCAAAAAATGGCTTCACGACCGCTCCATCACGGACGTCATCATCGCTTCCGACGCCGAGCGGGAAGGGGAGGCGATCGTTCGCCTCATCTTGAGGCTCGCGGGCAACAAAAAACCGCTCGAGCGCTTATGGATCTCGAGTTTGACCGAGCAGGCGGTCGATCGCGGTTTCGCCCAGCTGTTGCCTGGTGACCAGACGATTCCGTATTACCACGAGGCGATGAGCCGCGCCTGTGCCGACTGGCTCGTCGGCATGAACGCATCAAGAGCGTATACGACGCTGTTAAAGACGATCGGGATTGAAGACGTATTCTCGCTCGGACGCGTCCAGACGCCGACGCTCGCCTTGATCGTCAATCGGGAGCGTGAAATCAAACAGTTCGTCCCGGAGCTTTATTTCGAGGTCGAAGCGACGCTCCAAAAAGGACGGGGCACGTTCAAAGCGAAATATACGCTCGGCAAGACGACGAAGTTGAAGACGCATGAACAAGCCGAAGCGGTCGTCAACCGAGCGACCGGGACGGCGATCGTAAAATCAATCGATAAAGAAGAGAAAGTGGAACACCCTCCGTTCTGGTTCAGTCTGTCGGGTCTCCAAGCTGAGGCCGGCAAACGCTTTGGTTTCGGGGCGAAGAAGACGCTCGATATCGCCCAGAAGCTGTACACGAAAGGGTGGATCAGTTATCCACGGACCGATTCCAGTTTCGTGACGCCGGACGAGGCAACGCTGTTCCCCCAAACGAAAGCACGGCTGTTGAAGTCTGCGGCATATGCCGGACTCGCTGACGTGTTGACCGAGAACCCGTCCCGGAACAGCCGCTACGTCAACGCGAAAAAAGTGAGCGATCACTACGCGATCATTCCGACCGAAGCGTGCGGCGATGTGGGTCGACTTAGCGGGGATGAGGCGAAGCTGTATGACTTGATCAACCGCCGCTTTCTCGCAGCGTTCGCCCCCCCGGCCAAACTCGAGAAGACGACCGTCGACTTGATGGACGGGGAAGACTTATACCGGGCAAAAGGGACGGTCGTTGTCAGCCCCGGGTACCGTCAAGTCGTCGAGATGAAGTCAAAAGACGTCGAGCTTCCGGTGCTGACAACCGGTGAGCCGTTGACTGAAAAGAAAGTCGAAGTGTTATCGAAACAGACAGAGCCTCCAAAACGGTATACGGAAGGCGCGCTCATCATGGCGATGAAAGTCGCCGGGAAACAGCTCGACGACGAGGAACTGATCCATATCATGAAAGAAGTCGAGGGGCTCGGCACGGAAGCGACTCGGGCGAACATCATCGACGGCTTGAAGAAGCGGGGTTATGTTGAACTTCAAAAGAAAGAGCTCGTTCCGACCGATAAAGGCCGTCTGTTAATCGATGTGCTCGGCGACAGCATTCTCGCCTCGCCGGCCATGACCGCGAAATGGGAGAAGCGGCTCCATGAGATCGGACAGGCGTCTGCGTCTGCGGCCGAATTCATCGACCAGGCGAAAAAGATGTCGATTCATCTCGTCGAAGAAGCCAAAGCGAGAGTCGCGGCGGCGAATCCGGAAGGCTATACGATTGAACCGAGACGATTCGGGAAGAAATCTGCCTCGCGGCCAAAAGCGTCGTTTGGCGTCTGTCCGAGCTGTGGAAAAGGACTCGTCGAGCATCCGAAGTTCATCGGTTGCAGCGGCTACCGCGAAGGCTGCAAATTCACCGTGTCAAAACAAGTTCTCGGCGTCGGACTCGCGAAAGATGAACTGAAACAGATGATCAACGGCGGGCAGTCAAATGTTCATGCGTTCAAAAAAGGCGACAAGACGTTTGATGCCACGCTCTACCTTGAAAAAGGGGCGCTCCGTTTCGAATTCAAATAAAAATAGAGCCATCCGTCGTGGATGGCTCTATTTGTCCTGCTGATCTTGTTCGGTGATGCGGCGATTGATCTCATCGTAATCGAGAACGATGTCATCTTTGTTGTCTTTGTAGGCGTATCCTTTTTGGATGACGACGACAGAGGCGACCAAGACGAGTAAAATAATCAATCCGCTCACGGCAAATATCCATCCCATGGCGCATTCCTCGCTTTCTTTCTTTTAGTATGACAAAAAGCTGAGACGTTCTCCATGTTTGAGTCTCTCACAACTGTTACAGGTTTGAAATGGTTGGTCTCTGGATTAGATATGATACAATAACATATAGAAGAACACTGACAGAGAAGGTAGGGATGACTATGGCGATTTTGATTGTCGACGACGAACCGGTCAATACGATGGTTCTCGAACAATTATTGCATCAACACGATTATGAGACGGTCTCGGTCTCAAGTGGTGAAGATGCTCTCGCGCTCCTCATGGACCCGCAAGCCCCGTCGCTGTATGACCTCGTCCTGCTCGATGTCGAGATGCCGGGCATCTCAGGGATTGAAACGTGCAAACGGATTCGACAAATGACAGGATATGAAGAACTGCCGGTAATCATGGTGTCGGGCCGGACCGAAGAGAAGCAAATTGCCGAAGGGCTAGATGCTGAAGCGTCCGACTATACGACGAAGCCGATCAAAATCACCGAACTCCTCGCTCGGATTCGCTCGGCGCTCCGTTACAAAGCGGCCGTCGATGAACGGAAAAAATATGAGGCGCGTCTCCAATATGACCTGGATTTGGCCCAAAAGATTCAGCAGAGCGCACTGACCCCACCAATCAGTAGCGCGGAAATCGATATGCGGGCGCTGTACCTGCCATCTAAAAAATTGGCGGGTGACATGTACGCCTGGTTCCAAGTCGCGCCTGATCGTTACGGTGTCATCATCTTCGACGTGATGGGTCACGGCGTGTCTTCAGCCTTGATCACGATGGGAATCCGCTCGATCTTGCCAGGCCTTGTCGCCAACGTCCAGTACCCGGTTGACGTCATGACCGAACTGAACCGACAGATGACGTTTCTGTTTTCGGGCGACGATATGCAAAGTTATTTCACGGCCGTCTATTGTTACATCGATACGACGAATCAACGCATCGAGTACGTCAATGCCGGCCATCCGCCTGTGATCGTAACGTCTCCGGAAGGGATGACTCGTCTCGAGACGACTGGGGTGCCGGTCGGCATGTTCGAGGAACCGAATTATGAATCGAAAGAAATCAAGATCACGCCAGGTATGGTCCTGCATATGTACACGGACGGACTGATGGAATGTTACAGCAAAGACATCGATGACGGAATCCGTTGGCTTGAAAAAGACATCGCCACGTACGGCTTAGAATTTGCCCGTCACGTTGCCGAACGGCTCGTCCCGAAAATTGAGATTGACGACGACTTGTGTCTCGTCACGTTAAAGCTAACTTAAACGACAAAAGGATGAGACCGTCGCTCGTGACGATTTCATCCTTTTGTCTAGAAATAACGTTTCCGCCATAAGATATAAAAGGCGAGACTCGAAAAACCTACCATCAATGTGATGGCAAAGATGAAGCCGATTGGTTGACCTTCGAACGGGACTTGGACGTTCATCCCAAAGATCCCGGAAATCATCGTCGGAATGCTGAGCACGATCGTGATCGACGCCAAGAACTTCATGACGAAGTTGACGTTGTTCGAGATGATCGACCCGAACGCATCCATCTTAATGCTGATGATGTCGTTATAAATCGAGGCCATCTCCATCGCCTGACGATGCTCGACGAATACGTCTTCTAACAAGTCTTCATCTTCTTCATGCTTCTCAAGACTCGGCGTCTTGACGATGCGGTCGAGGACGCTGTCATTCGCTTTGAGCGATGTCATGAAGTAGACGAGCGACTTCTGTAAGTTCATCAACTGGAAAATTTCCTGATTTCGCATCGAACGTTGAAGTTCTTGCTCTAGCTCTTCCATTCGCCGGTCGATCTGGCGAAGGAACCGCAAGTACGTCATGCTGACTCGGTGCAAAATCTGGAAGACGAACCGGCTGCGATAGTTTGTCCGGAACAAGCGGGCTTTGCCGTTAGCGAACAAGTTGAGTACATCGAGGTCACGCGAACAGACGGTGATGAAATGTCGTCCCGTGACGATGATACCGAGTGGGATCGTATTATAGGCACGTCCCGTATCGTCTTCTTCGACGTATGGAACGTCAATGATCATGAGCAGGCCTTCGTCATCTTTCTCAAAGCGCGGCTTTTCTTCAATATCAAGTGGGTCGTACACGAAGTCTTCAGGAATGCCGGAGGCGGCAATGACTTGATCGGCCTCGTCTTTCGTCGGATTGACGAGTTGGATCCAGCTTCCTTTGTCAAAGTCTTCGATCTCGTGCACACGACCAGATGCGTCGGTACGGTAAATCGTTAGCATAATCTTCCTCCTACCTTAGCTCAACTTTATTATAGGTAGGCGAGTAGGAGAGTGCAATCGCAAAGAAGGAGATTTTTTGTTTTCTCTCGAAAACATACTACAGTGAGTTAAAATGTCAGAAGGAATGAGTAGAAGGAGGGATGGAGATGACTCAAACACCTCAAAACGCTCTGTTTAATGAAGAGAAATTAGCAGAGCTCCATCAAATCGCAAGTGGAAATAAAGATTTTCTGAAAAAGATTGCAGAGACGTACGTCGCGCAGTTCGAGGCGAAGTTTCCTGAATTAAAGCGCGTGGTCGAGACGAAAGATCATGAACAAATCGAACAACTCGCCCACTTGTTAAAGGGCGCCTCTTATTCGGTCGGACTCGACGAGACGGCGTCGCATTTCCAACAACTTGAACTCGCCGGTGAGACGAACGAGGTCGAGAACCTTGAACCGGTGCTTGAAGACATCGAGCATCAAATGAAACGGTTCGCTGTCGAGTGGGACGCCTATTTCAATCGATTGGTGTAATGAAAGAGGGGCCGCAATTTTGCGGCCCCTCCGTTTGTCATTAGGCTAAAAACTCATCGAGCGTCGCGATCAACATGCCGATCTCAGGCTTCGTGATTTGTGCGTTCGCGCCGACGGCGTCGCCTTTATGTTTCAAGTCGTTTGAGATGAGTGACGAGAAAATTACAATCGGTAATGTCGCGTAGCGGTCCATTTCGCGCAGCCGTCTCGTCAAATGTAACCCGTCCATTTGTGGCATCTCGATGTCGGTGATGAGCAGATCGCACTCGACACCATCTTGCTCGAACGCATCAAGCGCTTCTTTCCCGTTGTTGAAGATTGTCGTGTTGAAGTAGCCTGCCTCATCGAGCGTGTCGATAATCAAGGTGCGGAGCATCTCCGAATCTTCTGCGATCCACACTTGTTTGTTCGAGCGTTCCCTTGCACCGAGTCGTTTGACAGATTCACGAGCCATGATGTCTTTTCGTGACAACTCGAGAGCGATGCGCTCATAGTCGAGAAGAATGATCATTTGGTCTCCTGTTTTGACGACGCCGTTCGTGATGCCTTGGACACCGCGGGCGAGATCTGACGGTGTATCGATCTGTTCCCATGAGATGCGCTTGATCTCTGTCACTTGGTCGACTCGGAGCACCGATTTCTCACCGTTAAACTCACAGACGATCAAGCGATCCCCGTCTCCGGCTTCACGAGGATGGCCGATGACCATCGGGAGATCGATGACCGTCATGACTTCACCGCGTAGTTCGATCAACCCCATGATCGCCTCAGGCGTTCCAGGTAACGGGGTGAGTGGAAGCATCGTGATGATCTCGCGAACCTTCATGACGTTAATCCCGAAAATAAACGGGCCTGACTGGAAAATGACGATTTCTAACTCGTTCGTACCTGCTTCAAGTAAAATATTATGATCCATGCTCAATGGTGGTCCCTCCTATATCGCGTTCTCTCTTCCTCTCTATCGGTCAAATCGATCAAAGTCTTCAGTTGAAAAGTGTCAAAGTCAGGTCAAAAATCACGAAAAGTCATGGAGTAACCGTTTACATTACATAAACTGAATCTTTATAGTTGTTCAACGGAATTGATTTTGCATACAATGAGGGTGGCAACGAGATATCACAGCTTACTCAGGAGGCAGATAGAGATTATGAGTATGAACACGTATCCATATTTAATTAACGGGCAATGGCAAGAATCAACAACAAATGAGACGATCGAACTCGTTTCACCTTATACAGAAGAAATCGTCGGACACGTCCAAGCGATGTCGCGCGACGAAGTCGACGAGGCGATTCACGGTGCTAAACGTGCACAACAAGAGTGGGCGGCGCTTCCGGTCAACAAGCGCGCCGAGCTGTTGTACGCATGGGCGGACAAACTCGAAGAACGCGTCGATGAGATCGGTCAAATCATCATGCGCGAAGTCGGGAAGAACTTGAGCGACGCGAAGAAAGAAGTCGTCCGCACAGCTGAGATTATTCGTTATACGGCTGAGGAAGGACTTCGTTTCACAGGTGGATTCATGCAAGGCGATTCGTTCCCGGGCGGATCAAAGAATAAAATGGCGATCATCAAAAAAGAGGCACTCGGTGTCGTTCTCGCGATCTCACCATTCAACTATCCGGTCAACTTAGCCGCTGCTAAAATCGCCCCGGCCCTTATTACAGGGAACGCGGTCGTCTTTAAACCGGCGACACAAGGTGCGATCAGTGGCGTCAAAATGGTCGAGGCACTGCAAGACGCCGGTCTTCCGAGCGGATTGTTGAACCTCGTGACGGGTCGCGGTTCGGTCATCGGCGACTACTTGACGTCGCACCCAGGTGTCGACATGATCACATTCACAGGCGGTACAGGAACCGGTCAACATTTGTCACAACAGGCATCGATGGTCCCGGTCGTCTTAGAGCTCGGCGGCAAAGACCCGGCGCTCGTCTTAGAAGACGCGGACATGACGCTTGCGGCGGATCAAATCGTCAGCGGTGCGTTCTCATACTCGGGTCAACGTTGCACGGCGATCAAACGCGTCTTCGTTCTCGAAGATCAAGCAGACGAACTCGTCGCCATGTTGAAACAGCGTGTCGAGAAGCTCACGGTTGGTTCGCCAGTCGACAACAGCTTCATCGTCCCGCTCATCGACAAAAAGTCGGCTGACTACGTTCAAGGCTTGATTGACGACGCCGTCAACAAGCGTGCGACGGTCGTCCACGGTAACGAACGTGACGGCAACCTGCTCCACCCGACGCTGCTCGATCACGTCACGCGTGAGATGCGTGTCGCTTGGGAAGAGCCGTTCGGACCTGTTCTTCCGATCATCCGTGTCAGCTCGCTCGACGAGATGATCGAACTGACGAACGAGTCAGAGTTCGGTCTTCAAGCGAGCGTGTTCACGCAAAATGTGAACAGTGCGTTCACGGTCGCCGACAAGCTTGAAGTCGGTACGGTCCAAGTCAACGGTCGAACGGAACGCGGTCCTGACCACTTCCCGTTCATCGGTGTGAAACAATCAGGTCTCGGTGTCCAAGGGATTGGACGCAGTCTTGAAACGATGACACGCGATAAAGTGACCGTCATTAACTTATAAACGATTGGAGGGGAGAAATCCCCTCCTTTTTTTGTGCCATTGAAATCCCTTCTTTCTGACAGGTATAATGAATGAAGATAGGTGGAAGGGGTTGTGTGGACGTGGCGAACTGGATTTCAAGCCAACTGGCAAGACTCGATATTCCGACACCGTTTGAGGTCGGTAACGTGAACGTATACATTGTAGAGCATGGGGGCCGGTTTTTCATGGTCGACTGTGGCCCGGATACGGAAGAGGCATGGGCGTCCTTGAACGGTGAATTGGCTGAACTCGAACTGACGCTAGCGGATATCGATTTTCTATTTTTAACGCACCATCATGCCGACCATGCCGGTCAAGCTTGGCGGCTACGCGATGCCTCGATTCCAGTCTATGGTCACGAGAAGCTCGTTCGTTATTTGGAACAGACACCGAACTTTATTAAAAAAGGCAATCACTTCTTATATGAACTGGCTCATTGGTTTGGGGCACCGGAGTCGATCATCACCAAGTTACCGGACTATCGGGAGGCGCTGCGTTGGATCGGTCCGACGACCGTCACGATGACGTTCGAAGAAGGACAAGACGTGACGAGCGACGGGGCATGGAAGACGATTCATCTGCCGGGACACGCGAGCGATCAACTCGGACTTCTCGGACCGGGCGGCGTCTTGATCGCCGGTGATCATTTGATCGATGCGGTCGAACCGAATCCGTTGATCGAACAACCGTATGAGGACGAAGGGTTTGCGTCACCGGTCTTACTGTATCTCGACTCGCTTAGAAAGCTACAGGAGCTTGATATTAAGCTCGTCGTGAGCGGACACGGCAATCCGATTCAGCATCCGCGGGTACTCATCGAATCAAGGATCAGTCAACGCTATGAACGGAGCGAACAGCTGCTGAACGACTGGGCCGACGGCTTGAGTGTGTTCGATTGGTCGATGCGGCTGTACGGGCGGAAGATGCGCCGGGCGATGCCGCTTGTCTTCAGCGAAGTGTTCGCGCGGTTGACATTGCTCGAGGAGCGCGGTCATGTCGTCAAGCAGTTAGCCGATGGCAAATGGATTTATGTGAGAGTGGAGGAAGCAATGGAATGAGACATATTGTGATCACGGGTGCGTCGAGCGGCTTTGGTGCCGCTTTGGCGCATTCTTTTTCGGCAGCGGGCTATAAGCTGACGTTAATTGCCAGAAACGAGACGCGCCTTCGAGAGCTCGGGACGAAACTATCTGCAGACTGGATGGTCGCGGATGTTTTGACAAGTTATGAGACGCTCGTCGACGATGTCGTACGGAAATATGGACCGATCGACGGTTGGGTCAACAACGCCGGCGTCGGTGAGTTTGACCGGGTCGTTGATCAAACGACGGACGTCATCGAAGAGACGATGCGCTTGAACGCGATCGCGCCGATGGTGATGTCGCGTGACTGTGGGCGCCGGATGAAGCGAGGCGGGACGATCATAAACGTCTGCTCGCAAGCTGCCAAAGTGCCGACCCCGAAGTCGGCCGTGTATGCCGGATCGAAAGCGGCGTTGCTCCAGTTTTCAAACGCGCTCCGGCTCGAGCTGAAGCCGGCAGGTGTCCATGTACTGACGGTCAATCCTGGTCCGATCAACACGCCGTTCTTTGATCGTGCTGATAAGACGGGGCGCTATGAACAGAGTGTGCGTCGTATCATGCTCGACCCAGATCAGTTGGCACAGCGGGTCGTCTCAGCGTTTGAACAGTCGAAACGTGAAGTCAACGCCCCGTGGTGGATGGACTTAGGCGGAAAACTGTACGCAATGTGCCCGATTTGGTTCGAACGGTTGGCAAAACGGGGATTTGACAAAAAGTAGTAGAGAGAGGGGAAGTACGATGCGACGAATACGACAATTTGGGCTGCTGTTTGCGCTTGTTTTCCTCAGCGCCTGCGGGACGATGGGAGCAGACTTGGCCCCGACGTTTGACGAGGCGGTTCAAGAGGCTGAGCAAACGACGGTCAACTTTTACTTGTGGGGTGGGGACGACGGCATCAACCGTTACATCGATGACTACGTCGCACCGCGCCTGAAAGAAACATACGATATCGAGTTAAATCGCGTCCCGATGGACACGGCCGAATTCATTCGCCAACTGTCACTCGATAAACGTTCGAACCGAGAGGCGGGCACGATCGATCTCATGTGGATCAATGGTGATAATTTTAGAAACGCGGCCGAGGCGGAGCTTCTTCAAGGCGACCTGCTCGATAAAATCCCGAACTCAGCACTTTTGAACGAGACCGCGCAAGCGACCGACGCCGGGACGCCGACCGACGGACTCGAGGTGGCGTGGGGCAACGTTCAGTTTGTGCTGCACTATGATGCCGACAAAGTGACGAATCCTCCGGCGACGTTCGAAGAACTACATCGTTGGACCGAAGCAAATCCGGGCCGTTTCACGTATCCTGAAGTGACAGACTTCACCGGTAACGCGTTCGTCCGCCATCTGCTCTATGCCGAGTACGGGGAAACGATCCGAAGCGATCAAACGATCCCGGATGCATTTTGGGATGAACTCGCGACGTGGTCACCGAATCTGTGGAAACAAGGGGCGACGTATCCGAAGTCACTCGCCCAACTCGACCAACTTTATGCGAAAGGTGACGTGTGGATGACGATGGGATTCAATGAGCGTCGTGCTGAGGCCGAGCGAAACGACGGCGTGTTTCCAGACGGGACGCGTGCCCTCGTCCTCGATCATTCAATCGCCTCGACGCATTTTCTCGCGGTCCCGTTCAACGCAAGCAATCCGAACGGTGCCCTCGTCGTGATCAATGAATTGTTGTCACCGGAAGCTCAACTCGCCAAACAAGATGCGACGTATTGGGGAGACGGGACGTCGCTCGATTTGACGAAGCTTGAACGAGCGGACCGGGAAGCCTTCCTCAAACTGGACACGGGCGTCACGTATCCAGACCCTGAACAACTTGCCGAACGTTCGATTGCCGACTTCGGGCCGAGCGTGATCGATCAAGTTCGTGAGGGATGGTCTCGTGTCGCGAGGTAGCGTCGGCTTGAGCGTCATCGTCTTGTTGCTACCGCTCGCCGGTCTTGTATTTCTAGCCGGTGAGACCGCTTCATTCGAATGGACGTCACTTTGGCGCGACGCGGCGTGGCGGGCGAGTTTAGCCGTCACGCTTTACGTGACGCTCGTCTCGACGACGATTTCGCTACTCATCGGGACGTGGTTGGCACGAACGGTCCGGATTCGAGAGGTGGTTTGGCTTTCAGCGCTGCTCAAATTGCCGATGTTCGTGCCGCATGTCGCAGGTGCGTATTTATTTTTGTTGTTGTTCTCGGGCGGTTTTCCGTTTTACGGGCTTGTGGAAGCGAACGAGCGCCATCACTTTGTCGTCATATTGACGTATGTGTGGAAAGAAGTGCCGTTCGTCTTTTTGATGATGCTCGGCACATACGGGCAACTGAATCGCGGCTATCTTGATATGGCGAAGACGCTCCAACTTACACGGTTCGAGCAGTTCAAAGTCGCGGAGTGGCCGTTTTTACTGAAGCCGCTCCTGGACTCGTTTTGGATTTTAGTGGCGTTCATCTCGTTCGCTTACGAGGTACCGGCCCTGCTCGGGGTCACATTCCCGGAGCTGCTCGGGGTGCTCGCATACGAACGGCTGACGACAGGGTTGTTTTTAAACGCGAATGAATCCTACGCGGTCGCACTCGTTTGGACACTATTGATCTCGGTCGGGGCTTTTGTATCGTATCTCGTTACGGCCAAACGAAGACGCCGGATTGAAAAAGGGGTGAGGCGATGAGTCGGGTCCTTATCATCTGTTTCATCTTGTTCCCGTTTCTCGGCTTACTCTTCGGTTGGCCTTCTCCGATCCGATTGGATGAAGTGCTCATGAACACGGTGTTCTACGTCATCAGTTTGGCCGTCATCAATGTCTGGCTCGGTCTCGGGACAGCGTGGTGGCTGATTTTTACAGAGTCGAGATGGCGGACACTCGTCGAGTGGCTCGTCTTTATCCCGTTGTTCATTCCGGTCATGGCAAGTATGTTCGGTATGTACATCGTGCTCGCGAACGTCGGGCTCGTCGGGACGTATGCCGGTGTCTTGCTCGTCTTGCTCGTCTCGACGCTCCCGTACTCGATCCGGCTCGCCTACAATGCGATGTATGTGATCGGACGCCCGCTCCTTGAGCAGACGATGACACTGCCGCCGCTGCCTCGATTTAGCATGGTGCTGTTTCCTTTGTTGGCGGCGACGATGCGGACGATCGTCTTGTTCTCGACGGTCATCGTTCTCGGTCAGTTCGTGCTCGTGCAATTGATCGGCGCAGGGCTCATCCCGACCGTCACGACACAACTGTATCAATCGTATGCAGGAAATGACGTTTCATTGGCACTACAAAACACGTGGGTCCTCATCTTGTTACCGGTCTTGTTGTATATCGGTCTCGGAGGACTGTTCCGCGTATCGGTACGAATTATGAAGGAGCGGTTAAGATGAGTTTAGTCGTTACAGGAATACAAAAGAACTTTAAACAACGCGACGTATTGAACGGGGTCGACCTGATCGTTGACAAGAAAGAGATCCATGCGCTTGTCGGGGTGAGCGGATCCGGGAAGTCGACGTTGCTACGGATTATCGCTGGACTTGAGACGGCAGACACGGGGACGGTGACGTGGGACGGAGAGCCGCTCCTCGGGACGCCTCCTCACAAGCGGCGCATCACGATGCTGTCACAATCACCGCTTCTGTTCCCGCATCTGTCGGTCGGGGAGAACGTGACGCTCGCGACTCAAAATCGGTCGCGGGAGCAGGCGGAGGCATGGCTTGCCAGTGTCCGCCTTCCGGGCCGATATGACGATGACATCCACGAACTTTCCGGAGGCGAGCAACAGCGTGTCAGTTTTGCCCGTGCCCTTGCGGCCGAGCCGCGGCTCATTTTATTAGATGAGCCGTTCACGAATCTCGATCCGGATTTGAAGTACGAGTTGCAGCGGCTGATCCGGGACCTCGTCCAACAACTCGAGTTGACGGCGTTGCTCGTGACCCACGACCGGGAAGAAGCGATGCTCGTCGCCGATCGGGTGACGTTGCTCGAGGACGGAGAAGTCCTAGTGACGGGGACGCCAGGCGAACTTTACGAGACTGAGCCGGCGTTTGGAGACTTTATCGAGCTTTCAGGTTCGTCTTATCCGGCGACGATGATGGAAGTGACTAAACAAGCAGGCGAACCGGTCGTACTCGTCCGACAGTTGAATCGCTTCGGCAATCGCCTAGGCGAGTATCGCCTCGCGACCGGTACGTACGTCATTCTCCCCCGGGATGAATCGTTTCAGGTCGGGGAGACCTACTATTTGCGGAAGAAAAAAGGAGTGGTTTGATGCTAGACACGTACGGAAGCCGCTGGGTTCGTCCCATCGTTGAACGAGGGGCCGATCGGCTTCTAAAATGGAATTTCACACCGAACGAAGTGACAATCCTTGGAGGGATCATCGGGATCTCGGTCGGGTTCTTTATTTATAATGACATGCTTTGGACAGCGGTCGCCCTGCTTTGGTTATCGGGTCTTCTCGATGTCATTGACGGGACGATGGCGCGCCGCTCTCGGAAGACGGGGTTTGGCACAGTGCTCGACCTCGTCTTCGATCGCATCGTCGAGATCTCGGTCGTCGTCGCGCTGGCGCTTCGTTATCCTGAGCACATGCCGGTCTTTCTCTTCTTGCTCGGATCCTTCGTCGTTGCGATGACGCTGTTTCTCGCCGTCGGAGCCAGCAGTTCAAAACGTTCTGAGAAATCATTTTATTATCAACCAGGTCTCCTTGAACGGACGGAGTGCTTCATCTTGTTCACGCTCATGATTTTGTTCCCGTCGTGGATCGGGGTCGTCGCGACGCTGTTCCTCATCCTTGAAGTGTTCACGATCAGCCAGCGCCTGTTGGAAGCACGGCGGATTTTACGATGAAGCCGCGGCTCGTCCTAGTCGGGCTCGGTCACGGGCAACTCGAAATTTTAGGGCGGATCGAACAGTTGCGTGAACGGTACGAGGTCAGTTATGTCGGACTTGAGGAAACGATTTATACCGGGGCGTTCCCCCAAGTGATCGCAAATGAGATGGCTTCGGCAGTCGTCAACTTGCGACCGGACGTCACACCGGTCGCGAGCAGACTCATCTCGCTCGACCCGGTCAAACGAATCATCGAGACCGATCAAGGTATGATCGCTTACGATCATCTCGTGCTCGCGACAGGTGCGAAGAGCCGAGGGATCGGAACGGGCTTGAAACCGATGACAGACGTAGCAATCGAACACATTCAAGCGAGCCGTGCGGTCACAATCGTCGGAGGGGGCAAAGCTGGCGTCGAGCTCGCTTTCGCTTGCGTGAGGTCGAAGCAACACGTCACGCTCTATGCGAAGCAGATTTTGCCCGACTTGCCGAACCGGGTCGGCCGTCATATTGCCCGTCGTCTCGTTGCAAGCGGGGTGACGCTGATCGCGCAACAGTATGAGGGTGGGGACGCGCCAGACGGTCTTGTCCTTGACGCGACTGGAGTCGTGCCGGTCGAGTGGTGGCACCGCTCAGGCCTTGCCGAGGAGGGGTCGTTTATTCCGACCGACGCTTATTTGCGTCACGCGACGTATCAAGATATTTACATCACCGGGGATATGGCAATGGGCTTGAACGGAGGCGTCGACGCGGTCCGATCGGGCCGTCACGTCGCGTCGGCGCTCCTCGGTGACCAAAAGCCATATAAACAGCGGACGTCGCTCAATATTTTATTGACGACCCCGGGACACGCCTTACTCACGTTTGGGCGCTTGACGTGGCACGGCCGGTGTTCGTATTGGATCAAGCGTCAAATCGACAGGCGCTACATGCAGAAATTCACGCACTAAAAAAGACGACCGCGGTCGTCTTTTGATTAGGCGTTCAACGTGTCGAGGAACGACCGAATTTGCATTTCCGTCTTCGCATGCGCCGAATGAAGGTGTTCTTGTTTGACGCCTTCTTTATAGAAGAGCAGTGACGGGATGCCACGGACTTCCTGCGTGTCAGACAGTTCAGGCAGTTCGTCGCGATCGACGACGTACCAGTTGAATTGCGGGTAGTCTTTGACGAGTTCGTCGACGTACATGTCGAGGCGGCGGCAGTCCGGGCACCAAGACGTCGTGAAGATGACCATTCCTTTATCTTGAATGGCAGTTTGGAATTGTTGTTCAGATTGTATTGGTTTCATGATTGATCACTCCTTTCTCTCATTGTCTGTGTCTTCGGTGCGCCCGTCAACCGATTGACATTCTCGGACTTACAAGAGATTGTGCTACACTTAAAAAAACTGAACTGCAAGGGAATGGTGATGGTTATGGCGTTACGTCATGCACTACTCGGGTTGTTGACCCATCAGCCTGCGACCGGCTACGCCTTGAACGCGACGTTCAAAGCGCAAATGATCCACTTTTGGCACGCCCATCATACACAGATTTATCGGGAACTGTTAAAGATGGAAGACGAGCACCTCGTTTCGTCAGAGCATGTGACCCAACATGATCTTCCCGATAAGAAGATCTATTCGATCACAGCGACGGGACGTCAAGAGTTGATTGACTGGCTCAGACAACCGACGTCGTTTCAGCCGAAGATGAAAGATGAGAACCTGCTGCGCGTCAGCCTGCTGCAACTGCTCCCGCTCGACGAGGCGATCCGTTACGTCGAGGAGACGAAAACGCATCATGAACAAGTCGCACATCAAATTCGTGCGTTCCAAGCAGCCCATCAATCGGAAGCGGACACGCTCGGGTACTTATTGACGAGTGAATATGCGATCCGCATGATGGAAAACTATGCCGATTGGGCCGATTGGGCGATCGAACAAATGAAACAGCGCGATACACATACGACCTGACGTTCAGGTCGTATGTTTTGTATACGGATGAATCGGTAGACGAGCCAGTAGTTTATCGAGTGCACGCTCATTGATGTCGTCATGATACGCGTCAATCGTCTGCTGCAACTGCTCAACAGAAGAAGCGCCAGGCAAGACGACGGCGCACGTCCGTTTCGCGGCAGCGAGCGCATACGCTTGAATCGGGTGTGGCAACGTCGACAGGAGGTTGCGTAACTCGGGTTCGCTCCACGACTCGAAGCCCTTAGCGCTCAAGCGCTCGGACCATTCATCGGTCAACAGCCCTTTAGCGAGCGGTCCTCGACCGACGAGCGGAACGTCTTGCCCGAGTGATTCGATGCGGCGGTCGAGCAGTGAGTACGGTGTCATCAAGACATCGAGCTCCCCGTGCTCAAGCCAGTAGCGGATCACGTTCGGGCGAATCGAGGAGAGCCCGATTTGACGGATGACCCCGGCCTGCTTTTGTCGGCGCATGAAATCGATCGTCGCGTCAAGGTCGTCTTCCATCGTTCCACCATGTACGTAATATAAGTCTAAGTAATCCGTCTGTAGTCGTTCGAGAGAACCGTGAAGCGCCTGTTCTAAATAGGAAGGGGCTGGGTTCCAGCGCATTCCGTCCTCGGTCCATTCATTCCCGCCTTTGCTCGTCAAAAACAAATCGTCCCGCCGACCGGCAAACGTCTCACCGACGAGCCGTTCGACGTCGTGACGGTCATAGACGTCAGCCGTGTCAAAATGACGGATCCCTGACGCGTGAGCCGCCTCGAGAATCCGTCGGCCCTCATCGTCACCTTGTTTTAAAATCGACATCGTTCCTAGTCCAAGTTCTGCCATCGATAATTCCTCCTTGTTCCGTCCATTGATTTGACTCATAATTACAGTATATAAGAAAACGTGAGGAGTACATAACCATGGAAGAGAAAACGATTGAACGGGAAGTCATCTATCAAGGGAAGATTTTCGATGTCGAGAAACATGTCGTCGCGCTCCCGAACGGAGGAACGTCGGTCCGAGAGCTTGTGTATCATAATGGGGCCGTCGCGATATTGTTGATCGATGAGGACGACAAGATTGTTCTCGTCGAGCAATACCGGAAAGCGTTCGAATCGATGTCACTCGAGATTCCGGCCGGGAAACTTGAAATCGGAGAAGAGCCGCTCGCGAGTGCGAAGCGTGAACTCGAGGAAGAGACCGGTTATAAAGCCGAGTCGCTTGAAAAGATGTTCTCGTTTTACGGGGCACCTGGATTTTGTAGTGAGCGCGTTGACGTGTTCGTCGCCAAAGGTTTGACGGCGGGAGCGATGAACCTAGACGAGGACGAATTTTTACAAGTCGAACGTTATACGTTCGAAGAAGCGGGCGAACTTTTAGCGAGTGGCCGGATCACCGATGCCAAGACGATCATGGCGATTCAATGGTGGCAATTATCTAAATTGAAATAATTCTAATCTGTAGTGGGTTGTGATAGACTTACATAGTAATGATTTTAATTTGAAAAAACGACGGAACTTCGGTATGCTTTGAATAGTGAATTATGTAAAGAGGGGGCGCCTTATGGAAACGCGAATTGAACGGATCAAACAGCAATTGAGCGCCAAAGGATATAAATTGACACCGCAACGAGAATCAACGGTCCGTATCTTGCTTGAGAATGAGACAGACCATCTAAGTGCAGAGAACGTGTTCATGCTCGTCAAGAGCATCGCACCCGAAATCGGTCTCGCGACCGTTTACCGGACACTCGAACTGTTGACCGAGCTCGGCGTCGTCGACAAAGTCAACTTCGGTGACGGTGTCGCCCGGTTCGATCTCAGACCAGAAGGGGCGAACCATTCGCACCATCACCTCGTCTGTGTCGAGTGCGGATCAGTCGAAGAGATCATGGAAGACCTGCTCGTCGACGTCGAGAAGAAAGTCGAGAGCAAGTATGAATTTTTAATCAAAGACCATCGTTTGACGTTCCATGGCATCTGTAAAGTGTGCCAAGCGAAAGGCGTCACGCTCGAAGGGCATAAAGCCGTCATTAACGGTTGACGAAACAAAGGAGGACAAGCCGCTCGGCTTGTCCTCCTTTATGTTCATCGTGCCGTCAAATCGTCAGTTCAATTTTGTTTCGTTCTGGATCGTGGACGACGCTCTCATAATAGCCGTCCCCGGTCAGACGCGGTCCATCGACGAGTTCATAGCCATCAGCCTGCAAGCGCGCCGTCAATTCGTCGACGGCCTCGGCGCTGCCTAGCGCGAAGGCGACATGCGCCCAGCCGAGTGTCGGCATCGCTTCGCCTTGGATGTCCGACCGTGACATCAGCTCGAGGCGGCACGCTGATTCCGGAAACGTTAAAAAATACGATGCGAACTGTTTGTGCCGGTTCGTATATTTGTCGTTGGCGCTGGCACCAAAGTATGTCTCGTAAAAGCGACGCATCCGTTCGAGGTCGTGGACCCATACGGCAACATGCTCGATGTTCATCGTCATCACTCCTTTTCAACTACGTTAATCTTACCAGTAATACAGTGGGATTGTCAGTCGATTTCCTGGAGAAAACGGGCGTGAAATCGATGACAAAAAACTGTCAAAAAAACTTACAAAAAAATGAGGTCAGACGTCTTCACAACGGTTTACATAAGTGATATGATGTAAGCGTATTCAGGTGTAGCGAGGAAGGAGGGGGATGTCATGCGTTCGCAAGTCGAGTCGTTTTTACAATATATGACGGTTGAAAAAAGAATGTCCACCAACACGAGACAAGCCTATGCGAGCGATTTGACCCAGTACTTATCGACACTAACCCAACTTGGGGTGACCGAGTGGAATGAAGTCACGCGCTCACATATCGTCAAGCATTTAGAGGAACTGTCGCAAGCGGGTCGGGCCGCCTCGTCACTGCGGCGAGCCGTCAGTTCGATTCGCACGTTTCATCACCATCTGAAGATGAGCGGCGGCGCCTCGACCGATCCGGCACTTTATTTAGAGACGCCGAAAGCGGAGCGGCATCTGCCGGACACGTGGTCGCAAGACGAAGTCGAGCGCTTGCTCGATAGCGTCCCGACGAACGACCCGCTCGCGCTTCGGGATCGTGCCATGCTCGAACTGCTCTACGGGACAGGCATGCGCGTCAGCGAACTTCTCGGTCTTGATTTGGATGATTTACAGTTTGAACTGGGGTATTTACAGTGTGAAGGCAAAGGCGAGAGCGCCCGGATCATTCCGGTGTCGTCGGTCGCCCAAAATTTTGTCGAACGTTACATCCAGCAAGCGCGAAACGGCCTCGGTGGTCGGGAGACCGAGGCGTTGTTCTTGAACGGACGTGGCGGTCGGCTTAGCCGCCAAGGCTTTTGGAAAATCATCAAGCGACGGGCGAAAGACGCCGGTATCGCGAAAGAGATCACACCGCACGTGTTGCGTCACTCGTTCGCAACGCACTTGCTCGAGAATGGTGCCGATCTGCGCGCCATCCAGCAAATGCTCGGCCATGCCGATCTCTCCACCACTCAAATCTACACACATGTCAACAAGGCGCGGCTCCACGATGTGTACCGTAAGCATCACCCGCGGGCCTAGACACTTAAAGGAGGAACTTTTGTGAAGAAATTTAAACGTATATTCTTAGTCGTCATGGACTCAGTCGGGATCGGGGAAGCCCCAGATGCCGACCAGTTCGGAGACGTCGGTTCAGACACGTTAGGTCATATCGCTCGTGAGCATGGCGGCTTGAACATGCCGAACATGGGCAAGCTCGGGTTAGCGAACATTAAACCGATCGAAGGCATCGAACCGTCAAGCGCGCCGAGCGCGTTCGGGCGGATGGAAGAAATTTCGGCCGGGAAAGATACGATGACTGGTCATTGGGAAATCATGGGTCTCCATATCGATACGCCGTTCCGTGTGTTCGAGGAATTCCCGGACGATTTGATCAACCGGCTTAAAGAGTTCAGTGGACGCGACATCATCGGCAACAAGCCGGCGTCAGGAACGGAAATTTTAGACGAGCTTGGTGAAGAGCATGTCGCGACAGGCGCGTTGATCGTCTATACGTCGGCCGACTCGGTGCTACAAATCGCAGCCCACGAAGAAGTCGTCCCGCTCGAAGAACTGTACCGCATCTGCGAATACGCGCGCGACATCACGCGCGAAGATCCGTACATGCTCGGACGGATCATCGCCCGGCCGTTCCTCGGAACGCCTGGTGCTTGGGTCCGGACGTCAAACCGTCACGACTATGCGCTCAAACCGTTCGGCAAGACGGTCATGAACACGCTCGAAACAGCTGGAAAAGACGTGATTGCCCTCGGGAAGATCAGTGATATCTATGACGGAGAAGGCGTGACGAAAGCGGTCCGTACGAAGTCAAACATGGACGGGATGGACAAACTCGTCGCTTCGCTTGATGAGGAGTTCGAAGGGCTCTGCTTCTTGAACCTCGTCGACTTTGACGCATTGTTCGGCCATCGCCGGGATCCGGAAGGATATGCGGTCGCGCTCGAAGAGTATGACGCCCGTCTTCCTGAAGTGTTTGCTCGCTTGCGTGAAGACGACTTGCTGATCATCACGGCCGACCACGGTAACGATCCGACGGCACCAGGGACGGACCATACGCGGGAATATGTCCCGCTCATCGTTCATCACCACGGTTCGACTGCGGTCGACCTCGGCGTTCGCGCTACGTTCGCAGATATCGGCGCCACGGTGGCGGATAACTTTGACGTCGACGCACCAGCAATCGGAAACAGTTTCTTAAACGAAATTTGAGGAGGCACTACACATGGTAAATTGGAACGAAACAAAAGCATTTTTACAGGAACGCATGAACGGAACACCAGAAATCGGACTCATTCTCGGATCAGGTCTTGGCGTGCTCGCCGACGAAATCGAGAATCCGGTCGCGATTCCTTACGAAGATATTCCGCACTTCCCGGTCTCGACAGTCGAAGGTCATGCCGGACAGCTCGTCTTTGGTGACCTTGAAGGGAAACGTGTCGTTGCGATGCAAGGACGGTTCCATTTCTATGAAGGATATTCGATGGAACAAGTCACGTTCCCAGTCCGTGTCCTCAAATTGATCGGTGTCGAGACGCTCATCGTCACGAACGCCGCTGGTGCTTGCAACGAGGCGTTCAACCCAGGCGACTTGATGGTCATCACGGACCATATCAATTTCTTCGGCACGAGCCCGCTCATCGGCAAGAACGCGAGCGACTTCGGGACACGCTTCCCGGATATGTCAGAGGCGTACGACAAACAACTCGTCGCGTTGACAGAGCGGGTCGCGTCAGACCTCGGTCTCAAGATTCAAAAAGGCGTCTACTTCGGGAACACCGGTCCGACATACGAGACACCGGCCGAAGTCAAGATGGCCCGTCTGCTCGGCGGCGACGTCGTCGGCATGTCGACCGTACCAGAAGTCATCGTGGCTCGTCACTCAGACATGCGTGTCCTCGGAATTTCATGCGTCTCGAACATGGCCGCAGGTATCCTTGACCAACCGCTCAACCACGAAGAAGTCATCGAGACGACAGAGCGCGTCCGTCAAGACTTCCTTTCACTCGTACGTGGCACGATTAAAAGCATGTAACTAAAACAATTCTAGGAGGACGAAACTTATGCGTATGGTCGACTTGATTTTGAAAAAACGTAACGGTGGAGAATTAAACGAACAGGAGATCCGCTACGTCGTGGAAGGCTTCACGAATGAGACGATTCCAGACTATCAAATGTCTGCTTTGTCGATGGCGATTTATTTCAATGGCATGACCGAGAAAGAGACGGCAGCGTTGACGATGGAAATGGTCAAGTCAGGTGACGTCATCGACCTTTCTAAAATTAAAGGAAAAAAAGTCGATAAGCACTCAACGGGTGGCGTCGGTGACAAGATCAGTTTGATCGTCGCCCCACTCGTCGCCTCGATCGGTATCCCGGTCGCTAAAATGAGCGGGCGCGGGCTCGGTCATACAGGTGGGACGATCGACAAGCTCGAATCATTCCCAGGGTTCAACGTCGAGTTGACAGAAGCTCAGTTCACGAAGCAAGTGAACGACATCAAGATGTCGATCATCGGGCAGACGGGCAACTTGACGCCGGCCGACAAACGTCTTTACGCGCTCCGCGATGTGACGGCGACGGTCGAGTCGATTCCGCTCATCGCGAGCTCGATCATGTCGAAGAAGATCGCTGCCGGTGCCGACAGCATCGTCCTTGACGTCAAGACAGGGTCTGGTGCGTTCATGAAGTCGTTCGACGACGCGAAAGCTCTCGCTGAAGAGATGGTTGCCATCGGGAAGAACGTCGGTCGCAAGACGATCGCTGTCATCACTGATATGGACCAACCGCTCGGCTTTGAGATCGGGAACGCGAACGAAGTGAAAGAGGCGATTGAAGTATTGTCTGGGAAAGACGTCAAAGACTTGAAAACGATCGCACTCACGATTGCCGGTCATATGGCCGTCCTCGGTGAATTTTATAAGACGTTTGACGAAGCATACGCCGATCTTGAACGCCGGATGGCCGACGGTCACGCGCTTGAAGTATTCCGTCAGTTCGTCGCGGCACAAGGTGGGGACGCTTCACTCGTCGATGATGTGACTAAATTCCCGCAAGCGAAATTTGAGACGACGTTCGTCGCGAAGACAGCCGGTTACGTCGAATCGATCATCGCGGACGAGGTCGGTGTCGCAGCGATGCTCCTCGGAGCGGGACGGGCAACGAAGGACGACTTGATCGACTTCGCGGCCGGTATCACGCTCGAGAAGAAAGTCGGCGACAAAGTCGAGGCGGGTGACGTCATCGCGGTCCTTCGTTCAAACATCGAAGACATGTCTTCGGCACTTGAACGCATGGATCATGCTTACACGATCGGCGCCACTCAACCAGAGGCACGTCCGCTCGTCCACGCGGTCATCCAGTAAGTCAGAACGTCTGTTTCCACAAAACAGTGGAGACAGACGTCTTTTTTTGATAAGATGGGTAATGTGAGTGATTATTGACTATATGAACATAAAGGGGTATTTCCATATGAAAAAAGGATCAATGAAATTAGAGAACGGTGAAATGATTGAATTCGATTTATTCCATGATGCAGCACCGATCACGGTCGACAACTTCGAAGAGCTCGCGAACCGCGGCTTCTACGACGGATTGACGTTCCACCGTGTCATCCCAGGCTTCGTCAGTCAAGGCGGATGCCCAGACGGAACAGGTATGGGCGGTTCAGGTAAAACGATTCCTTGCGAGACGTCGACTTCGTTCCCGTACAAACATGAAGCCGGCTCGCTTTCGATGGCACACGCTGGGCGCAACACGGGCTCATCACAGTTCTTCATCGTCCATGCGCCACAACCGCACCTTGATGGGGTTCATACTGTGTTCGGTAAAGTGACGTCAGGTCTTGAGCACGCGGTCAAACTTCGCCAAGGCACGAAGATGGCTGAAGTCAAAGTTTGGGATGAGAATTGATTTCTGCCTAAACGTTATGGCACAATGAGCCATGTCTCTCACGTGTTCACTTCGTGAAACATGTCTGACTAAAGGTGGTGAGACCAGCCATGCTGGTGAAGTATAAACAATCGCACGAGAAGACGGCGATGGGGCTGCTCGCATTTTCATGTAGCGACAAGTCTCCGCTCGCCCTTCTCGAACTCGTACGATCTTACGAGGAAGATGCTTCGAAGTTCCTCTACTTGTGGAAAGTCGAAGAAGACTTCGTCGGGATCATCGGGATGGAACAGCTTGAGACGACGATGTGCATCCATCATATCGCCTTGTCGCCTTCGTTCCGTGGCGAGAAACGTTCATATGAACTGCTCGATGAGACACGGAACTTGTTACCGTTCGATTTGACGCTTGTCGGTCGCGGGAAGACGAGTGACTTGCTCGAAAAATGGAATCAAGTCTCGATATAAAAAGCTAGGCTCAGCGCCTAGCTTTTTGTCGTTGTTCTAGCGCGAGCAGACGCTCTTCAACGACGGGCGTGCGGTCACGGTGGATATGTTTATGGACGAGCTCGTCGAAAGTCAGGGAGGTCGGTTCGAACGTGGGTTTCAACCGGTCGATTTGTCGGCGTGTCGCCTCGTCTAGCGGGAGTGTGTCCGGGAGCGGCCAACGTTCCAAGTCGCGTGTGAACGCCTCCATGTCGATGCCGAGCGGTTCAAGAGCGCTTGCGGCCAAAGGAAGCTTTTGCTTCAATGCAGCGACGCTCTTGACGGCCCCGGCCGTATTGCCCCGGCGGAAGTGGTAGTGGGCGACGGCGTACTGGATCAAGACGGCATAGCCGAGATGTTCTCGGTTCCCATCCTGCCACGCCTCTTCGAGCACCTCGTGGCACTCGAAATAATCGGCATGACATTCAAACAGCAACGTATACTGATAAAAAGGGGTAAGCATCAATTTTCTCCTTTCGTGGTCACTGTACTACAAAACATGTTATACTAAAGCGCAAAAATGTTAAATGGCAGGTGTCTCTATGGAAGCGTATAACGTCAAAATCGATACGTTCGAAGGCCCGCTCGACTTGTTGCTCCACTTGATCGGCAAGATGGAGCTCGATATCGCCGACATCTCTGTTTCGGAAGTCACGGACCAGTATGTCGCCTTTATCCGGACGATGCAAAAGTTTGAGCTCGATGTGGCCAGTGAATATTTGGTCATGGCGGCGACGTTGCTCCAATTAAAGAGCAAACAACTGTTGCCACCGGTCCCGATCGAGGACGATGAGATTCCGGATTTCGGCGAAGAGCCGACTCGGGAAGGGTTGATTCGACAGTTGATTGAATACAAAGCTTATAAAGAAGCGGTCGTCTTCATGCGCGAGCAAGAAGAGCAACGGCTCGAACTATATAGCCGTCCCGGCGAAGATTTGACACGGTACATGTCTGAACTGGTCCAACCTTACGATGGACCGCTCAACTTTTCAGATTTGTTGCACGCCTATTCAAAGATGGTCGAGCGGAAGCGTTGGAAAGAACGGCGTAAAAAGACGATCAAGCGGGAAGAGCGGACGCTCGAACAGCAGATGACCCGTTTGCATGAACATGTGTCGGCGAACCGGAACACGTCGTTCTTTGCATTCTTCGAAGAACGGCCGGACGTGTCCGACCTCGTCGTCACGTTCATGGCGCTGCTTGAGTTGATTAAGTTACGAGTCGTCACGACAAAGCAAGTCGACCGAGATATTCACATTTCGTTTGTCGAAGCGTCAAAGGAAAGGGATGAAGCCGTTGTTGTCTTATGAAACGATCATTGAAAGCCTATTGTTTGTCGTCGGAGAAGAAGGCATGGAAGTCCGGGCGTTAGCAGATACGCTCGATATTTCTGAGGCCGCTGCCCGCGAACAATTGAATAAGCTAGGGGCGTCGTTCACGGATTCCGGGCGTCCGTTTCAATTGATCGAATCGGGCGGCGTTTACAAGCTTGTGACGATCCCGGACGTGTCCGAGTACATTCAACGGTATGTCGGGACGATGGCCGAACAGGCGCTGTCTCGTGCGGCCATGGAGACGCTCGTCATCATCGCCTACAAGCAGCCGGTCACACGGGCCGATATCGAGGAAGTCCGCGGTGTCAAAGTCGAACGCGTCATTCATACGTTGTTGTCAAAAGGGCTGATTGAATCAGCCGGCCGGGCGAAGACGATCGGGCGCGCGAAACTGTACCGGACGACCGAGCATTTCCTTGACCATTTCGGATTCAATTCACTCGAGGAGTTGCCACCATTAACGTTTGTTGACGAGTTGGCAGACGAAGGCGATCTGTTCTTCGGCCAGCCAACTTCGATTACGGAAGATAGATTGGAGAATGATTAAATGGAACGTTTACAAAAAGTGATTGCCCAAGCGGGTATCGCCTCACGGCGTAAAGCCGAAGAAATGATTTTAGACGGACGGGTTCGCATTAACGGCAAAGTCGTTCGTGAGCTCGGGACGAAAGTCGGACCGAAGTCGGAGATTGAAGTCGACGGCGTCAAAATCGAACAGGAAGAACACGTCTACTACGTGCTCTACAAACCGAGCGGCTACGTGTCGACGGTCGACGATGATAAAGGACGCAAAGTCGTTACCGATCTCGTCCCACCAGGGTCACGTGTCTTCCCGGTCGGTCGTCTCGATTACAATACGACGGGACTCATCATCTTGACGAACGACGGAGAATTCTCGAACATGATGACTCATCCGAAGTTCAAAATCCCGAAACGTTACGTCGCGAAAGTGAAAAACATCCCTTCGTATATCGCCATCAAGCAGCTCGAGTCAGGCTTAGAGCTCGATGACGGTTATAAGACGGGCAGCGCGAAAGTCAGAATGAAGACAGTCGACCATAAGAAGAACTCGGCGATTCTCGAAATCGTCATTTCGGAAGGGCACAACCGTCAGATTCGACGCATGCTCGAAGCAGTCGGTTCGGAAGTCATCAAACTGAAGCGCGAACAGTTCGGTTTCTTGACGCTCGACGGACTCACGACAGGCGACTGGCGCGAGTTGTCACGCAAGGAAGTGAGCAAGCTCCGTGAGCTCGCGAACCCGGTCGTGCCGAACGAACCGCGAGGCAAGAAAAAGAAAAAATAACAAGTTAAAAATCGTCCTTACACAGGATGATTTTTTCTTTTGTGGAGATTCTGTGACAAAAGGATGAAAAAAGTCTGTTAATGTGCGTTATCGTTGTTTTTTCAGTACAATAGCAACTGAAGGATGGTGTGAAATTATGACGAAAGAGACGAAACAAGGCGATCGGATGAATCAAGCGATGGCCCATAAGAAAAGGCGGTCATTTTGGCGACTCATGATTATGACGATGGTGCTGTTTGCCGGTGCGGTCGTCATCATGCAATTGATCGAGCAGGCCGGGAACGATGGCCGGGTCGAGGCCGGAGACGACGCGCCGAACTTTAAACTTGTCAGTCTTGACGGTGCGACGATGGTCGAGCGCGAAACGTATGATGGGAAAGGGATGCTGTTAAATTTCTGGGGTACGTTCTGTGAACCGTGCGAGAAAGAGATGCCGGTCGTACAAGACAACTATGCCACGCTTCAAAATATGGGCGTGGATTTTTGGGCCGTGAACGTCGGTGAGACGCCGCTGCGGGTCGACAACTTTATCAATGACCTCGGCGTCGAACTCGACTATCCGATCTTGATGGATACACGTAGCGAAGTCGAGAAGGCGTACGGCATTTATAACTTACCGGTGACGTTCGTCATCGATGCCGACGGAAAAGTCATTGAAAAGTATGAAGGCGAACTCACGAAAGAGAAACTGTTAGAGTTAGCCGAGAAGTCATTGTAAGCGAACGGGGGGCGCACACATGCTAGATATGAAATACGACGGCGCCGATTTACGGTCGAAGCGTCGTCCGAGATCTTGGATTGACCGTGTCTGGAGTTTCTTTGCATCGGTCAAAGTCGGTCTTTGGTTGATTGGACTCATTATCGTCGGCTCTGCGGTCGGGACGACATTTCCGCAAGAGATGTATATTCCGCAACAATTGCCGGCAAGTCAATACTATACCGAAGAATATGGCACGCCAGGAACGATTTATTACACGTTAGGATTCCATAACTTATATACGTCGTGGTGGTACATCACGTTGATCGTGATGCTGACGTTGTCACTGATCGTCGTCTCGATCGATCGATTCTTTCCGTTGTATAAAGCGTTGAAATATCAACCGGTCCGACGCACCGACCGCTTCATGCGCGGGCAACGCCTGATCGGTGAAGGTAAAGGGACGGACGAACAGATCGACGCGCTCGGTGAGGCGTTGAAGTCTAAGCGTTATCATGTAAAACGCGACGGCGATGCGCTACTCGCCGAGAAGTATCGGTTTGGTCGTTGGGGCCCATACATCAACCACATCGGGCTTGTCATCTTCTTTATGGGGGCGATGCTCCGCGTCTTCCCGGCATTTCACACCGATACGCTCGAATGGGTAAGGGAAGGCGAGACGGTCGCGCTCGAGGCGACCGATGACACGTATTACATTCGTAATGATCAGTTCATCCTCGAGATGTATGATCCAGAAAATAATGCGGAGGACGCCAAGTTCGCCGAGGCGATTGAAAAAGCCGGGGCTGTCCCGAAAAACTATGAGACGGAACTGACACTGTTCAAGAAGACCGGAACGAACGAGGACGGATCGCCGCAACTCGAGGAAGTCGAAACCGGTTCGACGAAAGTGAACCATCCGTTCAAATTTGATAAGTACGAAGTGTATCAGGAGCAGTATTCAAGCCGACCCGAGTTTTTGTCGATGTCGTTTAACGTCGGTGACAAACAGACGGGTGACATATACGGACCGTTCACGGTTGACTTGACGGACCCTGAGACGACTTACGATCTCGGCGAGGTCACGGTGACGCTCAACGACTTGTATCCGGACTTTGAAGTTCGAAACGGACAGCCGGATACGAAGTCACCACGGGCGTTGAACCCTGCTTTCTTCTTAGCGGTCGAGAACCCGGATGGGACGACCGAATCGAACTTGATCGGGATTCGATTGAACGTTGCCGATGAAGACAATCGTTACGCAATCCAGTTCGCAGGAACGGAAATGGCGAGTACGAGCGGACTTCGGGTCAAGAGCGACTCGACGTATCCGATTTTAATTGTCGGTGGGACGATCTTCATGATCGGGATCATTATGGGGATGTATTGGCCGCACCGCCGGGTCTGGATTCGACGTCATAACGAGACGGACGTGCTCGTGGCTGGATTCACGAACAAGAACCCGTCGTCGCTTCACCGCGAGATTACACCGCTCCTAGAAAAAAATGGGCTGCCGATTTGGGAAGACCAGGCTCGGTTCGAAAAAAAGGCAGACATCGACTCAACTAAAGAAAGAGGGGAATCATAATGGAGTGGATTCAGTGGAGCAGCCGCCTGCTCTTGATCGCGTTCATTCTTTACGCCGTGGCGACCGTGTTGTTCACAATCGCGGTCAGTGGCATGCGCAAAGACCGAAACGTCAACCGGATCGCTTACGGTAAGTATGCGTTCACGCTAGCCGTCATCGGCTTTGTCGCCCAAATAGGATATTTTATCATGCGTTGGATCGGGGTCGGCTACGCGCCGGTCTCTAACCTTTACGAGTACACGACATTCTTCGGAATGATGATGGTGCTTGGTTTTCTCGTCGTCTACGGGATCTATAAAAACGATGTGCTCGGCTTGTTCGCCATGCCGGTGGCGCTTCTCGTCATCGCGTTCGCATCGATGTTCTCAAGCGAAGTGGCACCGCTCATTCCGGCACTGAACAGTGTCTGGTTGAAAATTCACGTCACGACGGCCGCTCTCGGTCAAGGGATTCTCGCCATCAGTTTCGCCTCGGGCTTGATCTTCTTGCTCAACGAGACGTCGATGCGCGAACAATCGAAATCGCGCACATGGCTAGAAGTGACGATGTTCGTCCTCATGTGCACGCTTGGCTTCATCCTCGTATCGATGCTGTTTAAAGCAATCGGTGCCGGCGGTGTCGTCGAATTTACGAATGACCGCGGTACGCAAGAGTCGTACGAATACTTCATGCCGATCTTGTTCGTACCGGAAGGCGCACAACTGTTATCAGGTGCGAGTGGACTATCGCTCGAATTGCCGACGTTCATCAATACGTTGAAGTTGAACACGTTGCTCTGGTCGGTTATCGCTGGCGCCGTCATTTACCTCGTGCTCCGGTTCGTCGTCTTACGCAAACGCATTGCGGAAGCGTTGCAACCGCTTGCGAAGAAAGTCGATCTTGACCTCGCGGACGAGATCAGCTACCGTTCGATCGCGATCGGATTGCCGGTCTTCATCCTCGGTGGGCTCATCTTCGCCATGATTTGGGCGCAGATTGCCTGGAACCGTTTCTGGGGCTGGGACCCGAAAGAAGTATGGGCGCTCATCACGATGCTCATCTATATTTATTACTTGCATATGCGCATCCAGCGGGGGTGGACGGGGACGAAAGCAGCATGGCTCTGTGTCGGCGGATTCGCCGTCATCATGTTCAACTTAGTGTTCGTCAACCTCGTCATCGCCGGATTACATTCATACGCTTGATGAAAAAGAAGTCACTTCGGTGGCTTCTTTTTCGTAAGGGCATACAACTCACCGTTGTTAAGCGAAATAATAGAGTGGTATAGTTATGAAAGAGAGCGAAATGTTCACAATTGTGCAACATTCGCTACATCTTGTAATGGTTCTCTGGGAGGTTTAGTTGATGGCTGATAAAACAAAAATTCTAGTAGTCGACGACGAAGAAAGAATTCGCCGACTGTTAAAAATGTATCTAGAACGGGAGCAATACGTGATCGAAGAAGCGACGAACGGTGAAGAAGCGCTTCAACTCGCACTTGAAGGCGACTTTGACGTCATCTTGCTCGACTTGATGATGCCGAAGATGGACGGGGTCGAGGTGTGTACCGAACTCCGTAAAACGAAAGCGACACCTGTCATCATGCTGACGGCGAAAGGTGAGGAGATCGACCGGGTTCAAGGGTTCGAGGTCGGCGCGGACGACTACATCGTCAAACCGTTCAGTCCTCGTGAAGTCGTCTTACGCGTCAAAGCGCTACTCCGTCGCTCAGGTTCGACAAAGTTTTTGCAAACGGCCGAAAAGTCGAAAGACTTGATCGTGTTCCCGCATTTGACGATCGACAATGACGCACACCGTGTCACGGTCGACGGAGAAGAAATCGCCCTCACGCCGAAAGAGTATGAGCTATTATTCTTCCTGGCCAAACAAGTCGATAAAGTGTTCTCGCGGGAGCAACTGTTAAAAGAAGTATGGAACTATGAATTTTTCGGAGACCTTCGAACGGTCGACACGCACGTGAAACGGCTTCGTGAGAAATTGAACCGTGTCTCTCCATCCGCGGCCCAAATGATTACGACGGTATGGGGTGTCGGATACAAGTTTGAAGTCGTCAGTGAGTGATGATTCGCCGCAATAGTATTGTCACGAAGCTGTGGCTGACGATCCTCGTGTTGGTCAGCCTGATTTTGTTCATCGTATCCGTCCTGATGCTCGAGTTCTTCAACTCGTTCCATATTGATCAGGAACGTGGGCATTTAGCGAAACTCGGTGGGCAAGTCCAGTCAGTCTTGCTAGAGGAAGGCGATTCGTCACGGACGGTCGACCAAATCATCGAAGTGTACGGGGCGAACTATATTTTAGAGAACGGGTCGGTCCGTTCGAACTTCGGCACGGAAGTCGATGGCTTGATGACCGAACTCGGACGTCAGTCATGGGGTCCTTATCAAGCTATAGGGGAGACGGCGATCGGGAACTTCTCGTCGTTCGATGACCAGGCTGCCTTGGCGTATCGGACGACGTTCTCTCTTGAGACGGGTGAGTATACGCTCTATTTGATTGAGCCGCTCAACGCGATCTCAAGCGCGAATGAAGGGGCGCGGACGATCATCTTTTGGACGGTCGCCTCGGCGATCATCGTCACGACCGTGTTCGCTTTCTTCTTATCGACCCGGATCACGGCCCCGCTGCGTGAGATGAGGGACGCCGTCAATAAGACGGGTGAAGGACAGTTCGATCTGCGGCTCGTCCAGAAGACGAACGACGAAATCGGTGAACTTGCCGGCTCATTCAATGCGATGAGCAGCCAGCTGTCGACATACGTGAACGCGCTCGACCGCGAACGGCTGCAGCTCGCTTCGATTCTGCGTTCGATGGCAGACGGTGTCATCACGCTCGATCGCCATGCGAACGTGATCGTGACGAACCCGCAGGCACAGCCGTTATTGCACGACGATCAACCGCACGAAGTCGTGCTCGCGCTCTACGAAGACGTCGTCGGCGGTGCGCCTGAGAAGACGATTGAAGTGAAGCAAGACGATCACTATTACACGTTGACGGTCACACCGCTCCTCGGGGAGGAAGATTTCGAGGGAGCGGTCGTCGTCATCCGTGATACGACCGAAAGTCACCGCCTCGACAAGATGCGGACCGATTTCGTCGCCAACATCAGCCACGAGCTGCGAACACCGCTCGTGACGCTCCAAGGCTATTCCGAGGCGATCATCGACGGCATGACCGAAAGTGACGAGGCGACGAAAGAATTCGCTTCGATCATTTACGACGAGTCGTTACGGCTTGCCCGGCTCGTCAACGATTTACTCGATTTGGCGAGAATCGAATCAGGGAAAGAGACGATGCAGTTCGCAGCGTTCGATTTCGGCGAATTTTTACCGCGGGTGATGCGCAAGTTTAACCAGATGGCGAACGAGAAAGGGATCACGTTGTCGACCGTGGCTCCGAAGCGGGTGATTGAAGCGGATGGGGACCGGTTAGAACAAGTGTTCACGAACTTGATCGGCAACGCCATCGCCCACACCGAGAGCGGAGCGATTCGGCTCGAGGCGACCGAAGAAGCGGACGGCTTCTTGATCTGTTTGACCGATACCGGCAGCGGGATCCCGAAAGAGGACTTGCCGTTTGTGTTCGAGCGGTTCTATAAAGCGGACAAGGCCCGGACGAGCGGCGGGAAGACCGGAACAGGCATCGGACTCGCCATCGTCAAGAACGTCATCGACGCCCATCATGGAACGGTCGACGTCACGAGCGTGTACGGCGAAGGGACGACGTTCACGATTCGGCTCCCTTACGACCAACCGCAATCATAACGACAATGGTGACTCCTATGGGTCACCATTTGTGGCATAGAGGAGGAAATGACATGAAGCGATATACACGTGGAGGCGACAAGGGTGAAACGTCATTGATCGGCGGACGCGTCTTGAAAGTACACCCGCAAATCGAGGCGATGGGATTGTTAGATGAATTGAACAGTCACATCGGTCTCGCGCTCGCGCACCAGACGGACGCGACGTTACGGGATCAGCTGACGAAAATCCAGCACGATCTGTTCGACCTCGGTTCAGAACTGATGTACAAACAAGATCCGCCGCAGCAAGTCGACTTAGCGATCGTCACCGAGCTCGAGACTTGGATCGATGAACTAGAGACGAAGTGTCCGGAACTTGTCCGCTTCATTTTGCCGGGGGGCAGCGTGGCCTCGGCGAGTCTGCATGTCGCCCGGACGGTCTGTCGCCGCGTCGAACGCGAGCTCGTCAACATCGATGCGGCCGTTCGTCAATTGTCTTACTATAACCGCTTAAGCGATTACTTGTTCACGGCCGCCCGTTATGCCAACGTGGTGGCGGGCGTACCCGATCAAGAGTATGCGCGCGGTGCGTCCGTGTTCCAACCGAAAACGAAAAAGGAGTAGATGATTCATGAAAGGGATCGAACAATTCCGTAACCAGCTCCACTACTCGGTCTATCCGACCGATAAATTCAAAACGACGACGTGCCTCGTCTCGTTCGCGGCGCCGTTGTCTGCAGAGACGATTGCCGACCGGGCGCTATTGCCGTACGTCATGGAAAAAGCGACGGCGGCGTATCCGTCGATTGAACTGTTTCACACACCGCTCGAACAATTATATGATGCCAGCCTATTCGCCGGTGCGTCAAAAGTCGGGAAAGAGCATGTCATCCAGTTCCAACTGGAAGTCGTGAACGACCGGCTCGTCGGGGAACCGGTCCTGTCTCAGGCGATCAAGCTATTAGAAGAAGTATTGCTCCGCCCGAACGTTTTCGACGGCGCGTTCCAACCGCTCATCGTCGAACAAGAATCCCGTTTGCAGCGTCAACGTATCGAGTCGGTATACGATGATAAAATGCGCTTCGCCCAGCAGCGATTGCAAGAACTGCTCGGCGGAGAACTCGCGATCCCGTCGCTCGGGACACTCGAACAACTTGACCAGGTGACGCCGCGATCGCTCTATGAGGCGTACACGTCCATGATCAAGCACGACCGCATCGACGTCTACGTCGTCGGGGACGTCACGCGTGACCAAGTGACCGAGGCGTTTTTGCCACTCGAGACGCTCGGCTCGCCGCTCGTCCGAGAGTATCCTGAACC
This sequence comes from Exiguobacterium sp. SH1S21, assembly GCF_004337175.1. NCBI lineage: Bacteria > Bacillati > Bacillota > Bacilli > Caryophanales > Exiguobacterium > Exiguobacterium sp. SH1S21. Next base: position 80,083 of record NZ_SJUY01000002.1, on the reverse strand, counting down.
GGTCGACCGAGAGTTTCAACGACTTGAGGAACAGCAGGACGTGAAGCAGAGTAAACTTCACCTCGCCTACGAGGCCAACGTTGACCCGCGCAGCGAGGACGCGATCAAGATGCAAGTCGTCAACGGTTTGTTCGGTGGGTTCCCACACTCGAAACTGTTCATGAACGTCCGTGAAAAGGAGAGCTTGGCGTACTATGCGGCGTCGCAATACAGTTCACTCAGCCGAATGCTGTTCGTCTACGCCGGGATCGATGCCTTGAACCAAGCGAAAACAGAACAAATCATTGCCGACCAACTTGCCGACCTGCAAGCAGGAGAGTTCGATGACATGACGCTTGAGCAGACGAAAGAGATGTTGTTCCATCAACGGCGCCAGCTCGGTGACAGTCCGCGTCAACTGATCGCCTGGATGAGTGGCTCGGACATCCGTCCGTTCTCACTCGAAGAAGAGATGGCCATCCTTGCCCGGACCACGCGAGAAGACGTGGCCGCGCTCTCGAGTCAAATCAAACTGAAGGCGATTTATTGTTTAAAGGGGGGGACAGCATGAAACTAGATTTTCCAAACGTCGGTGAGACGATTCATCACGTCGTTCTCGATAACGGGCTGACGGTCTACTTGCTGAAGAAAGCTGGATATGAAAAGACGTACGCCACATTCACGACAAAATACGGTTCGATCGACCGCCGCTTCAAAACGGACGACTGGATCGAAGTACCCGACGGGATCGCCCATTTCCTTGAACATAAAATGTTCGAAAAAGAGGACGGCGATGTGTTCCAGAAGTTCGGACAGCTCGGGGCGTCGGCGAACGCTTTCACATCATTCACCCGGACCGCTTATTTGTTCGGTGCCACGTCAAACGTCGAGGCAAACTTAAAGACGTTGATTGATTTCGTCCAAGATCCGTACTTTACGGAGGCTTCGGTCGAGAAAGAGAAAGGCATCATTGGCCAGGAGATTCAAATGTATCAAGACAACGCAGGGTGGCGTCTTTATTTCGGTTTGATCGAGGCGATGTATGAAGCGCATCCGGTCAAAATCGATATCGCCGGAACAATCGAGTCGATCAGCGCGATCACGGCCGCTGACCTTTATGCGTGTCATCAAGCGTTCTATCATCCGAGTAACATGACGCTGTTCGTCGTCGGCAACATCGACCCTGACATCGTGCTCGAACAGATCCGTTCGAATCAGGCCGCGAAAACGTTCGAACCGCCTGTACTCACTGAACGCGAACACGTGCAAGAGCCGAGAACGGTCCGCTTAGCCACGCGTGTCATCGAGATGGACGTATCAGTCCCGAAAGTCATGATCGGCTACAAGGACACGCCACGCGCCGGGGAAGACGGGATGAAACAAGAACTAGCCGTCGAACTGCTCATGCACGCCTTGTTTGACACGACGGCGCCGCTCTATGCAGAGCTTTACGCCGAAGGGTTGATCGATGATGCCTTCTCGTTCGACTATACGTCGGAAGAATCGTTCGCCTTCGCCGTGTTGTCGATGGAGACACCGCATGTCGATGCGTTCGTCGCCCGCATCACCGAGGTGCTCGAGCGTCCGCTCGACATCGGAAATGAGACACTCGACCGTAAGAAGCGGATGATGAAAGGGCAGTTTTTGAAGGCGCTCAACTCACCCGAGTTCATCGCCAATCAGTTTTCACGCTACGCGCTAACGGGCGGGAACATGTTCGATTTGCCTGAGCTGCTAGACGCGGTCACGCTTGAAGAGCTATACGACACGTATGACCGATTGTTCAAACCGGATCAACGGACCGTCTGTGTCGTCAAAAAACCATGACGACACTCATCACCGGGGCGAGTGGGGCGATCGGTCGTGCCGTCGCCCTTTCCTTTCGCGATGATGAGCTCATCTTACATGCGTACGCGAACACGGAAGCGCTCGAAGCGTTCGTGAAGACAGAGGGTTTGTCAGGACAAGTCGTCACGTGCGACCTCGGCGACGACCAGGCGCTAGACGCCTGGCTCGCTACGGTCGGCGCGGTCGATCGGATTATTCACGTCGCCGGGAACCATGCCTACGGGCTGCTCGTCGACGCGGACATCACTGAACTCGATCGTCTCTATCGTGTTCATGTGCGCGCGATGGTTCGACTCGTTCAACACGTCGTCGGACAAAAAGCTTACGATCGCCCGCTCGACATCGTCATCGTCTCGAGCGTCTGGGGGGAAGTCGGAGCGGCAGGAGAAGTGATGTACTCGACCGTCAAAGCGGCCCAGCTCGGCTTCGTCAAAGCGTTCGCGCGCGAGGCCGGTCCGTTCAATGTTCGTATCAATGCCGTCACGCCGGGGTGGATTGAGACGCCGATGAATGATACGGTAGAAGAGACGAAACAAGACGTTCGAGATGAGATTCCGCTCGGCCGTCTCGGTCATGTTACAGAAGTTGCCGAGACGATCCGTTTTCTCTGTTCACCGTCCGCGTCCTACGTGACCGGCACGGTGTTACGGGTCGATGGCGGTTGGCAGTGAAAACTTTGTCGCCTCGGTTGAAACGAGTTCTTTTCAATTCTTCTAAAATAATTTAGAATGAACAAGGTAGCGAGCCTACATTCGGAAAGGGTGGACGAGATGGATCATAAGTTCGAAGAATGGTATCTCGAATATGAACTTTGCCAAAATCGCCCCGGTATCCTCGGCGATATCGCCTCGCTGATGGGGATGCTCCAAATCTCGATCGTGACCATCAACGGGGTCGATCTTCAACGTCGTGGGATGTTGCTCAAGGCACCGGCCGCCGATCACGTCCATCGGCTCGAGCATATTTTGCGGAAGATGGAAGCGATCGTCGTCATCAAACTCCGCCGCCCGAAACTGAGGGACCGGATTGCGATCCGTCACGGCCGCTATATCGAACACGACAACGACGACAAAAAGACGTTTCGCTTCGTGCGTGGAGATTTGGGAGTACTCGTCGATTTTGTCGCTGAACTGATGAAAGAAGAACGACATCTGTTGATCGGTGTCCGGGGCAACCCGCGCGTCGGCAAAACGGAGTCGATCGTCGCGGCGAGCGTCTGCGCAAACAAGCGTTGGCTGTTTCTCTCGTCGACGCTCATGAAACAGACGGTCCGGACGTCACTGTTTGAAGAAGAACGAGAAGGCGATCACGTCTACATAATCGACGGCGCCGTTTCGACGCGGACGATGGACGAACGTCATCGTCAGTTGATCCGGGAAGTCATGCGTCTGCCTGCCGTCAAAGTGATCGAGCATCCCGATCTTTACGTCCGCAATACCGATTGCGTGTTTGAGGACTTTGACTATATTATCGAACTGCGAAACAACCAAGATGAAATCATCATCATTCCGCAAGAAACGAATCGTGAAGCAGAATGGTTTGAATAATTAATTGAATGGAAGGTGTGGACCCCTTTGACAGAACTAGGGACTTTTTTGAAACAAAGGCGTGAGGCGAGCGGTCTGACGCTTGACCAAATTCAGCAGACGACGAAGATTCAAAAGCGCTATATCATCGCGATCGAGGAAGGTGATTATAAAAATCTCCCTGGTTCGTTTTATGCACGGGCGTTCATCAAAACGTATGCGGAATCGCTCGGGCTTGATGTCGATGAGCTTTACGAGACATATGCAAAAGATTTACCGAAAATCGAACCGCAACCGACCGCTCAATTATCACGTAAGCAAACTTATTCAAAAGCTTCCGAGACGTCGAGCCGCGTCTCAAGATGGGTGCCGAAAATCATGCTCGTGCTTGTCGCGTTCTTGCTCGTGACAGCGGTCTACTACGTCGTTAGAAATCTCGATTTTGGAGGCGGACAGGACGCGACACCGGCTGAACCACCGGCTTCAGGCGTGACGATCAACCAAAATGAAGACGTTCCTGAAGAAGAGCCGACGGAAGAAGCACCGGTCGAAGAAACACCGGCCGAGGAAGAGCCGGCAGAAGAAACCGGACCGATTGCGGTGAAGGAAACGAACGGGGCCGATCTCACGTATGAGATCGCAACAGCTGACAAGCTGACGACCGAGATTCACGTCAAAGAATCACCGGCGACTTATGTCGGCGTTCGCGATACATCGCTTGAAGGAGCGTTCCTTGCACCGGAATATCCGAACCAATCGAAACAAAACCCGATCGTCATCGAAGGTGCCGAAACGGATACGCTTCGGATTCGCATCGGTTTGATTGGTGGCGTCGAGAAGATTGTCGTCAACGGCCGTGAGCTTGAGCTTGCTGATTCTCCGGTCACACAAAATATATTTGTGAAGAGAGTCGACGCTGAATAAGTCGACCTCTTCTAGAGGAGGAGTTCTCGATGAACCTACCTAACCGCCTGACGATGTTGCGGGTTTTGCTCATCCCCGTATTCGTCGTCTTGCTCGCTGTAGATTTTAACTGGGGAGACATCGCTTTCCTCGGAGCGGAAGTACCGCTCCATCAATTCATCGCCGCGGTCGTGTTTACGATCGCAGCGATTACGGATTGGCTTGACGGGCACTTGGCCCGTAAGCACAACTTGGTCACGAACTTCGGCAAGTTCATGGATCCGCTCGCTGACAAGTTACTCGTCACGGCGGCGCTCGTCTTGCTCGTCGAGATGGATCTCGTCGCGGCATGGGTCGTCGTCGTCATCTTGTCACGTGAGTTCGCGGTGACGGGGCTTCGTCTCGTCGCGGCTGATGAAGGAATCGTCGTGGCGGCCGGTAAGTCGGGTAAAGCGAAGACATGGGTCCAGCTCTTTGCCATCATCTTCTTATTGTTCGGCAACCCGATTTTCAACTATATCGGCATCCCGTTCGGAGAGTGGGCGATGTGGCTCGCACTCGTCTTGACGATTTATTCTGGGGCCGAGTATTTCGCACAAAACTATAAGATCATTGTAAAATCGATGTAAATCGACGACAGGCGAGTTGTGGGAGCAACTCGTCTTTTTTTTGAATCAAAGGAGGAACTTCGATGAAACGGACGGAAATCATTGCGGTAGGTTCTGAACTACTCTTAGGGGAAATCTCGAACACGAACGCCCGTTACTTATCAGAGCAGTTGTCGAAATATGGGCTGTCCGTGCTGTATCATGTAGTGGTCGGGGATAACTTCGATCGCTTGAGAGAAACGTTCGAGCAAGCGAAGCGGCGGAGCGAACTCGTGATCGTCACCGGGGGACTCGGTCCGACGAATGATGACATCACGAAACAAGTGCTCGCTGACTTGCTCGGCCGTCCGCTCGTTCGGGACGAAGCGTCTTTAGACACGATCCGACGCTTTGTCGCCTCGCGGGGACGAGCCATGAACGACGGGGACGCCAGACAAGCGGATGTTTTATCAGGAGCTGAAGTGCTCCACAATCCGGTCGGTCTCGCTCCCGGCATGTGGGTCGAGGACGAGACGACGTGGCTGCTCTTACCCGGGGTGCCACGCGAAATGGCAGCGATTGTCGAAGCGACGTTTCCGAGCAAGTTTTCGGGTGCGACGATCGTTTCTGAATCACTACGTTTTTATGAGATCGGTGAGTCGGCTCTTGACGAGGCGGTATCCGATCTAATGGACGGGGTGAACCCGACAGTCGCCCCGTACGCGGAATCAGGGGAAGCGCGACTGCGTGTCAGCGCGAAAGCGGAGACCGAGGACGCGGCCCGCCAGATGATCGACCGCGTCAAACGAGACATTCTGTCCCGTGTCGGCGCCTATTATTTCGGTTCGGACGAGGATACGCTGGCTACGCATTTGATTCGCGAGCTAAGACGGCGCCACGCGACGCTATCGATCTCCGAATCGCTGACCGGGGGACAAGTCCAAGCGATGCTGACGGCGGTCCCAGGGGCGTCAGAAGTCTTTCTAGGAGGCGTCGTCACGTACTCGGACAAGCTAAAAAATAGGTTTTTAGGGGTGTCCCTTGCTACAATTGAGTCACAGTCGGTCGTCTCAAAACAAGTTGCTTTAGAAATGATCCAAGGGCTCGTTGATCAGACGAATTCGGATTACGGACTGTCCTTTACCGGTGAGGCCGGACCCGTCTCCAATTCGGGTCGACCGGTCGGCACCGTGTTCATCGGGGTGAAGACGCCGTCAGGCATGGAAGTAATCGAACGCGTCTATCCGCACCAACAGCGGAACGTCATCCAGGCACGGGCGGCCAAGGACGGGTTATGGGCATTGTGGCAACGAATGAAAAAAGGCGAATAAACGTTCGTAAAATCCTTGTGTAAAAGGTTGGGTTCGTTTATAATAAAGATACAAATCAAAGGAGGCTCATTAATCTATGAGTGATCGTAAACAAGCGTTAGAAATGGCATTACGCCAAATTGAGAAACAATTCGGTAAAGGCTCAATCATGCGCCTCGGTGAAAATACAGATCAACAAGTATCCGTCACTCCGTCAGGATCAATCGCCCTCGACATCGCGCTCGGCGCAGGCGGCTATCCACGTGGTCGTGTCATCGAAGTGTACGGACCGGAATCTTCAGGTAAGACGACAGTGGCGCTCCATGCGATCGCTGAAGTCCAAAAACGCGGTGGCCAAGCAGCGTTCGTCGATGCGGAGCACGCGCTCGATCCGAAGTACGCGCACAACCTCGGTGTCAACATCGATGAACTTCTCTTGTCACAGCCGGACACAGGGGAGCAAGCGCTCGAAATCGCAGAAGCGCTCGTTCGTTCTGGTGCCGTCGACATCCTCGTCGTCGACTCGGTAGCGGCACTCGTACCAAAAGCTGAAATCGAAGGTGAGATGGGTGACTCACACATGGGACTTCAAGCTCGTCTCATGAGCCAAGCGCTCCGTAAGTTGTCGGGTGCGACGAACAAATCGAAGACGATCGTCATCTTCATCAACCAGATTCGTGAAAAAATCGGTGTCATGTTCGGGAACCCGGAAACAACTCCAGGTGGACGTGCCTTGAAATTCTATTCGTCGGTTCGTTTAGAAGTCCGTCGTGCAGAGACGTTGAAGCAAGGCCAAGAAATGGTCGGTAACCGGACGAAGATCAAAGTCGTCAAGAACAAGGTCGCCCCACCATTTAAAACAGCTGAAGTCGATATCATGTACGGTCTAGGGATCTCACGTGAAGGTGAACTCATCGATATCGGTGCCGATCTTGATATCGTTCAAAAAAGCGGTGCTTGGTATTCGTATAACGAAGAACGCGTTGGACAAGGTCGTGAAAATGCGAAGCAGTTCATGAAAGAAAATCCACAAATCGCCGCAGCAATCGAACAACAAATTCGTGATCACTACGGTCTCAACGGTGAGAAGACGGTCACGGTCGAAGCCGACAGTGATGAAGTGCTCTCACTCATCGAAGAAGATTAAGCAAGCGACCCGCCGGATGCGTCCGAGCGGGTTTTTTGTATATCACAATATTTTTTAAGGAATTGGGAGTTCTATCCTGTCCTTGCATTGCATTCTAACAAGTAAATAAGTACAATAAAGCTATGCGCGGGTCCACCCGTGTCATTCAATCTTAAAAAAATAAAATAACCTTGCGAAAGGGAGGTGAACATGATGGAATGGCTAAATTGGCTTATTCTGATCCTCCTTTTGCCGATAGCTTTTGTTGCAGGTTTTTTTGTGCGTAAATCGATCGCCGAAGCGAAGATTCAAGGTGCTGAGACGGAAGCGACCAAGATTGTGGAGCAAGCGAAACAACAATCGGAAGCGATGCAAAAAGAGGCACGGCTTGAAGTAAAAGAAGAGATGATTCAACTTCGCAATGAGACGGAACAAGAGTTACGCGAACGTCGCGAAGAGCAGAAAGTGAAAGAGAATCGCTTTGTTCAAAAAGAAGAGCTTCTTGACCGGAAGGCAGACATGCTCGAACGGAAAGAAGATGCTTTGGATGAACGCGAGGCAGGCATTGCGAAACGGAAACGTGAAGCAGAGACGCTCGAAAGCAAAGTGGAGGAATTATACGAGGAAGCCCGTCAAGAACTTGTACGCGTGGCGGCCTTGTCAAAAGAAGAAGCACGAACCATCATCATGGACGAAGCGAAGCAGGAAGCGCTTCACGATGCTGCTCTCCTTCAAAAAGACATCGAGCAAAAAGCAAAACTTGAAGCTGATAAAAAAGCGAAACACTTGTTGTCTCTCACGATGCAACGTTATGCGGCTGAACATGTCGCTGAGACGACGGTATCTGTCGTCAACTTGCCGAGTGACGAGATGAAAGGGCGCATCATCGGTCGTGAAGGACGTAACATCCGCACGCTCGAGACGCTCACTGGGATCGATCTCATCATCGATGACACGCCTGAAGCGGTCATCTTGTCCGGATTTGACCCGGTCCGTCGTGAGATCGCCAAGATGACGCTAGAAAAACTCGTTCAAGACGGACGGATCCATCCGGCCCGGATCGAAGAGATGGTCGAGAAGTCACGCCGCGAAGTCGATGAGCGCATCCGTGAATACGGTGAAGAAGCGACGTTCGAGGCTGGTATCCACGGGGTACATCCTGACCTTATTAAAACACTCGGACGCATGCGTTACCGGACGAGTTACGGTCAAAACGTACTCGCCCATTCGGTCGAAGTGGCCCACCTCGCCGGCATGATGGCCGCCGAGCTCGGGGAAGACGTGACGCTCGCCAAGCGAGCGGGACTCCTCCACGATATCGGGAAAGCAATCGACCATGAAGTCGAGGGCAGCCACGTCGAGATCGGCGTTGAGCTGGCCACGAAGTATAAAGAACATCCGGTCGTCATCAACTCGATCGCCTCGCACCATGGAGACGTCGAAGCGACATCGACAATCGCTGTTCTCGTCGCAGCGGCAGACGCGCTGTCTGCGGCACGACCGGGCGCTCGTCAAGAGACGCTCGAGAGTTACATTCGCCGCTTAGAACGCCTCGAGTCAATTTGTGAGTCGTTCGAAGGTGTCGAGAAATCATATGCGATCCAAGCAGGACGCGAAGTCCGCATCATCGTCCGCCCAGATGTCGTCGACGACGTCGTGGCGAACAAGATGGCGCGCGATATTTGCAAACGGATCGAAGATGAACTGGATTATCCAGGACAAATTAAAGTGACGGTCATTCGTGAAACGCGTGCCGTCGATTATGCGAAGTAAAAAGCGGAGACATTCTCCGCTTTTTCTGTTTTGAAGGAGGAAATAGTTATGAAGATTTTATTTATCGGTGACGTCGTCGGGAAACCGGGTCGTGACATCTTGGCAGCACAAATCGGGCGCTTGAAAAGCAAATATAGTCCGACGTTCATGCTCGTCAACGGTGAGAACGCAGCCAACGGACGCGGTATCACAAAAAAAATATACCAACAATTTCTCGAACTTGGATTCCATGGCGTGACGATGGGGAACCATACTTGGGACAACCGTGAAATCTTTGATTGGATCGACGACGCCGAGCGTATCGTCCGTCCGGCCAACTATCCGGACGGCACACCGGGTGTCGGCATGATGGTACTCAAGCAGAACGGGAAGAAGCTTGCCGTCATCAACGTCATGGGGACGGTGTTCTTGCCGTCGCTCGATTGTCCGTTCCGCAAAGTCGACGCCCTCGTCGATGAGGTTCGGGACGATGTCGATGCCATCTTCGTCGACATGCACGCCGAGGCGACGAGTGAGAAGATCGCGATGGGGTATCACCTAGACGGCCGTGTCCAAGCGGTCGTCGGGACGCACACCCATGTCCAAACCGCTGATGAGCGCGTGCTCAAAAACGGGACGGCGTATATCACTGATGTCGGGATGACCGGTCCGCTCGACGGTGTCCTCGGCATGGACGCGTCTGTCGTGTTGAAAAAGTTTGTAACACAACTCCCGGTCCGGTTTGAAGTTGCCGAGGGACGGGAACAACTTAATGGAGTTTTAATCACGATCGACGACCAGTCGAAACGAGCGACCAAGATCGAACGCATACACCTAGATGATCAGACCGTCTGGTTTGATTGAACAACCTACCCGAGGGGGAAACAAGAATGGACGTACTCAGAGTTTCAGCAAAATCGAATCCCAACTCCGTTGCGGGTGCATTAGCTGGCGTTCTTCGTGAAAAAGGAACGTGTGAGATTCAAGCGATCGGCGCCGGTGCGCTCAATCAATCCATCAAAGCTGTCGCCATCGCCCGCGGTTTCGTCGCGCCGAGCGGTCTTGATTTGATCTGTATTCCAGCGTTTACGGATATTCTAATTGACGGGGAAGAACGAACTGCCATCAAGCTCATCATCGAACCGAGATGAGCTTGTGCGGTCGGGACATAGGTCCTATTCTTGTGAAGAGAAGCCATCGGAGCGGATGGCTTCTCTTTTTTGTTGAAAAATGAGGTTCTATCTTCTCAGTTTCGTCATTTTATGACAAGATGAAAGAGAACGTGAAGTTCGACAAACAGACAAGAGGGGGACGTTTTCGATGGAACAGCTCGTGTCAACGACAGAGAAGGAAGCAACGACACCTGTTATGAAAGCGATTCAAAAACACACGGCCGGATTTGGGGCAAAGCTGGTCGAGGTGCCGATTCCGACACCGGGTGCCGGTGAAGTATTGATCAAAGTGAAGGCGACATCGATTTGCGGGACCGACGTCCATATTTATGAATGGGACGACTGGGCGAAGAGCCGGGTCAAACCGCCTTACGTGTTCGGGCATGAGTTTTCAGGGGAAGTCGTGGCGCTCGGGGAAGGCGCGAAGCGCATCAAAGTCGGTCAGACCGTGTCGGCTGAGACACACATCGTCTGCCATCAGTGTAAACAATGTTTGCGTGGCCAGTATCATATCTGTAAAAATACGAAAATCATCGGGGTCGACACACAAGGCTGTTTCGCCGAGTATGTCGTCATGCCGGAAGAGAACTTATGGGTCAACCCGGAGACGATGCCGTCGAAGCTCGCATCAATCCAAGAGCCGCTCGGGAACGCGGTCCATACCGTGCTCGCAAGTGACGTGACGGCACAAACTGTCGCCATCGTCGGCTGTGGTCCGATCGGTCTCATGGCCGTCGGCGTCGCCAAGGCGGCCGGTGCGAGCCGCGTGTATGCGATTGATATCAATCCGTACCGGCTGAAGCTCGCAGAACAGATGGGGGCGGACGTCGTCATCAACAGCATGGACCAAAATCCGCTCGACCTGATCATGGCTGAGACGGACGGGGACGGGATCGACGTCGTCTGTGAGATGAGCGGGCATCCGGTCGCGATCGACCAGGCGTTCAAGATGGTGACGGCGGGCGGCGACGTCAACGTCTTATCACTTCCGGCACGACCGGTCGCGCTCGATTTGACGCGTGACGTCGTCTTCAAAGGAATAAGGGTCCAAGGCATCACCGGTCGTAAAATGTACGAGACGTGGGGCCAAGTGTCGACAATGCTCGCGTCCGGCCAATTGAACGTCGAACCGATCATCACCCACGTCTTCAAGCTCGAGGAGTTCGAGCAAGGTTTCGAGCTCATGCGGGCCGGGAAATGCGGGAAAGTCGTCTTACTACCATAAACAGGGGGAATCGATATGGCATTTGAACATATTACAGAAGCAGTCAATGAAATGAAACAAGCGGGCACGTTCCGCTCGCTCGTGCCGCTCGAATCGGCGCAAGGGAACGAGGTCATGATCAACGGTAAGTCGCTCGTCCAATTATCGTCGAACAACTACCTCGGACTCGCCAACCACCCACGCTTAAAACAAGCCGCGATCGAAGCGGTCGAAGCGTTCGGGGCCGGGACGGGATCGGTCCGGACGATTGCCGGAACGTTCGAGATGCACGAGGCGTTCGAGCGTGAACTCGCCGAGTTCAAGCATACGGAAGCGGCACTCGTCTTCCAGTCAGGGTTCGCGACGAACCTCGGCGTCTTGTCGGCGCTGCTCGGACCGGAAGACGTCGTCATCAGTGACGCACTCAACCACGCCTCGATCATCGACGGCATCCGTCTGACGAAAGCGGCCCGCCGCATCTACAAGCATACCGACCTTGAAGACTTAGAGGCGGCCTTGAAAGAAACGCAAGACTACCGGACGCGTCTCGTCGTCACGGACGGCGTCTTCTCGATGGACGGCAACATCGCACCGCTCCCGGAGATCGTCGAGCTCGCCGAGAAGTATGATGCGGCGGTCATGGTCGACGATGCGCACGCGTCAGGCGTCCTCGGTCAGAACGGCCGCGGGACGGTCAACCACTTCGGTCTCGACGGACGGGTCGCCCTCCAAGTCGGGACGTTGTCGAAAGCGATCGGCGTCCTCGGTGGCTACGTCGCCTGCTCGAACGACGTCCGTGACTTCTTGATCCAAAAAGGGCGTCCGTTCTTGTTCTCGACGTCACACCCGCCAGCGGTCGTCGCGGCGAACCGTGAGGCGATCCGGGTCATGAAAGAAGAAGAGGAACTGTTCGATAAGTTATGGGCGAACACGGAGTTCTTCAAGACAGGTCTCCGTGACCTCGGCTTTGACATCGGCCACGCGACGACGCCGATCACCCCGGTCATGCTCGGTGAGGAGACGCTCGCGCACACGTTCTCGGACAAGCTGAAAGACCACGGTGTGTTCGCGCAAAGCATCGCCTTCCCGACGGTCGAGAAGGGCAAGGCCCGCATCCGGACGATCGTGACGGCGGAGCATACCCGTGACGACCTCGAACGCGCGCTCGCGGCCTTCAAGGCGGTCGCCGAAGAGTTGAACGTCACGCTTCACGCGTAAGGTTGAGACTGCAGACGATTGTCTGCAGTTTTTTAATTCGTATATGATGCGATTCAGTTTCGGTTATTTCATATACCGCATTAATGTTAAAAAAGTTGAGAAAGTATTTATTCTAACGAATCAAACTATTTCTCCATTAAAAAGCAAGGCTCATGGCCCTGCTCAAAGAATCAACATTCCACGGAACCCTCGGGCTGCATAATAGGAATCAGCGCCGTTATGATAGACAAAGATATGATCATAGCGCCGGTCGCAGAACAAGGCGCCGCCTTTTTGTCGAATCGCCTCCGGAGTTACAATCCAGCTTGACGTCTTCACATCAAACATTCCGAACGTCTGCAGGTGGCGATATGTGGCTTCTTCGAGGATCGAAATCCCGATCTGTTCGGCCATTGCGACAGCACTGCCGGACGGTTTGTTTTTCTTCCGGGCGGCCAACGCCTGATTGTCGTAACAAAGGCTGCGCCGGCCAGTCGGACTTTCGGCTGAACAGTCGCAGAAAACGAGGTCACCGTTTGGAAGTTGAATCACGTCAGGTTCACCACCAGTCCGCTCCATCTCGGCGAGCGAGAAAAGTTTACTATTGTCCGCCTGAAGCTGCGTCAATACGTCGGACCAGGCGATACCAGGATGCCGTTCGGGATGGGTGGTAAATCGTGATTCCAACGTATTCAATAACTCGGTTGTTTCTTCGTGCGAAAGTATGGACATAATCAATCACTCCATTCAACGGTTTCTTTTAGTATAAACCATCGCCTTAGTACCGATGAGAAATCAAGAAAATACACAATGAATAGGCGCCCTCTCTGACCGAGAAGGCGCCTACTTATTATGCAGATTGGACCACGTCGTCCGCCTGATCGATTTGTCGACCGAGCCAGACGAGCGGAACGGTCAAACCTGCGCCAATCAAGTAGACGACCGCAATCGGCAATCCGTCCGCGAGCATACCGAACGTCAGGCTGCCGATGCTGAAGGCGAACGTGTAGGTCGTCTGTTGGACGCTGTAGACGTACGGGAGTTGTGCGGCCGGTGTTGTCTCTTGGAGCGCTGTGTTCGTCTGGATGATGAGGAGCTGGGTGGCGTATCCTTGAATCGCGAGCGCGATGAGTGCGAACACGATGTGAGACGTCAGCCCGAACAACAGGGCGGCCCCTACAGACAAAACGGAGCTGATGGCGAGCGAACTGTTGCGCTTTGCACGGTACAGGTAAGCGCTCGCTATGATCATACTGACCAAGAAGCTCGCGTTCATCGTTCCCCACCAGCTCGTATCGATGTGGAGATGGCGCTCCAAATAGACGAGCAGGAGCGCTGAAATCCAAAGTGTGCTGACGAACGATTCGAACGTGACGAACACCGTGATCAGTCGAGCATAAGGTGCTGTTCGCACGAAGGCGAGGCTGTCCTTTAGGGAAATGTCCGATTCAAGCTCTGTTTCCGTCACATCGTGGTCGAGCGAATGGACGAATTGAAACGTGACGAGCGTTGACAGCGTGAACAAAATCAAAGCGACGGTTAGAGCCACCTCGCTTGAAAACGAAGCGACAAGAATCGTCCCAAGCGGCCACATCGCCAGCTGGATGAACTGGTTCGATCCTTGGACGAGACTGTTTGCTTGTTGGCGATTTGTCGTCAGCCGGGGAATGAACGACGCCTGGACCGGACGGGCGAACCCGTCTAAGAAAGCGATTAGTACGACAAGACCGAGGACGTAGACCGATTCCGTCTGAATCACCGCAAGAAGTAGGATTGTTTTCAGTAATTGCGTGACGAGTAGCGTCTGACCGAGCGTGAACCGAGATAGGACGCGGGCAAAGAACAGACCGCTCACGGTCATGCCGATCGTGACGGCAATCGGGAAACTGGCCGCTGCGAGGGCGGAACCGCTCTGTTGATACAATAAGGCGATCAAGGCGACGATATAGAGCACGTCACCGATGTTGGCCAGCCATTGACTGACCAAGAGCGTGTAAAATGACTTCATCACAAATCTCCTCCAGGACTATTCAATTTTGGATGGGATGGATGAAGCCAGATTACATATTTTCACCGCTTTCAAATTATTTACAGATAGCTTACAATAAATCATCAGTGAACACAATAAATGGGAGATGGATGGGGGGACGGTAACATGTTGGCTTATAACATCGATGAAAAATTACAGCTACGGATGTTCACCTTTGACGACGCGGAGGCGTTGTTCGAACTGACGATGGCATCGAAGCCATATCTTCGGGAGTGGCTCGGGTGGCTCGATTACACGGAGACGGTTGAGGATTCGCGGCAGAACATCGAAGGACGAATCAAAGGATTGATCGAGACGGGTGGGTATCCGAAATCGTTCGCCATCATCTATCAAGGTGACCTCGCTGGCACGATCGGCTTCAACGATATCGATCGTGGCATCAAGTGCGGGACGGTCGGCTATTGGCTCGGCCAAGACTTTCAAGGGCAGGGCATCATGAGCCAAGCACTTGAAACGATCATCGAGTACGGATTTAAGGAACTCCGCTTACATAAGATTGAGATCCGTGTCGCGACCGGGAACGTGAAGAGCCGGGCGCTGCCGGAACGGCTCGGCTTCAAACAAGAAGGCGTGCTTCGAGACGCCGAATGGCTGTACGACCGGTACGTCGACCATGTCGTCTACGGGTTACTAGAAGATGAATGGGCCCATTGATCGACAAAGCAAAACCCGTCCTCGGAAAAGGGCGGGTTTTAGTTCGTCACATTTTCACCGAACAGCTCGGCACCGAACTCGGCATACGCCTGCTCATAACGGCGGAGCGACGACTCTTTATGCATGCACGTCACGTTCATCCGCTCGAGAGAGGTCATGTCGGTCGCATACGTCTTCAAGACATGGGCGTTCCGGAGCATCGACGGGGTGACCGAGCGGGTGACGCCGCTGCGCTCGTTCAACTGCCGCATCATCTTCGTGATCATGACGATCGTCAGCTGTTTCGGCTGGTTTTTGGCGTACACCCAGCGGAACGTCATCCGGGCAAAGTCGAACGAGACGAACACCGGGTCTTCCGAGTACCAGCGCGGGCGCACCGGCGTCGGGATGTCGGCGAGATAGTTCATGAGGAGCGATTGGTCCTCCGGCGTCAGCTTCAGCGTGAACTTGTTACCGAGCCGGTCATAGACGTCGAACTCGTAGCTCGCCAAGTGTAGGTCGTTCATTTTCAGACGGATGATATGATGGACGCGCAAACCGTATTTGTAGAACAGTGTGACGATGAGCGCGTTGCGGTTGACGAGATAGGGATGAGCCTGAAGCTGGTTCTCGCTCAATCCCCGCGGCGACCGGATCGTCCGGACGAGCTTGTCGAACTCGGACTGTAACGCGATTTGGTCGATGGTGAGCGTGTGCGCCGGTTGCGAATAGGCGAGCATCTTTTTGCGGAGCGGGTTCAAAAACTGGGTCAAGCTGTTGATCACGGTGACGATGCGGGCGACCGTCGCCTGTTGGTACTGTTTCTCTTCGATCAAAAAATCGTTGATGAACGTCTTCCATGACTCGAGCGGGACGGCGAGCCATTCCTCGGGGGTGACGAGTTCGACGTTATGGTCGCTGAAGTATTTGTGCACGTCGATCAAGTCGTAGCGATAGCGTTTCAGCGTCGATGGCTGGCGGCCGCTCGCACCGAGATGATATAAATACGTTTCGATATACTCGGGGAGCGAGTACTCTTTTCTGCGTTTCGTCATGGGACGTCCCTCCTTCTCTTCATATCGTACCACAAACGGACGTTCTCCATTCATGGATTCGTGGTAAGATGGAGGATGAGACTTATTAGGAATGAGGGATGTATATGGAACGAGAGAAAGTGATTATCGTCGGGTGTCAGCTACCGACCGTCGACGATTGGACATATGAACAATCGATGGGTGAACTCGTCGAGTTGGTCGACACAGCAAAAGGTGAGGTCGTCGCAAGACTCGACCAGAAACGGCAACAAGTCGACCGCCGGACGTTTATCGGGAAAGGGAAAGTCGAGGAGCTCGCCGTACTCATCGAACAGTTCGAGCCGGATATTGTCATCTTCAACGCTGAGCTGTCACCGGCCCAATCGAAAAATATTCGGATCTCGTTGAACGACCCGGACGAGATGAAATTGATCGACCGGACGCAACTCATCTTGGACATCTTCGCCGGACGGGCCCAGTCGAAGGAAGGGAAGCTCCAAGTCGAGCTCGCCCAGATGAACTACTTGCTCCCACGCCTGATCGGGCAAGGCACACAGTTGTCACGACTCGGAGGCGGGATTGGGACGCGTGGCCCGGGTGAGACGAAACTTGAAAGTGACCGCCGTCACATCAAGCGCCGCATCGATGAGATCAAGAAACAACTCGAAGGCACGGTCGCGCACCGTGACCGCTACCGTGTGCGCCGGAAAGAGAACCGTGTGTTCCAAGTCGCGCTCGTCGGTTACACGAACGCCGGCAAGTCGACCATCTTCAACCGTCTGACCGATGCCGACACGTATGAACAGGATGAACTGTTCGCGACGCTCGACCCGCTCACGCGTGAGCTCGAACTGCCGCGCGGCGGGAAAGTGCTGATCACCGACACGGTCGGGTTCATCCGTGACTTGCCGACGAAACTCGTCGCCGCGTTCCGCTCGACGCTTGAAGAAGTGCTCGGGGCCGACCTCGTGCTTCATGTCATCGACGCGTCGAACCCGCACTACATGAACCAGATCGATACGACCAATTCGGTCTTGTCCGATCTCGGCGCGAGCGAGTTGCCGCAGCTCGAAGTGTACAACAAGAAAGATCGCTTGACGGCTGACTTCGTCGGTGGACCGCTCGTCATCTCGGCGCTCGACTCGGCCGATATCGAGACGCTCATCGGCGCGATCGAGGACAAGATTTCGGACGTGTTGACGAAAGTGCACGTCGTCTTGCCGGTCAGCTCGTTCGAACATTACCATCCGGCCAAAGATTCGATGTACCGGCTCGAGGAGAACTTCCTTGACGACGGCTCGGTCGAACTTGTCGGTTATATGAGAGAAGACACGCGTCTATATGCGACGCTGAAACCATTTGAGGTGTGAATGATGTGGCAAGAAAAGATTGAGCATTACGATGAACTCGCCCCGTTCGTCAAGCAAGCGGAACAACGGGTGAAACCTTATTTTGAAGCGATCGAGGAAACGGCGGAGTTCAACCAATACCGTGTCCTCGAATCGTTCAAGAAGCATAAAGTGTCGGACTTTCATTTCAATCCGACGACCGGGTACGGCTATGACGATATCGGGCGCGACACGCTCGAGTCGATCTATGCGGACGTGTTCGGGGCCGAACTCGCCCTCTGTCGTCCGCAAATCATCTCGGGGACACACGCGATCGGGATCGCCTTGTTCGGTGTGTTGTTACCGGGAGATGAACTCTTGTATATCACGGGTAAACCGTACGATACGCTTGAAGAGATCGTCGGCATCCGTGGCGACGGCCGCGGTTCATTGAAAGAACTCGGTGTCGGCTACGACACGGTCGAGTTGAAAGACGATCAAATCGATGTCGCGGCTGCGATCGAACGGATTCGCCCCGAGACGAAGCTCGTCGGCATCCAACGTTCGAAAGGGTACGCCAATCGACGCAGCATCCCAGTCACAGAAATCGGCGAGGCGATCGCGGCGATCAAAGCAGCGCACCCGCACGTGTTCGTCTTCGTCGACAACTGCTACGGCGAATTTGTCGAGACGATTGAGCCGACACATGTCGGGGCCGACCTCATGGCCGGTTCGCTCATTAAAAACCCGGGCGGTGGCTTGGCGAAGACAGGCGGCTATATCGCCGGGACGAAAGCATTGATCGAACGATGCTCGTTCCGGATGACGACACCAGGCATCGGCAGCGAGGCCGGTCCGTCGCTCTATTCGCTGCAGGAGATGTATCAAGGCTTTTATATGGCGCCGCACACGGTCGCCCAAGCGTTGAAAGGGGCCCATTTGACGGCGAGCCTGCTCGGCCTGCTCGGCTTCGAGACCGATCCGCATTATACGTCACGGCGGACCGATTTGATTCAATCGGTCACGTTCCGCGACCGCGACAAGATGATCGCGTTCTGTCAGAGCATTCAGATGGCGTCCCCGGTCAACGCCCACGCACTGCCGGTACCGGCCTATATGCCAGGATATGAGGATGACGTCATCATGGCGGCCGGGACGTTCATCCAAGGCTCGTCGATCGAACTATCAGCGGACGGACCACTCCGGGCGCCGTACACGGCATACGTCCAAGGTGGCTTGACCTATGCACACGTGAAAGTCGCGTTAATGCTCGCCTTGAGCCAATTGCGGACGAAAGGGCTCGTCACATTTGACCGTGAAAATTCAACTCAAACGTTGTAACCGAAATGTCATGTTAACTTTCTTAACATCTATTGACAGGAAAGTTGTCATGTATTATTCTCACATTGTGAGACAGAAAAGGAGGGGTAAGGGATGGCCGATCAATTTCGTCGCTCCAACCCGTTGTTTCCGATTGGGATCGTCCAAGATCTGACGCAACTGACAGGCAGGCAGATTCGATATTACGAAGAACAGGGTCTGGTTTCGCCTAGTCGGACGGAATCGAAACGACGACTTTATTCCTTTAATGATGTCGAACGTTTACTCGCAATCAAAGATTTCATTGACCAAGGCTTCAACTTGGCGGCGATTCGCCATATGCTCGACAACGACGGTGCCAAAGAGACAGAACAATCTGCTTCTGCGGCTCCGCCAAGCGAACCGCCAAAGATTTCCGAGAAAGAGTTACATCAATTATTGAAAACACAGCTTCAAGAAGCTGGTCGTTTCAATAAAACGTCGCTCATCCAAGGAGAGTTGTCACGTTTTTATCGATGACGCCAGTACACAAACCATTACACAATGTGAGAGGGGACTTTTATCATGGCCAGAAAAACGTTCACAAAAGAAGACATCAAACGGATCGCACAAGAAGAGGACGTACGCTTTATTCGTCTTCAATTCACGGATATCCTCGGTACGATTAAAAACGTCGAGGTGCCAATCAGCCAATTGGACAAAGCACTTGATAACAAGATGATGTTCGATGGCTCTTCAATCGAAGGGTTCGTACGCATCGAGGAATCAGACATGTACCTCTATCCAGACCTTAACACGTGGGTTGTCTTCCCGTGGACAGACGGCAGCGGTAAAGTCGCTCGCTTAATTTGTGATATTTATAATCCGGACGGCACACCGTTCAGCGGTGACCCGCGCGGTATTTTGAAACGCAACCTCGAGCATATGCAAAAGCTCGGCTTCACAGCGTTCAACGTCGGACCAGAGCCAGAGTTCTTCCTTTTCAAGAAAGACTTGAACGGACAGCCGACACTCGAATTGAACGACCAAGGCGGTTACTTCGACTTGGCACCTGTCGATTCAGGCGAGAACTGCCGTAAAGAAATCGTTATCGAGCTCGAAAACATGGGCTTCGAGATCGAAGCGTCACACCACGAAGTCGCACCAGGACAGCATGAAATCGACTTCAAATACGCGGATGCGGTAACGACTGCCGACAACATCCAAACGTTCAAACTCGTCGTCAAGACGATCGCGGCGAAGTATGGCCTTCACGCGACGTTCATGCCGAAACCACTCTTCGGTGTCAACGGTTCAGGGATGCATGCGAACATGTCACTCTTTAAAGGCGACACGAACGTGTTCTACGACCCGAACGGTGACATGGAGCTCTCGGATACGGCACGCGCCTTCACAGCTGGTATCCTCGAGCATGCACGTGCGTTCACGGCGATCTGTAACCCGACGGTCAACTCGTACAAGCGTCTCGTGCCTGGATACGAAGCACCATGCTACGTCGCATGGAGCGCCCGTAACCGTTCACCGCTCGTCCGTGTACCGGCTGCCCGCGGCCTCTCGACACGTATCGAAGTACGTTCGGTTGACCCGGCGGCGAACCCGTACCTCGCGCTCTCGGCCCTCTTGGCTTCTGGTCTTGACGGCATCGAGAAAGACTTGAAAGCGCCGAAACCGATCGACAGCAACATCTACGTGATGGACAAGCCAGAGCGTGTTGCGAACGGCATTGACGATCTTCCGGCGACACTCTTCGACGCGCTCGAAGTACTCCGCGCCGACAAAATCGTCATGGATTCGCTCGGTGACCACATCGGCGAACACTTCCTCGAGTTGAAAGAGATCGAGTGGGATATGTTCCGCACGCAAGTAACAGAGTGGGAACGCGATCAGTACATGACTCTCTACTAAGTCGAATGGATTCAAAAAACGCTCGATCCAGTTTCTTGGATCGGGCGTTTTTTAGTCAAAACAAGCGACCACTCGCAATTGAGTGGTCGCTTGTTTTGAGATTAGAACGCACGTTTGAAAAATGTGGACGCATAGTCGAGCGCCGTATGGAGCGTCGTCGCGAACACGAGACCGAGGAAGAACGGGATGCCGTTCAAGTCGAGCCACGTCTTCACAGCCGCTTCATACGGGGTGAACGTAAGGACGAGTGCGAGCGGGAAGCCGAGGTAGATGACACGAATGAGATCGCTCAACACCGGCAAGTGCGACAGCGGAGACCGGTGCGGCATCAGCTTCACGTAAGGGAGCCAAAAGCCACGCAGCGGTCCCCACCGATAGTATGCATCCGATTTCAAATCGAGGTCCGGGGAGAGCCAGAACGTCCCGATAAGCGCACCGAGGAAAAGGGTAGTCGGGATATCGACATCAATAAAAGGCGTGGCAATCGCTAAAGCACCGATTGCCACGAGGTTCGTACGCGTATGTGTCTTGCCGCTAGCCATTAATGGATCGTCCGGTATACACCGATGACCTTCCCTAAAATGGATACGTTATCGAAATACATCGCCTCAAGTTCATCGTTCTCCGGCTGGAGTCGGACTTTCGACGCTTCTTTGTAGATCCGTTTGACGGTCGCCTCACCCTCGTCCGTCATCGCGACGACAATCTCTCCATTGTCTGCCGTGTTCTGTTGTCTCACGAGTACGCGGTCTCCGTCGAGGATTCCGGCGTTGATCATCGAATCGCCAGAGACGGAGAGCATATACACGTTATCCGAACCGACGATATGGGCCGGGAGCGGGAAGTGTTCTTCCACGTTCTCGATCGCCGTGATCGGTGTTCCGGCCGTAACTTTCCCGATGACCGGGACGTACATGACCGTCTCACGCTCCTCGATTGACGGGGCGTCCTCGCTCAACACTTCGAGCGCACGCGGTTTTGTCTTATCGCGCCGAATCAATCCACGTTTTTCAAGACGGTCCAAGTGACCGTGCACAGTCGAGCTCGATGCGAGACCGACGGCTTCACCAATTTCTCGGACTGACGGCGGATAACCTTTCGTCCGAACTTCAGCTTTTATAAAATCAAGAATCTGTTGCTGTCTTGCTGACATTTTTTTCAATGGATTTCACCTCGTTTATGTCGAATAACCTGCGAACGCATCCTATTCTTTATGGATTTATTTTAACACAAGAACATATGAGCGTACAAACATTCGTTCGTTTTTTCTTGACCGAACAGAAGTTCTTGTTTTATGATGAGAACAGATAAACGAACAGACGTTCCTAAGAACGCATATTCTCGTATTTGGAGGCGGTTCAAATGAAAGATACAGTCAACGGATTCATATTGGTCGGAATGGTAGTGCTCGGTATGTTCGCCTTTTACTTAGTCGGCGAGTTTCGCCAAGGCGAAGTTGTCGAGCCGACAGTGATGACGGTCGAAAGAAGTATCGAACAAGAAGTTGCGTTCAACGAAGCGGAAACGCTCGAAGCCCAGCTGTTAGCGGAACGTGCGGAAAAAGAAGAACGGAAAACGACGTGGTTCGCCGCTGAATGATCGATTTGGATTGCGAACACCCGCTCATCCTGTGTATCGTAAAAGGATGACTGGAAAGAAAGGGAGTGACGAGATGCGAGTCGTCATTTATTGTCGCGTATCGACGAACAAGTCAACTCAGGAAACCTCGCTCACGAGGCAAGAAGCGGAATTGTTACAGATGGCCAAACGTCTCGATGCGGAAGTGATCGATGTGATCACCGAACAAGAGAGCGGCTTCGAGGTCAATCGGACGGGTCTGCTTGATCTGTTAGAGCATGTGTCGGCGTCAAAGCTCGATGCCGTGCTCGTGAGCGATGACAGTCGCCTCGGCCGGGGGAATGCAAAAATCGCCATCTTGCATACGCTCATGAAGCATAACGTCCGGCTGTTGACGATGCAGTCGTCCGACGAATACGTCGTCTCGGACGCCGAGAAGATGGTGCTTGAGATTGTCAGCGTCGTCGAGGAGTATCAACGGAAGATTCATAACGCCAAGATATCGCGCGGCATGCGCCGGGCGGTCGCGAACGGCTTCAACCCGCAACGCAACATTCAGCACCATGACCAAGGTGGGAGGAGCCGGATCGAAGTGCCGATCGAGGAGATCGTCCAACTTCGGGAGCGGGGGCTCACCTTCGCCGAAATCGCGGCCACGCTCCGTGGATTCGGCTACGAAGTCTCGAAAGCGACTGTGAACCGTCGCTATTTGGAACATGTGGCAGTGCCAGAAACTTGATTCCTGCGCCCTGATTTTGTACAGTAGAACTACAAATTCAGTAGAGAGGGGGCGAATCTCATGTTAGCACCCGAACAATTGGAGCGGATTAACTTCCTCGCCAACAAGGCAAAAACAGACGGCTTGTCACAACAAGAGATGGACGAGCAACAAGCGTTGCGTCAACAATATTTAAAAGCGTTCCGTCAATCGTTCAAATCCCAGATGATGGGCATGAAAGTCGTCGATCCGGAAGGCAACGACGTGACACCAGAAAAACTAAAAGACGAACAGAACCGACACCGTTCTGAATGAACTCGAATGCACATCCTATTTCGTATAGGATGTGCATGTTTGTTATACACGAAGCTCGATAAGGTTCGACCATTCCCTCGAAAACAGACGTATGGAAGTAAACGATTCCAATCAATGTGACATACTATTTAATTAGTTGTGACACACGATTGAGTGTGCTAAAATATGACGGGTAGAAACTTTCTTTACAACAGAGAGGATGAAATTAGTGGAAACAACTACTAAAGAATTATTAGCGATTAACTCGATTCGGACGCTCTCGATTGATGCTGTCCAACAAGCGAACTCAGGTCACCCAGGTATGCCGATGGGTGCGGCCCCGATGGCGTTCACGCTTTGGACAGACAAAATGCGTCACAACCCGAAAAACCCGAACTGGTTCAACCGCGATCGGTTCGTCCTTTCAGCGGGACACGGTTCGATGCTATTGTACTCGCTGCTTCACTTGTCTGGTTATGACCTTTCAATCGACGACCTCAAGTCGTTCCGTCAAAAAGACTCGAAGACGCCAGGACACCCTGAGTATCGTCACACGGCTGGTGTAGACGCGACGACGGGACCACTCGGCCAAGGGATTGCGATGGCTGTAGGTATGGCGATGGCTGAAAAACATTTGGAAGCAACATACAACCGCGATGAATTCAACGTGGTCGATCACTATACGTTCGGGATCTGTGGAGACGGTGACTTGATGGAAGGTGTGTCGGCCGAGGCTGCCTCACTCGCCGGTCACTTGAAACTCGGGAAACTCGTCGTCTTGTATGATTCAAACGACATCTCACTTGATGGCGACCTTCATAAGTCGTTCTCGGAAAGCGTAGAAGATCGATTCAACGCTTACGGATGGCAAGTCATTCGCGTCGAGGATGGAACGGACATCGATACAATCGCCAAAGCGATCGACGAGGCGAAAGCTGAGACGTCGAAACCGACGATGATTGAAGTGAAGACCGTCATCGGTTTCGGTTCACCGAATAAATCAGGTAAATCGGCATCACACGGCGCTCCACTTGGAGAAGCAGAAATCGAGCTCACGAAACAGTTCTATAAATGGGAAGGCGAGAACTTCTACGTCCCGAACGAAGTGTACGACTTGTTCAACGATAAAGTCGTTGAGCCTGGAGCTAAAGCTGAGTCGGATTGGAACGAGCTCGTCGCAGCCTACAAATCGGCTCATCCTGAGCTCGGTGCTCAGTTCGAACGTGCGATGAACAACGAACTTCCTGAAGGTTGGGATAGCGAGTTGCCGACGTTTGAAGTCGGATCGAAAAAAGCGACACGCCAAACGAGTGGAGAAGTCTTGAACGCGATCGCGAAGACGGTCCCGACGTTGTTCGGTGGATCGGCTGACCTCGCCGGCTCGAACAATACGATGATCAAAGGCGCTGCTGACTTCGACGAAGATCCGGCTGGCCGTAACATCTGGTTCGGTGTCCGTGAATTCGCAATGGCGGCAGCTGTCAACGGTATGGCACTTCACGGTGGCGTACTTCCTTACGGCGCGACGTTCTTCGTCTTCTCGGATTACCTCCGTCCAGCGGTACGTCTCGCTGCACTCATGGGAATCCCGTCGACATTCGTCTTGACGCATGACTCGATCGCAGTCGGTGAAGACGGTCCGACGCACGAGCCGGTCGAGCACTTGATGAGCTTCCGGGCAATGCCGAACTTGTCAGTTCTTCGTCCGGCAGACGGAAAAGAGACGATCGCCGCTTGGAAACAAGCGATCACGACGACGTCAGCTCCATCACTTCTCGTCTTGACACGCCAAGCGTTGCCAGAACTCGTCGGTACATCTGTCGAAGACGCGGCGAAAGGTGCCTATGTCGTCGCAGGTAAGTCTAGCGAAGCGGACGTTCTTCTTCTTGGTACAGGCTCAGAAGTCCATGTCCTCGTCGAAGCACGCGAACAACTCGCTGCTGAAGGCGTGAACGCTGCTGTCGTCTCAATGCCATCATGGGAACTGTTCGAAGCCCAATCGGCCGAGTACAAAGAATCAGTTCTTCCTTCGTCGATCACGAAGCGCGTCTCGCTTGAAGCGGGTGCGACGCTCGGATGGTACAAGTACGTCGGATTCGGCGGTAAAGTGCTTGGAATCGACAAGTTCGGTGCCTCTGCTCCTGGGGACCTCCTCATGAAAGAGTATGGCATGTCTGTCGAGAATGTCATCGACGCTGTCAAATCACTATAATTGTCATTAAAAACGTGTGATGGCCTAGCAATGTCTAGGTCATCACTTTTTTTTCTGACGACTAGCGAATTAGCGTAATATAGTGTATAGTAAAAAACGATGTTTCATATGGTAGAGGAGGTAAAACCTTGAGTACATTATTTTGGATTCTTCTTGTCGTGGCAGCACTCATCGGGGGTATCGCGATCGGATTCTTCATCGCTCGTAAATACATGATGAACTACCTTGAACAGAACCCACCAATCAACGAAGACATGATTCGTACGTTAATGATGCAGATGGGTCAAAAACCGTCACAGAAAAAAGTCAACCAAGTGATGCGTGCCATGAACGTTCAAGCGAAGAACGAAAAAAAATCATAATGAGTCACCGAAGCACTTCGCATCCGCGAAGTGTTTTTTTTATCCATATTTTGTTCGACAATCGAACAAACTTTCGCTACCATAAATGAATAGTCTTATTTCAAGATATAGGGGGCGTTTCAGATTCGTGTATTTAAACAATTAGCTTGGTTCTTCAGGCTCGAATGGCGGACGTATGCAGTCGGTATTGTCTTGCTCATGTTTGTCGCCGCACTCGAGCTCATACCGCCGCGCATTATCGGCCGAGTCATCGATGGGATGAACCAAGGTTCGCTCGAAGCGGACTTACTGTGGATGCTGCTAGGAGGCCTCGCGGCTGTCGGGATCGGAAACTATGTGGCTCGCTTTTTTTGGCGCTACTTCATTTTCGGGGCCTCGATCCGGCTCGGACGCCTGCTCCGGAGCCAACTGTATCGTCACTTCACGGATTTGGATCAACGGTTTTATAAAAAGTCGCGTGTCGGTGATTTGATGGCGCATGCGACGAACGATGTTCAGGCTGTCTCGACGACGGCGGGGGCGGGTATTTTGACGCTCGTCGACAGTGTGACGATGGGCACGTTCGTCATCATTACGATGGTGACGACGATCAGCTGGAAGCTGACGGTTGTCGCTTTACTGCCGCTGCCGATCATGGTCATTTTGACGACACGATATGGAAAGATGCTCCATAGCCGGTTCGGTGTCGCCCAAGCGGCATTTTCCGAATTGAATGACAAGGTTCAGGAGAGTGTGAGTGGGATTCGCGTCTTGAAATCGACCGGGGAAGTCGACCACGACGTCGAATCGTTCGAGAAGTTGTCAGATGAAGTTATGGCAAAAAACGTCCGAGTCGCTAAAATTGACGCCTTGTACGACCCGACAATCTTCGGGATCGTCGGATTATCTTACATATTGTCGATCGGCTACGGGGCCTATTTGATTGAGCAAGGCGAGCTCACGATCGGTCAGATTGTCAGTTTTACCGCTTATCTTAGTCTGCTCACTTGGCCGATGCTCGCTTTCGGTTGGTTGTTCAATATCGTCGAACGTGGTCGTGCTTCGTACGACCGGATTGAGCGCATGCTCGCCATCAAGCCAGAGATCCAAGACGATCCGATGGCGGCGACGAAACTGGATCATTCCGAGCTCGAGGCGGATATCGGTTCGTTCCGTTATGACGATACGACCGTGCTGCGTGATGTCACGTTCCGGATCGAGCGTGGCAAAACACTCGGGATTGTCGGTCGGACCGGTTCTGGTAAGACGACGATCGTTCGATTGTTGACCCGTGAATATGACGTGACCGACGGTAAAATCAAAATCGGCGGCGTCAATGTTCGTCAAGTCAAAAAATCACTTCTACTAGATAAAGTCGCCCTCGTCCCGCAAGACCACTTCCTGTTCTCAGATTCGATTGCGAGCAATATCGCCTTCGGAAAACCGGAAGCAAAAATGGATGAGATCATGGAAGCTGCCAAGATTGCCGAAGTGCATGACGACATCTTACGGTTGCCGGAAGGGTATGCCACGCTCGTCGGTGAACGCGGCGTAACTCTCTCGGGGGGACAGAAGCAACGTATCTCGATTGCCCGGGCGCTTATGATCGAGGCCGATCTATTAATCCTTGATGACGCGTTGTCCGCCGTCGATGCGAAGACGGAAGAAGCCATCATCGAACATTTCCGTGTCGGCAATCCGGAGCAATCTCGATTGATCGTCGCCCACCGTCTGTCGGCAGTGGAGCATGCCGATGAGATTCTCGTACTTGCTGATGGCCAAGTCATTCAGCGAGGCAGACACAACGATCTCATTCGAGAACCGGGCTGGTACAAAGATACGTACGACCGCCAACAACTGGAGGCGATTGTGGAAGGAGGGGGCCACCATGAAGCATGATATTCAAGAATGGGCGGTCATCAAGCGATTATTGGCCTATACGAAACGATACGGCCGGCCGCTCAGCCTCGCCTTCGTCTTTTTGCTTCTTGCGACGGGAGCGAAGCTTGCCGGGCCGTTTTTAATCAAAGTGTTCATCGATGAGTTCGTGACACCGGGCGTCTATCCGACGAATTGGGTCGTCACGCTGCTCGTCGTCTATATGGTGTTACACATCTCGGCCGTCATCTTCGACTATTTACAATCGATTGCGTTTCAGAAGATCGCCCTTAAAATCGTCCAAAATATTCGAATGGACATCTTCCGTCATGTGATGGGGCTGCGTCTCGCCTATTTCGACCGGACGCCGGCCGGTGTGCTCGTCTCCCGGATCACGAACGACACGGAAGCGGTGAAAGAGTTGTACGTCGGCGTGATGAGCACGTTCGTCCAGTCGGGCGTTCAATTGCTCGGGACGTACATCTTCCTGTACATTTTAGAGCCGACGCTCGCCACGATCGGGCTCGTCCTCCTCCCGTTGTTTTGGCTCATCATTTGGGCGTATCGCCGGTACTCGACTAAATACTTTGCCCAAGTCCGTGATTTGTTATCGCAACTGAACGCGCAGTTGAGCGAGTCGATCAACGGTATGGGTATCGTTCAACAATTCCGTCAAGAAGAGCGTCTCGTCCGTCAGTTCGAAGCGACGAACGAGGCGCATCAAGAAGCGCGCTTCAAGAACTTGAAGCTCGATAGTATGTTGCTCCGCCCGATCATCGAGCTATTGCTTGCGTTCTCGATTATCGGTTTGCTCGGCTACTATGGCTTCCTGTCGATGACGGAACAAGTTCAAGTCGGCGTCGTCTATGCGTTCATCAGTTACATCGAGCGCATTTTCCGCCCCGTGCTCGATATCATGCAACGGCTGAGTGAGTTCCAACAAGCGGTCGTCTCGGCAGACCGCGTCTTCAAAGTGCTCGACACCGATGAACCGGCGCCAGGAAAAAGTCTCTCTGGCGAGGCAACAATCGGGGCAGGAGAAGTGCGGTTTGACGATGTCACGTTCAGTTATGACGGGGAAGTCGATGTTTTGAAGAACATCTCGTTTGTCGCCAAGCCGGGTGAGACGGTCGCGCTCGTCGGTCACACGGGGAGCGGGAAAAGTTCGATCATCAACTTGCTCACTCGGTTTTATCCGTATGAAGGGGGACGGATCACCATCGACGGACACCCGCTCGAACAGTTCGAGGAAGTGGAACTTCGAGATAAGATCGGTCTCGTCTTGCAAGACCCGTTCTTGTTCAGTGGCACGATCGAGGATAATTTAAAATTGTTCAACCCGACAGTTGATTCCGATAAAGTACGCCAGTCGGCGGAGTTTGTCCAAGCCAATACGTTCATCGAAAAACTCGAGACGGGGTATGGTCATACAGTCGGCGAACGGGGAGCGACGTTCTCGAGCGGGGAACGGCAACTGCTCGCTTTCGCCCGAACGGTCGCCCGTGATCCGAAAATCCTGATCTTGGACGAGGCGACGAGCTCGATCGATACGGAGACAGAGGAGCGGGTACAGTTCGCCCTCGACCGGATGCGTCGTGGACGAACGACGATCGCGATTGCCCACCGCTTGTCGACGATACAGGATGCCGACTTGATTCTTGTCTTACATCGCGGCGAGATCGTCGAACGGGGCAATCATCAGGCCTTATTGAAGCATGATGGATTGTACAAAAAAATGTACGAGTTACAATCAGGACAACGTCTGATGTCATAATTTGCAAAGGACACCCGTGGGGGTGTCCTTTTTCCATGGAAAAAGCTCGCCACTAGAAAGTGACGAGCTGGAGTTGATGATCAATTTAAGTTGTCTGCTAGGTGTTTCGACAGGACGTGAGACGTGATTAACGTGTCTAGCTCTTGGCTGACATGAATCACTTCTGGAGACGTCCAACTGTACTGCGAGGCGATTTCATACAGTTCATCGCGTTTTTGTTCAATGGCATAGTGTAAGGTTTCAGCTGTGATGACCGCCACGGTATTTCCCCCATCATATTAAAATAGAACCTGGTGAAGTAGAATATCCAAATCTTAGCATTCAACACTACACATCACAAGTTACATTTCCATTTCAATGATTACAAAATCGGAAGAAGTGGACGGAGAAAAGATGCGAGCATTTTGAAATGGTTTTCGCTATAATGGGGCTGAAAGGTGGAAAAACGCATGGAAGTCACTTTATGGCTCGCTTTTGGGGCGGGCGTCTTGTCTTTTTTATCACCGTGTACGCTGCCGCTCTATCCGGTCTTTTTGTCGTATATCACAGGGGTATCTGTCTCTGACTTGAAAAGCGAAGGGCTCCGGCAACGGACGGCTTGGTTTCATACGTTCTCATTCTTATTCGGATTCTCGATCGTCTTTCTCGTCCTCGGTTTATCAACTTCGTTGATCGCCGACTTCTTCATTCAATTTAAAGATAGTCTACGCATGTTCGGGGCAATCCTTATTTTTGTGTTCGGGGTCTTTTTAGCGGGGCTATGGCAACCGCGCTTCATGATGCGCGAAAAGAAACTCGCACTTGGAGAACGGAAGAGCGGGTATTTTGGGACCGTGTTGATCGGAATCGGGTTCGCAGCCGGATGGACGCCGTGCACAGGACCGATTCTCGCCGGGGTGATCGCACTGGCTGCGTCTAACCCGAGCCAAGGCATGGGGTATATGCTCGCTTACGTCATCGGGTTCTCGATCCCATTTCTCGTCATGGCCGGTTTCGTCGGCAAAATCAAATATTTGGCGCGCAACAGCGCGAAAGTAACAAAGTTCGGAGGCTATTTGATGATGGCTTTCGGAGTCGTATTATATTTTGATGGAATGAACCGCTTCGCTGCCTGGATGAGCGAACTAGTGGGATTCACCGGATTCTAAAGGGGCTGACCATATGTCGATATTTTGGGGATCGACTCTCGTCGCACTGCTGATGGGGGTCATCGCGAGTTTCGTTCGCGTGAAGGCATCGGCCCGACCGACGAATGCGAAAAAAATCTTGATTCCACCGCTCGCGATGTCGACGGGCATGCTTCAATTTTTAGTGCCGGCTTTTCGTCTGACATGGCTCGAGGTCGGTGAGGCGCTTGTCGTAGGCTTGATTTTTAGTATCTTTTTGATCAAGACGTCCAATTTTGAAAAACGTGATGGTGAGGTTTATTTATCCCGCTCGAAAGCGTTTTTCATCGTCGTCTTCGCCTTACTCGCTATCAGGACGGTCATGAAAGCGTTCCTCGGCGATGAGGTCAACATTTTCGCGACGGGCGGCTTGTTCTATTTGATCGCCTGGGGCATGATCGTGCCGTGGCGGATTGCCATGTATCAAAAATATAAGCGCATCGCGACGACATAAACAACGGCGTACCTCGAGCGAGGTACGCCGTTGTTTTCAGTTTGAGCGTTTGGCCATGGCGACTTCGGTCTTGGCATCGATCCCGGTGTTCGCTTTCACAAGAATCCGTTCGAAGTTTCCGGCGGCCTCGTCCGACTTTGTCAAATATGTCCCGACGATGGCGGCAAGGAAACCGAGCGGGATCGACACGATGCCCGGGTTCGTCAGCGGGAACAACGCTTCGCCGACGAAGATGGCTGAGCCGTCCGGTGCCCATAGGTTCGGACTGATTGCGACGAGGAAGAGCGACGAGAACAACCCGACGACCATCCCGAAGATGGCTCCGCCCGTATTGAAGCGTCGCCAGTAGATCGTGAACAAAATGACCGGCAAGTTCGCGCTCGCCGCGACCGCGAAAGCGAGCGAGACGAGAAACGCGACGTTCATCGATTGGGCGAAGAAAGCGAGTCCCATCGAGACGATCGCGACGGCGATCGAGGCGATCCGTGCTGCCAAGACTTGTTCTTTCTCCGTCGCTTCACCTTTTCTGACGATGTGCCCGTAAAAGTCGTGGGCAAAAGCCGATGCCGCCGACAAGACGAGTCCGGCGACGACGGCAAGAATCGTCGCGAATGCGATCGCTGCCACGAAGGCAAATAATAAGTCGCCGCCGAGTACTTGCGCGAGGAGCGGTGCGGCCATGTTACCAGCTGGGTTCGCTGCGATGATGGCGTCTGACCCGACGAAGGCGGCAGCGCCGAAACCGAGGAAGATCGTGAGGATGTAAAACGCTCCGATGATCCAAGTCGCGTAGACGACGGATTGACGCGCGGTCGGTGCGTCCTTGACCGTGAAGAAACGGATGAGAATATGCGGCAGCCCGGCCGTCCCGAGGACGAGCGCCAAGTTCAACGAGATCGTATCGAGCGGAAGTTTGAACTTATTACCCGGATTCAAGAAGCTTTCCCCGAGTGGTGTCGCTTTGCTGACTTCGGAGAACATGTTGAGCACTGAGAAATCAAATCTCGCGAACACGAGAAACGAGATGATCGCCGTCCCGATCATCAAGAGCACCGCTTTCGTTATCTGGACCCAAGACGTCGCCGTCATGCCGCCGAAGACAACGTAAACGGTCATCAACAAGCCGACAACGACGACACTCGTCGTGTAAGGGATGCCTAGCAGTAGCTCGATGAGCGCACCGGCGCCAACGAGCTGGGCAATCATGTAGAAAATCGAAATGACGATCGCGTTCATCGCCGCGACCCCGCGGACCCGCGGCTTGTTGAATCGGGCAGCGATCATGTCGGCCATCGTGTACTTGCCGAGGTTACGAAGCGGTTCGGCGACAAGGTATAAGACGACCAGATAAGCGACGAGGAAACCGATCGAATAAAAGAAACCGTCAAACCCGGCGAGTGCGATCATCCCGGCGATGCCGAGGAATGAGGCGGCCGACATGTAGTCCCCGGCAATGGCGAGCCCGTTTTGAAAACCGGTCAAGCCGCCGTCGGCCGTATAGAAGTCACTCGCCGTCTTCGTCTTGCGGGCGGCGAAGAACGTGATCACGAGCGTCAAGCCGACAATGGCGAGGAACAAGAGAATGGCTGTCCAGTTCATCGTCCGTCCTCCTCTTGCTTGATTTTCTCGACGAACTTGTCAAAGCGACGAGCACGGCGGCTATACAAAACGCAAAACGTCCACGTCATGAAGAACTGGGCGAAAGCAAGGACCCAGGCCCAAGTGATATCCCCAGCCACAGGGATGTTGAGGAACGTGAAATAGCTCGTAGAGATGGGGAGCGTGAAATAGAAGATAAGGGAAAAGATGATGGATGGAAGAATGAAACGGTTTTTTTCTCGCATCAGTTGGTGGAATGTGGCGCTTTCGACGATTGATTCGGCAGAACGTGTACTTTCCGTACGCGTGGCTTGCGTGACGTCATGCATCGGTGGACCTCCTCGGTAATCAAGATAGCTACATTATAGAAACGGTAATAAAGGAAAAGCTATCCATTTTTTATTTGTTATTATCCATTTATTATACTAATATTGGTCATACCAATTAAATGTAATCGTTTTCAATATTATCTATAATTTGAACTCTATACAAGAATACTAAAAAGAAGACAAAAAAGTACTTTAGACCTAGTGACAGTATGTCACATATTGGCTAATGTGCATCAAAAAATGAGCCCCATGGAATCCAGGGGCTCACTGTTGGAAATAACGTTTATAAGTCATCCAATCAATCTGTTCTTCTTCGAGCGCTTTCTTCAAAAACTTGTGGTCCCGCTTCGGTGTGGCGGCGATATATCCTTTGACGACGAGTTCCGTCGTCATCACTTTCGCTCTCGATTCGAGCGCGAACTGTCCGATCTTGCCGGCGATCTTGCGAATGGCGACATCGCGGAACAGCTCAGGCACTGGCGTGACGAGCCGATCGAGTAGCGTCCGTGTCTCGGGTGTCCACAGGTGGCGTGTCTTCGCGATGTAATCGTCCTCGATATCTAGGAGAGAGCGGCCGTCTTCTTTCGGCATCCGTTTTAAAAACTTACGGAACATGAAGTATCCGCCGATCGTCATCAACCCGATCATCACAAATCCCCAGAAGACAATGAAATACATCATCAAGTTTTCTGGCATCGTCTTTCCCCCGTTCTTTCATTTCACAATCATTCAAGCTTAGTATACAAAAAAGACCGCGAATACAAAAGCATGAGCATCCTATAATGATGGACGAAACGACACCGTTTCGTTAGAATAGAGAGCGTTGCAGTCAGAAATGAGAATGAATTTGAAAGTCTGGAAAGGAAAGGACTCTATATGAATCAATTAAAACAAGAAGTAGAGAAACGCCGCATTTTCGGCATCATCTCCCACCCGGATGCGGGTAAGACGACACTCACGGAGAAATTGCTCTTACACGGGGGAGCGATCCGCGAGGCGGGGACGGTCAAAGCCCGCAAAAACTCAAAACACGCCAAGTCCGATTGGATGGAAATCGAGAAACAACGGGGCATCTCTGTCACGTCGTCTGTCATGCAGTTCGTCTATCGCGACAAGGTCGTCTCGATCATGGACACGCCGGGTCACAACGACTTCGGAGAAGACACGTACCGCGTCTTGACGTCTGTCGACAGCGCGGTCATGGTCATCGATGCCGCCAAAGGGATCGAGACACAGACGAAGAAATTATTCCAAGTCTGTCGTATGCGTGGTATCCCGATCTTCACGTTCATGAACAAGTTGGACCGTCAGGCAAAAGATCCGCTTGAGCTCATGGAAGAACTTGAAGAAGTGCTCGGAATGCCTTCGGTCGCCGTCACATGGCCAATCGGCAGCGGGATGCAGTTCGAAGGTGTGTTCGATCGTATCAAGAACGAGATCCACTTGTTCCGTGGCGAGAAAGGCAAGCTCACGTTGAACGAGGACGGGGTCAACGATCCTGTGCTCGCCAACTACTTGACAGAAGAAAACTTGACGAACTTGCGCGACGAGATCGACCTGTTAGACGGTGCCGGCAACGACATTGACGTCGAGGCGATCCAATCAGGTAAGCTGACACCTGTCTTCTTCGGCACGGCGCTCGTCGACTTCGGGGTGACGTCTTTCTTAGACCACTACCTCGATATGTCGCCGGCCCCAGAGGCCCGTAAATCGAACGTCGGTCCGATCGACCCGACGTCTGAAGACTTCAGTGGTTTCGTCTTCAAGATTCAAGCGAACATGAACCCGGCCCACCGTGACCGCATCGCCTTCGTCCGCATCTGTTCGGGTGTGTTCGAACGGGGAATGGACGTCACGTTGACGCGGACCGGCAAGAAAATCAAACTGAGTCAATCGACGCAGTTGATGGCCAACGACCGTGAGACTGTCGATAAGGCGTTTGCCGGTGACGTCATCGGGATTTACGATTCTGGGACGTACCAAATCGGTGACACGATCACGACGTCGAAGCAAAAGATCGCGTTCGAGGCGTTGCCGACGTTCCCGCCGGAATTGTTCATGCGCGTCTCGCCGATCAACTCGCTCAAGTCGAAACACTTCCACAAAGGTGTCGAGCAACTCGCCCAAGAAGGAGCGATCCAAGTGTACCGCAACGAGTATAACGAGATTTATCTCGGCGCGGTCGGTCAACTCCAGTTCGAGGTGTTCGAATATCGTCTCAATAACGAGTACGGGGTCGACATCCGGATGGAGCCGGTATCGTACAGTGTCGCTCGTTGGGTGAAGGACAAAGAATTGAAGGCGCTCAAGCCGTTCCAAGACTCACGGAACATGCTCGTGACCGACCGTTGGGAACGCCCTGTGTTCTTGTTCGCCAACGAGTTCACGTTTGACCGTTTCAAAGAACGCTATGAAGATGAGTTGACGCTCGTCGACGCACTCGATGTCAATGTCGAGATCGGTGCCGAATAAGCTAGATTGTAAAGGCGGCCTTAGATGGCCGTCTTTTTTTCGTGTTTTGAGATGATCGGAGCAATTGATAAGTTTTACTTATGACTAATTTGTGACGGAATGTATTTTACGTCACGCTATAGTTGTATTATGATAAACATGTGATAAGTAAGCGATTACGGCAACTGCTGTGGTCGTCGCTTTCAAAAAGGGGGAAATTGTATGGAACAGACGAACGTAGTAGACGCTTTTTCATCTCGGACACAGTTCGAGGTCAACGGACAAGCTTACGATTATTACCGACTTAAAAAGTTAGAGGAAGATGGGGTGACGGAACTCAGCCGCCTCCCATACTCGATTCGCGTCTTGCTCGAATCAGTTTTGCGTCAACAAGACGGCCGTGCCATCACGAAAGAACACGTCGAGAACTTGGCAAAATGGGGTACTGCCGGAGTCTCGAAAGACATTGACGTACCGTTCAAACCGGCTCGCGTCGTCTTGCAAGACTTCACGGGTGTCCCGACTGTCGTCGACCTCGCTTCACTTCGTAAAGCGATGGCTGACCTTGGTGGCGACCCGAACAAAATCAACCCGGAAATCCCGGTCGATCTCGTCGTCGACCACTCGGTCCAAGTCGATGCCTACGGATTCGCCGGCGCGCTCATGAAAAACATGGACATCGAGTTCGAGCGGAACGAAGAGCGTTACAAATTCTTACGTTGGGCGCAGACTGCATTTGACAACTACCGTGCCGTACCACCGGCGACGGGAATCGTCCACCAAGTCAACCTCGAGTACTTGGCGTCGGTCGTGCTTGAAAAGAATGATGGGACAGGAAATGTCGCGTATCCAGATTCACTCGTCGGAACGGATTCGCACACAACCATGATCAACGGACTCGGTGTCCTCGGCTGGGGTGTCGGCGGAATCGAAGCCGAAGCGAGCATGCTCGGCCAACCGTCATACTTCCCGGTACCAGACGTCGTCGGCGTCAAGATCATCGGTGAGGTCAACCCAGGTGTCACAGCGACAGACGTTGCGCTCGTCGTGACCGAGATGCTCCGTAACGAGAAAGTCGTCGGCAAGTTCGTCGAGTTCTTCGGACCGTCGCTCCACACGATGCCTCTCTCTGACCGGGCGACGATTGCTAACATGGCGCCTGAATACGGGGCGACTTGCGGCTTCTTCCCGGTCGATACGGAAACGTTGAACTACATGCGTACGACAGGTCGCTCAGAAGAGTTGATTGACCTCGTCGAGGCGTACTCGAAAGCGAACGACATGTTCTACACACCTGATCAAGCCGATCCGGCGTTCACAAAGACGCTCACGCTCGACTTGTCTAAAGTAGAACCTTCACTCGCAGGCCCGAAACGTCCGCAAGACCGCATCAACTTGTCTGACTTGCATACGGCGTTCATCGACAGCTTGAGCGCACCGGCCGGACACAGCGGCTTCGGTCTCGACCGTGCTGAGCTCGACAAGAAAGCTGCCATCCATTATGAGGATGGACCGGTCGACATGCAGACGGGTGACGTCGCAATCGCGGCGATCACGAGCTGTACGAACACGTCGAACCCTTACGTCATGGTCGGCGCTGGCCTCGTGGCCAAGAAAGCCGTCGAACGTGGACTCACGGTACCGAAATACGTGAAGACGTCGCTCGCCCCGGGCTCGAAAGTCGTTACTGACTACCTCGATAAAGCCGGACTCACGACGTACCTCGACCAGCTCGGGTTCAACACGGTCGGTTACGGCTGTACGACATGTATCGGGAACTCTGGGCCGCTCGACCGCGAAGTCGAAGAGACGATCACGTCGAACGATCTTCTCGTGTCGTCTGTCCTCTCGGGTAACCGTAACTTCGAAGGCCGCGTCCATCCGCTCGTCAAAGCGAACTTCTTGGCGTCACCGCCACTCGTCGTCGCTTACGCGCTCGCAGGGTCGGTCAACTTCGACATCATGAATGAATCATTCGGGACGGATAAAGACGGCAACGAGGTCTTCTTCAAAGACATCTGGCCGTCAAACGATGAGATCAAGATGGTCGTCCAAGACGTCGTCTCGCCGGAAGCGTTCCGTAAAGAGTATGACACGGTGTTCACGGGCAACGAACGTTGGAACGCACTCGCCGTCCCAGAAGGTAACTTGTACGACTTCTCGGACGACTCGACGTACATCCAAAACCCGCCGTTCTTCGAAAACCTCGAACCGGAAGCGGGCGTTGTGCTCCCACTTAATGGTCTTCGTGTCATCGGTAAGTTCGCCGATTCGGTTACGACTGACCACATCTCGCCGGCAGGAGCGTTCTCGAAGACGACACCAGCTGGGCAATACCTGCAGTCGAAAGGCGTCGCGCCGCTCGACTTCAACTCATACGGGTCGCGTCGTGGTAACCACGAAGTGATGATGCGCGGTACGTTCGCGAACATCCGTATCCGTAACCAAGTCGCGCCTGGCACAGAAGGCGGGTACACGACGTACTGGCCGACAGGTGAGATCATGCCGATGTATGATGCGGCTATGAAATATAAAGAGCAGGGCACAGGCTTGATCGTGCTCGCCGGAAACGACTACGGCATGGGCTCGTCGCGTGACTGGGCAGCCAAAGGTACGAACCTGCTCGGTATTCGTGCCGTCATCGCCCAAAGCTTCGAACGGATTCACCGTTCAAACCTCGTCATGATGGGTGTGTTACCGCTTCAGTTCATGGACGGGCAGTCTGCGGAATCACTCGGACTGACAGGCGAAGAGGCACTCGATATTCAAGTCGATGAGTCGGTACGTCCGCGCGACATCTTGAACGTCACGGCCACGCATGAAAACGGCACCGTGACAGCGTTCAAAGTCGTCGCCCGCTTCGACTCGGAAATTGAGATCGACTACTACCGTCACGGCGGGATCCTCCAGATGGTCCTCCGTAACAAATTGAAATAAGCGTCAAACCTTCCTTTGAAAAAAGGAAGGTTTTTTTCGTGAATATGCGAATATAAGGTGAGATGGTCAAAGATAACGGGAAAGGAACGGGGAGAGGGGGGAGTGTATGGAGCGACAAACACGGTCAGGTAAAAATTGGTGGCAGCGTCTGACTCAAAAAGAAGACGTGGTCGAGCAAGAAGTCGATATCACGTTGCCGCAGCTACGAGAAGCCATTCATGAGTATGAACAGACGTTACCGAAAGGGGTCAACCGGACGGTGCTGTTGGACGAGTCCCAAGAGATCGATCTCGGACGTTTGAAACGTCACTTGCCAGGCAAACCAAGACAGCGGTTTTACATGTCAAAAGAGACGTTCCACATCGCCCCAGAGGACGAGCGTGACGTCGTCTATGAGATGGACCAGGTGCAGCGGGCGCTCGACTTATATTTCGAGCAAGAAAAAAAATTACCGCTACGTAAATTCCAACAGACGGCGCAAATTGATTTGACGCGTCTGCGTGAAGGCGGCTATTTGAAAGTGTTGCCAAAACGGCCCTATTACGTCGTCGATGAGACGTTGATCGTATCGTTAGAACCGAAGTCGACCGAGTGACGAGATGCCATCGTCACTTTTTTCATCGTGACACGAGCGAACACGTTTTCGGGTTGTGCCGAGATTGTAAACTGTGTTAGGGTGGAAAACGTATATGAAAATAAGAAAATTGAATAGGAGTGAGATTATGGAAAGAAAAAGCCAAGTGACGACCGTCTTTATCGTATCAGCTATCATTACGGTCCTCTTTACGATTTGGGGAATCTTCCCTGAAAGCTTGCTCGGAAACGCAAGCCTGATCAACGTGACGACGAAGCTGCAAGATTGGCTCTCGAACGGGATGGGCTGGTTCTATCTGCTCAGCGCGACCGGGATTTTACTCGTCGCGATTTTTTTAATCTTTTCGCGCTTCGGGTCGATCCGACTCGGAAAAGATACAGACCGACCAGATTTCGGATATTTGACATGGTTCGCCATGTTGTTCAGCGCCGGGATGGGAATCGGCCTTATCTTCTGGGGAGCGGCGGAACCGTTGCTTCACTTCCACACACCGCCGTTCGAATCTAGCAGCCCCGAAGGGAACGCGCGTACGGCGATGCGTTACGCCTTCTTCCATTGGGGCCTCCACCCGTGGGCGATTTACGCGATGATCGCTCTCGCGATCGCGTACTCGACGTTCCGCAAAGGGCGTCCGGCGACAATCGGGGAGACAATCGGTTCACTCGTCAACGACCGCTATGAACGTCCGGTCAAACAGATGGTCGATATTTTGGCCGTCGTCGCAACAGCGTTTGGGGTCGCGACGTCGCTCGGATTTGGTGCCCAGCAGATTGCCGGTGGACTTCATTACTTAATTCCGGGCGTGCCGAACGCGTTTTCGACGCAGTTGATCATCATCGCTGTCGTGACGGTGCTGTATATGATCAGTGCCTCAACCGGATTAGATAAAGGGATTCGCATACTCAGTAATACGAACATCTTCCTCGCCATCGTCCTGCTCGTCGCGACGCTCATCGCGGGACCGAGCGCATTCATTCTTAACTTGTTCACGCAGACGATCGGGACGTACTTGCAACAGCTACCGTCGGTCAGCTTCCGCACAGCCGCCTTTGAACCGGCGGAACGTGAATGGATCAACGGCTGGACGATCTTCTACTGGGCGTGGTGGATTTCTTGGTCACCGTTCGTCGGGACGTTTATCGCCCGTGTCTCAAAAGGTCGGACGATCCGTGAGTTCATCATCGGAATCTTGCTCGTACCGACATCGTTCGGACTGCTTTGGTTCTCTGTCTTCGGCGGATCGGCCATTTGGGCTGATTTGTTCGGTGGAGCGAACTTGATTGACGCGGTCAACGAGATTGGAACGGAAGTCGGGCTGTTCGCCTTGTTCGAGACGTTCGGCGGATTCGGGACGGTACTAAGCATCATTGCCATCTTCTTGATCTCGACGTTCTTCATCACATCAGCCGACTCGGCGACATATGTGCTCGGAATGCTGACGACAGGAGGGAAACTCATCCCACCGATGCGGATCAAGTTGATTTGGGGCTTCATTCAATCATCGATCGCAGCCGTGCTCTTGTATGCGGGTGGTCTCGGCGCGCTTCAAGCCGTCGCGATTCTTGTCGCCTTCCCGTTCATCTTCGTGCTGATTCTGATGATCGTCGCCTTGTTCAAGGACTTGGCCGATGAACCGGACGAACGGGATAAATGGATTGAAATCTATAAGCGTGATGAAGATAAACTTGGATAAAAGTAAGGGGTCTCAGTCGAGGCCCTTTTTTTAGTTGTAAATGTTTTGCATGGCACCCTCGCTAGTGTAGGATAGTAAGTGAAGAATATTGGGAGGGCATGTTATGAAACGAGAAGTGAAAAAGCGGCTCAGTTGGATCATTTTTGCCGGCATCCTCATCGTCGGGGCTCTGCTCGCTTATAATTTTTATTTGGTCACTAACTTGAATGATGATGATGACAATGGTCGTGAGAATCGGACCGAACCGTTCTACACGTCCGTCGAAATCGGCTATGAAGAGAAGAAGTTGCCGGAAAACGGGGAGACGCTCGAAGTTCGCAACTACCTCGTCACGTACGATGAGAACGGACATTTCGTATCCGAGGTCGTATCGGGACCGAACGCCGGTGCCCGGGCCGAATGGGATGGCACGATGTACCGTGAGTTCAATCCGGAAGGCGACGAAACGAACAGTCAAGAGACGAGTTCGGGTGCAGTCGCACCTCATCCGTTCTTGTCGCGGGCGACGAACGAACAGATTCGCAAGTGGCTTGATGACGGGACGTTAGGCACGGGTGAAGGTGACGTCAATATCATCGGTCGGACAGCTCAGGCGTTCGTCAAAACGGAATCCGCCGAGGCGGTACCTGCGGAGTGGGTCGAGAAATACCCATCGATCTTCGACGAAGACGAAAATGAGGAAGCGGTGACGTATTACGTCGATGTGAACGAACGGATCCTGCTCGCTGCCGAGTCACGCAA
Source organism: Exiguobacterium sp. SH1S21 (assembly GCF_004337175.1). NCBI lineage: Bacteria > Bacillati > Bacillota > Bacilli > Caryophanales > Exiguobacterium > Exiguobacterium sp. SH1S21. Next base: position 38,449 of record NZ_SJUY01000002.1, on the reverse strand, counting down.
CAACGGGAACTTGTTCCACTCGATTCGCATGACTTCTTTTGAAGCACTATAACCCGACGAGGAGCAGACTGAGACGTCGGCTCCTTTGTCGTCTGAAAGGGAGAACTTTATGAAACAGATCCATTTGGAACAAGTTCAACATGACTTGGAACGGTGGGAACAAGGCAACAAGGTCGATGAAGCGGCGCTCTTGTCCTATGCCCACTGGTCGCGTGCGACAGAGCATAACGACGAGTTGATCCGGACGTTGACACTGCTTTCGACGAGACGGTTGCAGCACAACAAAACGATCGATCCACTTCTCAATCGCTGGGTGAAGGAACTCGAGTCGCTCGGCGCTTTACCGGCCGAACTGAGAGTCAGCCAACTGAATGAGAAGTTGCGCCGCTTCAGACAATCGCTCCATGTCGACTGGCCGACTCTTCGCGAAGCCGACTACGCCTCGATGAAAGTCCAAATTTTGACCGAGTACGAAGCGAAGACGTCCGAACTGCTTGATCAGCTCGATCGGTTACACGACGAAATCGAACGGGCCAAGTCAGATCTGCGGGACTCCGAGTTCAAAGATCAATTGGAGCGTTTGTTCGAGGTCGTCATCGAAGCGATGCAAGAAGTCGCGTCGCTCGAAGATGACACCGCGTCACTGCTCGCGTCGATGCAAGGCAACTACTTCAGCCGGGAGGCGTTCCGTCGTTTCGGTGAGCGGGTCGGTCTCGTCAAACAACGGATCGATGCGATTTGCGAGCTGTTGCCGGAACGTCCACGGGAGGTCCGTTCGAGTGCGATCGAGTCGCTCGAGTCGATGATCGGTCTAACGGAAGTGAAGCAGCGGGTAAAAGCGTGGTATCGGTTCTTGTTGTTCCAAAAAGAACGGGACAAGGCCGGTTTCTCGTCGAAACATCAACCATCGCTCCATCTCGTCTTCACAGGGAACCCCGGTACCGGCAAGACGACGCTCGCCCGGCTCATGGCCGAGACCTATTTCGAGCTCGGTCTTCTCGGACGGCCCGATGTTATCGAGGCAGACCGTTCGAGCCTTGTCGGTGCTTTCGTCGGCCAGACGGAAGAACAAGTCATGAATAAAGTCAAGGAAGCCGAAGGGGGCGTCTTGTTCATCGATGAGGCATACGCGCTCAAACGGCAAGATGCGAGCGGGAGCGATTATGGACAAGCAGCAATCGACACACTCGTCGCCGCGATGACGAGCGGCGAATATGCCGGAAAGTTCGTCGTCATCCTGGCCGGTTATCCGGAAGAGATGCGCCACTTCTTACTCGCGAATCCAGGACTCAGGTCGCGGTTCCCTGAATCGAACCATTACGAGCTGCCGAACTACAGCGACGAAGAGCTCGTCGCGATCGGGGAGAAAGTGGCCGAAGAGAACAACTATGTGCTGACGACCGATGCCAAGCGCGCCCTCATCGCCCGGATTGACCGGGAACGAGTCGATGCGACGTTCGGGAACGCCCGGACCGTCCATAACATCTTGCTCGATGCGATGTTCAAAAAAGGATCTCGTTTCGGTGCCGACGCCCCGCTCGACGAGATGGCTTTGTTGACAGAGCTCGATTTTGAAGAGGCGACGAGCGAAGACGGCACGGCTTCGACGCTCGATGACATGATCGGGATGGAAGAAGCGAAACGACAGCTTCAGGAGATCGAGGCGCTGATCACGATTCAAAAACGGCGGCGCGAGCTCGGGCTGAAGACGGCTCCGGTCCAACTTCACGCCGCGCTCGTCGGCAACAGTGGTACCGGCAAGACGACGTTCGCGCACGTGTACGCTCAGTTGCTGAAGAAGACGGGCTACTTGAAACGGGGACATTTGAAAGTCGTCAGCCGTGCCGACCTCGTCAGCGGCTACGTCGGACAGACGGCTCAAAAGACGAAAGCAGCCATCCGTGACGCGCTCGGCGGGGTATTACTGATCGATGAGGCGTACAGTTTGAACGGCGGTCCGAACGACTACGGACGCGAAGCAATCGATACGCTCGTCGACGAGATGCCGAAGCACGGGGAGAACCTCGTCGTCATTTTGGCGGGCTATGAGGCGCCGATGCGCCGGTTGATCGATTCGAACCCAGGACTGAGCAGCCGGATCAAACGAACGATTCAGTTCGACGACTACTCACTCGCTCAACTTTCCCAAATCGCGAACAGCTATGCCGAGAAGTTCGGTTATGCGTTCGGGGACGGTTTCGAAGCGGCACTGTCCGAACGACTGAAGCATGCAGATAAACCGAACGCACGGACGGCGCTATCGCTCATCGATGAGGCGATTGCCCGGCAATCGTACCGGCTCATCGCCGAGAACGCCGAGGATAGCGAGTTAAATCAGATTTTAGTAGTAGATATTAAGAGTAAGTTATAATATACTGTATACTGAAAAGAGGGCGATTTGATGCATACGATTCAGATTCCTGTACGATATCAAGAGACAGACATGATGGGGATCGTCTATCATGCGAATTATTTAGTCTACCTTGAGATCGCGAGAACCGAGTTGTTACGACAACTCGGAGTGGAATATAAAGACATGGAACAGGCCGGATTCGTGTCGCCGGTGACGAACGTTACGGTCGACTATAAGAAGAGCGTCACGTTCGGAGACACGGTCAACGTGCGCGTCTGGGTCGACAGTTATTCGAAGATCCGTACCGTCTACGGATATGAGTTGACCGACCAAAACAATGATTTGGTCGGGACCGCGAAGACGACGCATGTCGTCGTGAAGCGCGGCGATTTCAAGCCGATCCGGCTCGACCGGGAATTCCCGGCATGGCACAATATGTATTTGAAAGTCTTGAGCCCGGTTCAATAACAGTCGTTCCTTTGTACCGTCAGTGTGGTATCATATCTTGACGGTATTTTTTTGTATGAAGAAAGGGGAAGATCGCATGCTAAAACCATCTATGTTGATGGTGTGCTGCGCCTTGACGCTCACGTTAGTGGGATGTACGACAAGCGAACAAGCTGATCCGAACGAACCGATAGAACAACCGACCGTGTCTGACACGGAGAAGCCGGCGGAAACGCCTGCTGATAACGAGACGGCACCGGCAGAGCCAGCTCCGGAAGCAGAAGAGCCGGCCGAAACGGATAAGGACGAACAACCGGCGACCGAACCAGAGCAACCAGTCGAGGAAGAACCGGTGGCCGAGCCGAGTCAACCGATCGAATTGAACGGGCAAGCAAACCTTGAGTTGGACGCACTCGTCCTCGTCAATAAACAGATTGCCTTGCCGAGTGATTATCAACCGGCCGATTTGGTGCCGGCGAACATCGATTTCGTCGATTCGGCGACCGGTGAGCGTAGAATGTTGCGTAAAGAAGCGGCCCGTGCCATCGAGTCACTCATGAAGGACGCGAAAGCGGCCGGGATTGACTTGAAAGGGACGAGCGCGTTCCGGACGTATGCGTATCAAGTGCAGTTGTTCAACGCCTACGTCGCGCGTGACGGCAAGGAGCAGGCCATGATGTACTCGGCGCCTCCAGGACACTCAGAGCATCAGACAGGGCTCGCGATCGACGTCTCGAGCGCATCAGTCGGTTATCAACTGACGCAAGAGCTTGAACAGACGACAGAGGGCAAGTGGCTTGCCGACAATGCACACAAGTACGGGTTTATCGTCCGTTACCAACGTGCTTACGAAGCGGAAACCGGTTATATGTATGAACCGTGGCACTTACGATATATCGGGGTAGACCATGCGACGAACGTTCATAAAACGAACGTTCCGTTCGAGCGCTACCTCGAGCAATTAATGGACTAAGGGGAATTGCGATGCCTTACATGACAGAAGTGATGATCATCATCATCAGCTATTTGCTGGGCTCGATCCCGTTCGCGCTCATCGTCGGAAAGCTCGGCTATCGAGTCGATGTGCGAGAGCATGGGAGCGGGAACTTAGGGACGACGAACACGTTCCGCGTGCTCGGAAAAAAAGCGGGGACGCTCGTATTGTTAGGAGATATGGGGAAAGGGTTGGTCGCGGCGCTGTTGCCGCTCCTGTTCGGGAGCGACATGAGTCTCTTGCTCGCAGGGATTCCAGCCATCATCGGCCACTCGTACCCGATCTTCGCCAAGTTCAAAGGCGGAAAATCGGTCGCGACGAGCGCCGGGATCTTACTCGCGGCGTTCCCATGGTTCTTCTTCGTCGTCGTCGGGACGTTTATCGTGGCGCTCCTCATCTCGAAGATGGTGTCGCTCTCGTCGATGGCGGCGTCAGCCGTCGGACTCGTGACGGTCGTGACGTATAGCGCCATCACGAAAGATTGGTTGCCGCTCATCGTCATCGTGCCGCTCGCCTTGTTCATCATCATCAAGCACCGTACGAACTGGCAACGGATCCGCGCGGGCACCGAACCGAAAGTGCCGCTGTTCCAAAAGAAAAAATAAAGATGTTGCCGAACGGGACCTGTTTATCAGGTTCAGTTCGGTTTTTGGCGTTTGCGACGAAACAATTTCGAACGACCTACCAATTGTTGTGGATTTTCGTGGATTTTTGCTAAAAAGAATGAAAAAAGTGTTGGATTTGCCCGTTCTTTACTTTCAGTTTACGTTAAATTTACATCCGTTCGCTAAAATGGGAGAGGAAGCGATTTTTGCGGAGGAGGCAGGCTTGTGTCGTTAATTGGAGAAGAACGTAAACAAAAGATTGTCGAGTGGATCGAGCGGGAAGGTAAAGTGAAGACGAGTGAACTGATCGAACGGTTGAACGTCTCGGGGGAGTCGATTCGCCGCTACTTAGAAGAGCTTGAGAAAGAACATCGCATCAAACGGGTATACGGGGGAGCCGTCTTGCATCAAAGCGTCTCGTTCCAGCCGATGACGATTTCGAACATGGACGGGATTCGTCGCATCGCCTATACGGCGTTTCAACTCGTCGAAGACGACATGCTACTCTACATTGGGCATGGTGTCGCCCCCGAGCAAGTCGCGTCAAGGCTCCGCGGGCGAAACTTGACGGTCGTCACGCCTTCACTCATGGTCGCGAAAGCGCTATTCGAGCAGCGGGCCAAAGGTGTGTTCACGGGCGATATTCAATTGCTCGGAGGTACGATCGACCCGAAACATCTCGTTACCGTCGGCGAACAAGTGCTTCAACAACTGAAAGCGTACGTGTTCGATATGGCGATTTTGTCTGTCGAAGGGGTCGACGCGACGCTCGGGCTGACGTGTGACGCCCATGGGCTGTCGACTGTGACGCAAGCCGTCATGACGCAAAGCCGCATGTGTTATCTGCTCGCCGACCACACCCAGTTTAATCAACAGAAACGATATCGTGTCTCCGACTTCTCGACGGTGACGACGATTATCTCAGATTTTCCAGAACCGACCGATTGGAAGCGGACGTTGGCCGAACACGAGGTCGAATGGCGTTTCGCTCCATAACTAAAGGAGGAGTCATTTATGATCGAAGTCATCGTCACGACGTTAAACGAAGCGAAAGCAGCAGCACGATACGGGGCGAATCGGCTCGAACTGATTGCCGATATGCGTGCCGGTGGGACGACCCCGAGCTTCGGGACGATCCGTAACGTATTGGAGAACGTCACGATCCCTGTCCACGTCATGATCCGGCCGCATACCGACTCGTTCGTCTACAGCGAAGATGATAGTGAGACGATTTTGGCGGATGTCGGGCTGTGCCGCGAGCTCGGGGCCGATGGGATTGTCTTCGGCGCATTGACGGAAGACGGACGAATCGATGAACGGCTGCTCGGCGAGGTCATCAAGCATAAAGGCGACATGGCGCTCACGTTCCACCGGGCGATCGACGAGGTGGCCGATCTCATTCAAGCGCTGGACGTGTTGAACGATTTTCCGGAAGTCGATCAAATTTTGACGTCCGGGGGAGCGGTGACGGCCGTTGAAGGGATCGAACGTCTCGAAGCGATGCGGGACACGGCGACGATGACGATCCTGCCTGGAGCGGGGATCACGGCGGACAACGTCGTTCAACTCGTCGCCCGGCTCGATGTTCCTTTCGTCCATGTCGGCAACGGCGTTCGGACGGACGGTAGACTCGACGAGGCGAAATTTCAAAACCTGCTCGAGCAAATGAAACGCTAAAAACAGTCGGATGACTGTTTTTTTGCTATAATGAAAAAAACGATAATGAAGGTGACGTCATGCAATCAGCAGTCTATAAACAATTTGCGCTCCGGATGTTGTCCGGAAACTGGGGAATCTCACTCCTTGCCGTGCTCTCGACGATGCTCGTTCAAGCGATGATCACGACACAACTCGATTTGTCATCGACGGACCCGTCCGTCATGCTCGTCTCGATCGGTCTCTTGTACGGTGCGACCGTCTTGCTCGCCCCGCTCGAGATGGGACGAAACTGGATCTTCCTCGACATCGCCAAAGCGGAAAAACCAAGATTCGGTCTTTTGCTCGAGTCGTTCGGGTCCGTTAAAGACTACGTCCGTGCCGTCACGTATTACGCCGTATTCTATCTTGGACTGAACGTGCTCATGCTCTTCTTGATCGTCCCGGGTGTTTGGTTTTACTTGACGTATCGAATGGTCCCGTTCATCCTGCGCGATCAGCCCGAACTGACGGCGTTCACGGCGATGCGTGAGAGCCGACGCCTCATGCGCGGGAAAAAACAGATCATGCTCAGGCTGTATGCAAGCTTTATCGGTTGGTACGTGCTTGTCCTCATGACAGGCGGGATCGCCTATATCTTCGTCCAGCCGTATCTTCATACGGCGCTCGGCGGGCTCTACCTCGAAATCAAAGCAGAAAAACAAGCAAACGAAACCACGGCCGGCTGAATCTCAGCCGACCGTGGTTTTTTTATGATCCGTGCCGATCCGACTTCTGTGGATCGGGCGCGTCCTTAAAGTCTTGTCTCTCTTCATTCGTCGCATGTTCATGCCACTTTTTAGCCTGTTCTGTCGCGATCGGTATCGCTTTTTGATCGGAATACCCTTGAGCTATGAGGGCATTGGCGATATCGATCGCTTTCTTTTTGACGAGCGGGTCGAAGTTTTTCAGTGATTCCGGATAATCTTTCATATTCCAAGGCATCATGATCGCTCCCTTCTGTACTACTAATTCCACAACAGCGTCGATTCAAACGTCTTGATTCATATAGTATTCGATGAGCGCCTGCGTCCCGTTCTCACCGTATCCGTTCTCTTCTAAAATCGAATAGAGTCGGTATGCGAGCTCGAGGCTCGGCAGTTTGACACCTAACTCTTTCGCGCTCTCGAGGGCGAGCGCCATGTCCTTGATGAAGTGTTTGATGAAGAAGCCTGGCGAATAATCTTCGACGATCATGCGAGGTACCAGGTTCTCGAGCGTCCAACTGCCGGCCGCGCCGCCACGGATCGTCTGGCGCAATTGATCGGGGTCGAGCCCGGCACGCTTCGTGAAGGCGAGCAGTTCGGCGTTGCCCATCATGATGCCGGCGATCGCGATCTGGTTGGCGAGTTTGGCGTACTGCCCGCTCCCGGCGTATCCCATCCGTTCGATCGCTTGCCCCATCGCTTCAAACAGCGGCATTGCTTTCGTGAACGCGAATTCGCCACCGCCGACGAGAATCGATAGCGTCCCGTTCTTGGCGCCGACATCGCCGCCCGTGACCGGGGCGTCGAGCGGGAGCAGGCTGCGGTCGATTGCGGCTTCAGCGATTCGTTCGGCGAGCTTCGGTGACGATGTCGTCATGTCGATGACGAGTGTGCCTGGTTCGGCGGAGTCGAGAATCATCCCTTTACCGAAATAGATGCTTTCGACGTCTGACGGATAGCCGACGATTGTGATGACCGCATCGGCGTTTTGACACACCGCTTCGATGGAGTCACACCACGCCACGCCTTCTGCGAGCAGGTCGGCGGCCTTGTCTTTCGTCCGCGTGTACGCTTGGACGGTATAGCCTGCCTTCATTAAGTTTCTGACCATCGATTGACCCATGACGCCGAGTCCGATAAATCCGATTGTCTTCATGGTTGATTTCCTCCTAGTAGTTGCTGTTTAACGAGCCGTTCATATAATTCGTTGTCTTGAAGCAGCGTCTTGTGCGTACCGAGTCCGCTGATTCCTCCGTTCTCAAGGACGATGATTTGATCCGCGTGTTGGACGGTCGAGAGGCGGTGGGCGATGACGAGCGTCGTCCGTCCTCTCATGAGCCGGTCGAGCGCTTCTTGGACGACACGCTCGGACTCTGAATCAAGGCTCGACGTCGCTTCGTCGAGCAATAAGATTTGCGGATCTCGGAGCAGCGCCCGGGCGATGGCGAGCCGTTGCCGTTGTCCACCTGATAAGCGGACACCGCGTTCGCCGATTTCGGTTTCGAGCCCGTTCGGCATCGTATCGATGAACGACCAAGCGTTCGCCATTTCACAGGCGTTTTGAATTTCAGTATCGGTCGCGTCACGCTTCAGGCCGTACAAGATGTTTTGTCGGACCGTTCCCGAGAGGACGGGTGAGTCTTGGGCGACATAACCGATGACTTGCCGCCAGTTGTCGCGGCCGTACGAATCGATGTCGCGGTCGCCATAAAGGATGCGCCCCGACGATGGGACGTAAAACTGTTCGACGAGCGCGAACAGCGTCGTCTTGCCGGCGCCGCTCCGTCCGACGATCGCGGTCGTCGCCCCGAACGGAACGGTCATCGAGATGGTGTCGATGACCGGTTGCTCATCATAGCGGAACGTGACGTCCTCGAACGTCAGTGTCGACTGTTGGATGTGTTCCGTGGCAGCGGCGTAACGTTCCGGTTCGACCGCGAGCAGTTCAGAGATGCGCTCGGTCGCGCCGCGAGCCTTTTGCAGGCGCGTGATAAATTCTGTCATCGTAATGAGCGGGGTGATGATTTGGAACAAGTAGAGCATGAAAGCGAGCAGCGCCCCGGTCGATAACGCCCCGGTCGAGACACGGTACGCCCCGAAACCGAGGATGGCGATCAGCATCGCCGTCAGTGTGACGTTCAAGAGCGGGATCAAGATCGCTTGAATCCGTCCTTCTTTCACACCGTAATCGAACAAACGTTCAATCCGCCGGCTCCCTTCGGCGACTTCCTCACGTTCGGTCGCCTGTGATTTGACGAGCCGGATCTCACCGAGCAGCTCGGCGAAAAATCCAGACAACCCGCCGAGCTCGTGTTGCGTCTTCTTGGCAATCGTTCTAAGTTTGCGGCCGAGTGGGATGACGATCACGAGCGTCGTCGGGACCGAGAACAAGATGACGAGCGTCATCTGCCAGTCGAGCGTGAACAAGATACCGACGGCCCCGATGACCGATACGAACGAAGTGAGCAGCCGAACGCTCTGTTCCGACAACAGCTGTTGCAGCGTCGTCGTATCGTTGTTCAGGCGGGAGACGAGGTCCCCCGATTTGACACCGTCATAGAACGGGATCGGTAACGCGACGAGGTGCTCCCATAACGTCGTCCGGAGATTGGCGACGACTCGTTGTCCGACGATATGTAGCCAATAGATGGAAATGGCGCTCGAGACGACTTGGACGAGAAAAGCGACGACAAAAATGGCGACGAGCCGGGCGTCGAGCACGGCCTCGCTCCAATTGTCGACGACTCGTTGCAAAATGAGCGGGATGGCGAGGGCTGCCATCGCTTGGACTAAAGAAATCAATACGGCACCGATAAACAATTGTTTCGGCGGTTTGGCGACTCGGAACAAGCGAAGGAAAGCTTGCCAAGTAGTTGTGGACTCCATCGAACGTCCCCCTTTCCTATTAACTGTCGCTGTTTCGAAAACAAGTGTCAAGACGTCGAACCGTTGCGATGAAAAATGCTAGAATGGAAAGAGAGGTGAGAACGAATGAAATGGATACATACGGCCGATTGGCATTTAGGAAAAATCGTCCACGGCCGCCACATGACAGAAGATCAACGCATCATTTTATTTGAATCCTTGTTACAAATTGTCGACGAGGAACAACCGGACGCGATTGTCGTCGCAGGCGACTTGTACGACCGGTCCGTTCCCCCGGTTGAAGCAGTCGATTTACTCGATGAGATGTGGAAAGCGCTCGTGCTCGAACGGAACATTCCCGTGCTCGCGATCGCCGGCAACCATGATTCGGCCGAACGGCTACAATATAGTTCGAAGCTGTTGACGAAAGTCGGGCTCCATATCGTCGGGAAGTATGAGCCGGGTGCGGGACCGATCATCGTCGCTGGCATCCCGTTTTACTTGATGCCGTTTTTAGAACCGGCCCGGATCCGCTACACGCTGCAAGACGAGACGATCCGGACCCATCACGACGCGCTCACGGCCGTCGTCGAATCGTTCGGTTCCATCGATGCCCGAGCGGTCGGGATCGGCCACAGCTTCGTCGCCGGGGGTCTCGAGACCGACTCTGAGCGGCAACTGTCGGTCGGCACGGCCGGACAAGTCGCCAAAGGACTGTACGAACCGTTCGGTTATACGGCGCTCGGCCATCTCCATAACCGCGACGCGCTCCGCGATGATAAGATCGCCTATAGCGGTTCGCTCATGAAATATTCATTCTCTGAGGCGAACCATGTGAAATCGGTCGATGTCATTGAATGGGACGGAGGATGGACGCGCCGCCGTCGTCCGCTTCAAGCAAGACGCGACTTGCGCATCTTGACGGGCACGTTGAATGAACTGCTCGACCCGGTGTTCTATCAAGACGAGAAAACGGATGATTACTTGAAAATCGTCTTGACCGACGAGTCTGCGTTATTCGACCCGATGGCGAAACTGCGGACCGTCTATCCGAACATTTTACATCTCGAGCTCGAGCTGTTGCGCCGCCAAGACGAGACGTCCCGCTTCGAGCGTGAGACGCTCGAACGGCGGTCGATCGAGGACGTCTATATGGAGTTCTATAAAGCTGTCCATGGCCGAGACGCCGATGAGACGGTACGACGATTCGTGGAAGGAGATGGACCGATATGAGACCTGAACGATTGACGATCACCGCATTCGGTCCTTACGCCGAGACGGAACAGATCGACTTCACACAGCTTGAAGGGCGCTCGATGTTCGTCATCAGTGGACGAACCGGCGCCGGCAAGACGACGATTTTTGATGCGATGACGTTCGCCTTGTATGGACGGGCGAGCGGTGCCCTCCGGAACGCCAGTGATTTTAGAAGCCAATACGCCGAGCCGGAACGAAAGACGGAGATCGATTTCTCGTTCACGATTCGCGAGGAGCGGTACCGGATCGTCCGCCAGCCCCAACAACCGCACCCGAAAAATAAGACACCGATCCCTCATGAGGCCGTCCTCTATGAATGGGCGGACAGCTGGAAACCGCTGGCGACGAAAGTCGGGGACGTCGAGCAGCAGATCGAATCGTTGCTGCAACTTGATTATGAGCAGTTCAGCCAAATCCTGTTGCTCCCGCAAAACCAGTTCCGCCAACTACTCGACTCGGACTCGATGAAGAAACAACAGATCCTTCAGTCGATCTTTAAGACCGAGGCGTATCGAGCGTTTCAAGAGAATTGGGTCGAGCGGTATGGCAAGTATCGGAAACAAGTCGAGTGGGCGACTGAGACGACACGCTTGAAGCTGCTCGAACTTGAAGACGATGACATCGAAACCGTCGCCGAGCGTAACTTGCCGGAGATTCAGGACTGGCTCGAGTCTAGAGAAGAGCGCCTGTTGACCGCGACCGAGTCGTTACGAGGCGAACGGGACGTACAATCGAAACGGGTCGATGCGATCCGGAGCGAACTCGAACAGGCGAACGCGCTCGTCCGGTTGTTCGTCGAGCGTGACGAGCAGGCCCGCGCCCTTGAACGCTACAAATCGGGTGAAGCCGACCGGGTGGAGCGCCGCCGATTGATTGAACGGTTGGAGGCATCAAGCCGTGTCCGACCGTTATACGATCGCTACTTGGCGAATCGACAAGATATCGAACGGCTAAATCATGACATCGACGGTGTTCAAACACGGTTGACACAATACGCGAGCAAACTAGACGAGCTCCACGCCAAGACGGAGCGCATCGCGTCTTCGAAGCAAGAAGTCGAGACGATCACCGCCCGTCTGAAAGCCATCGATGACATGCTTCCGTTCGTGGACGAATGGCAGACCGCCGTGACAGAGCGAGATGAATTGAAACGCTTGACCGACCAACTCGCCGTCTTCAAGAACGATTCTCGTTTAACCGAGCTGAGACGACAAGAAGAGATGTTGTCAGCAGAGCTCGCACAGGAAACGACACCGAACCGTCTCGTCGAAGCTGAACGGAAGTATGACCGGCTCACGGCACACGCGCAACTCGAAGCAAGATTTCAAGCTGTAACGGAGCGGCTCGCATCGTGTGAGCGCAACGGTAAGGAAGCGCAACGGCGTCACAAGGCCCAGTCGGATATCGTTGAGCAGTTCATGCATGAAGAGCAGGCGTTATGGGCACAGAAGCTCAGTGCGACGCTCGTTGATGGCGAGCCTTGTCCCGTATGTGGATCGCGGACCCATGGGACGGTCGCGTCGCACGAGGTGACGAATGACCAAGGCGAGCTCGTCGCCGCGACGGAGATGCTGAAACAATATGAGGCGGCCTTGCACGAGGCGAGAGCGGACTACCGGGCGTTGAAGCAACAGGCTGAAGAAGTCCGGGGCGAACTCGAATCGTCAAGACAGGCACTCGACTTGTCCGGGTCGGCCCAGGAGGCGACCGTTCTGCAAGAGCGACTCATCCGTTCGCTTCGAGATGAAGAGCGGGCGCGTGCTCAAGCGGAACGCACGTACCGCACGGTCATGACAGATCTAAAACGATTAGAGAAAGAGAAACGCGAACTGACGGAGCGACGGCAGCAATTGCTCGAGCGGTTGCAAGCCGTCCAGGAACGGCTGCAGGCGATGCGGCAACCGGACGCGGCCTCGCTGCAACAACTGCAAGCCGAACGTGACGCGCAATCGACGCGGCTCGACCGGCTGCAGCAAGTTATCGCGCAGTATGAACGCGAACTCGAGGACGTGACACGCTTGAAGTGGACCGAAACAGAACGTTTGCGGCTTCTGAATGAACGGCTCGACCTCGAGCAGAAACGTTTTGACCAGACGGAGACCGAGCTCGAGGAGTCGCTAGCGAAAAACGAATTGAGCCGTGACGTCTTTTTGACAAACGTCGAACAGATCGACACGTTGTCGTCGCTGCAAGAACAACTCGCGGAAGAACAGGCAGACGGGATCCGCCTCGAACACGGCTTCAACGCATTGACCGACAAGATCGGTGATGCGGTCAAACCGGATCTCGTTCTGTTAAACGACCGATTGACGACAGCGCAGGCAAGTCTCGACGCATTGGCGGAACAACTTGTCACAGCGGACAGCCAATTGAAGCGCCATCGCCATGTCATCTCGGAATGGGACCGGCTTCGAGACCAGACCGCAGACGAGCAACGCAATCTCGAGACGGTCAAACTGATCGCCGACACGGGTCGTGGTTTGAACCCGCAGAAACTGACGTTCGAGACGTATGTACAGACCGCGTTCTTCGATCAGATTTTACATGCGGCCAACATTCATCTTGATCTGATGACGAGTGGGCAGTTCCAACTCGAGCGAAAAGTCGAGACGGCGAAAGGAAACGCAAAATCTGGACTCGAACTATTGGTCTTTGACGCCTATACGGGACAATCCCGACGTGTCCAAAACTTGTCGGGCGGGGAAGGGTTCAAAGCCTCGCTCGCCCTCGCGCTCGGATTGGCCGAGGTCGTCCAGCAACTGAGCGGCGGTGTCAGTCTCGAGACGATGCTCATCGACGAAGGCTTCGGGACGCTCGACGCCGAATCGCTCGACCAGGCGATCGAACTGTTGATGTCGCTGCAGTCGAGCGGACGGCTCGTCGGTGTCATCAGCCACGTCCAAGAGTTGAAAGACCGCGTTGATGCGCGGATCGAAGTGAAAAAATCAAGAAGCGGGTCGACGATCCAGCTCGTTGTGGAGTGAAACCGATGAAACATATGGAAACAAGATCAAGTTTGGTCGCCCTGTTACGCGAGAGCGGCATCAAGTCGGGGGAATCATTATTCGTCCACAGCTCGTTATCCAAGCTCGGGTGGGTTTGCGGCGGACCGGAGGCGGTGATTGAAGCGTTACAAGACGTCGTCGGGCCGAGCGGGCTCATCATGATGGCGACTCAAAGCGGGGATAACTCCGACCCGGCCGAATGGGAAGCGCCGCCCGTCCCGAGCGAGTGGTGGGACGAGATCCGAGCCGAGATGCCTGCTTTTGATCAACGGAAAACGGCGACACGCGGCATGGGCCGCGTCCCCGAGCTGTTCCGGACGTATCCGGGCGTACACCGGAGCGAGCATCCGATGTGGTCGGTCGCGGCCTGGGGTCGTGACGCCGAGCAAATAGTCGCGAATCACACGACCGATATCGGATTCGGACCAGGGTCACCGATCGAAAAAATGGTCGAACGAGACGCTCGTATCCTCCATCTCGGGTCGCCGCTCGACGCGACGACGTTATGGCACTATGCCGAATATGGGATCGACGGACCGGTGAAGCAGTTCGGTTGCGCTTTATACGAGAATGGCGAGCGGGTGTGGAAGACGTTCGAACATACGGACGTCAACAGCGACCCGTTCGGTGCCATCGGGGAGAACATCGTCAAGCGGGCGGACGTCAAGACGTTCGTGATCAATGAAGCAACGTGTTACTTGATCCCGGCGTCGACATGGGAGCCGGTGCAACACGCCTTGATCGCGTTACGGAGCTGGCTCCGATGAAACGATCGAGCAATATTTTGAAGATGAAGGAGAGTCGGGCGATGAGTCGATGGGGAAAATATATAGGAATTGCGGTAAGTGTCGTGGTGATCGTCGCCATGTTGGCCGTCGTCGGCATCTCGGCCCATATCGGCGACCAATTGACGTCGCCGGTGCGGGAGACGTTGACGTTCACGCCAAAGGCGCTCGGCATCAAATATGAGAACGTGACGATCCAGGCAGATGACGACAGCGACCTGTACGGTTGGTGGATCCCTCATCCGACGCCACGGGCGACGATCGTCTTCGCCCACGGTTATGGGAAAAACCGCGAGCAGTCCGACTTGCCGCTGAAAGAACTCATCCCTGAGTTCCATGAACAAGGCTATCAATTTTTGACGTTCGATTTTCGGGGATCGGGCATCTCGGAAGGAGACCGCGTGACGGTCGGGGCGAGAGAACAGACGGACCTGATGGCGGCCATCGACTTTGCGCGTGAGCGGACGGATGGACCGATCGTTCTATACGGCGTGTCGATGGGTGCGGCGACGGCCTTGGCGACGGCTGACGAGACCGACGTCGCGGCTGTCATCGCGGACAGCCCGTTCAGCGATCTTCGCGGTTATCTCGAGACGAATCTGCCGATATGGAGCGATTTGCCGAACTTCCCGTTCACACCGGTCATCATGACCGTGACGCCGTGGTTCACTGGCCTTGACGCGGACATCGTGAAGCCGATTGACGATGTCGCTCAAATCGAGGCACCGATCCTGCTCATTCACGGGAAAGGCGACGACGCCATCCCAGTATCTGAAAGTGAGCAGTTGGCGGAGAAAAATGACGGGATCGAGCTCTGGGTGACCGACAATGACGGGCACGTAGCGTCACACGAATCATTCCAGACGGAGTACCGTCAAAAACTGTTCGACTTTTTAGAGCGGTCGTTATGAGTGGGGGCGCATCTTGCGCTCCTTTTTGATATGATTGCTAACGAGAATGAATGAAAGAAGGGTTCTATATGGATGTCACTGCGTTACTATCATTTTTACTGCTCGGAACGCTCATCGGGATTTTGAGCGGATTCTTCGGAATCGGGGGCGGGATCTTACTCACGCCGCTCCTACTCGTCTTCGGATATGAAGCGAGTGCGGCCATCGCGCTCAGCTTGATGCTCACGCTCGGGTCGACGACGGCCGGGACGATTTCACATCTCAAACTGAAGAATGTCAATCCAAAACACGCCCTCTTGATCGGGGCGTTCGGGGTCGTCGGGACGTGGGTGGCGACGCCGCTCGTCTTTTACTTAGAGACGCTCGACGGGGCCAACCTCGTCATCTCGCTCGCCTACATCGCGCTACTCACGTACTTCGCTGTCTCGTTTTTCCGTTCGAAGCAACACGAGGAGGGAAGTATCGGATCGGAATCGGTGCCACGACTCGGTTTTATCGGTCTGTTCGGCGGATTCATCTCGTCACTCATGGGCGTCAGCGGCGGGTTCGTGTTGACCCCGCTCCAAGTCAAGCTGCTCAACACCGAGATGAAACGGGCTGTCGGGACGAGTATCGCCGCGGCGTTCCTCATCGTCGTCTCGGGCGTGATCAATTACGCGGTCGCCGGTGCTGATACGAACTATTGGCACGGTTTGGTGCTTATTGCCGGTGCGATGATCGGTTCGCCGATCGGGGCGAAGCAGTTACAACGGTTCAGTTCGCAGCTCGTCAAAAAAGCGCTCGGCGGATTTTACGTCGCCGTCGCCATCAGCGTCGGCCTTAACCTGCTCGGCTTCAATGACATCTCGCTCGGACTGCTCGTCGTCCTGGCGCTTTCGTTCATCGTCGCACTGTTCATCCGGCCGCGACGAAAGAAATGACAATAAAACCCCGTCCGTGGACGGGGTTTTAACGTCTAGAAATATGATCAATGTTTTCTTGGATTTCGCCGACTTTGCTCTTCGCTTCACGGAGTCGTCGTTCGAACGCCTCTGTGTCACGTGTTTCATCACGCGATTCATCTTTGCCGCGCTTTGGTCCTTTTGTGGAGCGATGGAGATGGGTCGCTTTCATTAAGCGTTTTTTAAACGTTGAATCGCTCATAAGGACACCCCCCTTCCATACTATATAAGTTCCACATAAGGAAGAAGGCGAAACGTTTGAACGCTCACGAAGCAAGTAAACGTCGGACTTGCGAATTTGCCGAGACTTTGACGGCGATGGCTGCGGCGAGCACCGCTTTAATGACGTCGCCGAAGATGAACGGGATGTTCACTTTAAGCGCATCGATAAACGATAGACCGAATACGGCTTGGAGGCCGAGGCTGCCGATGAGATAGACGAAACCGAGACCGATCAACAGGTTGTAGGCAACGAGGGCGGGGAAAGAGCGATATCGTTCTGACAACCATCCGATCAAGTAAGCGGCGATCGGGAACGCGATCAAATAACCGACCGTAGGGCCGACGAACGGGGCCAAGCCGCCGGAACCGCTGAGGACCGGGAGACCGATCATTCCGAGAAGTAGATAGACGACGACAGCGAGTCCGCCTTTTTTGGCACCTAGAATGGCGCCAATCGTCATGATGCCGAGCATTTGCAGCGTGATCGGGACGGGTCCGATCGGGATGGCGACAGAACCGATACTAGCTAGCAATGCGGCACCGATGGCCACTTGTGTCAAATCATGAATTTTCATATGTAAACCTCTTTTCTGTTAACGTTGACTATATACAGGTTAACATCTAGTGATTTATGTTGGCAAGCATAAAATGAGCACCTGGTCATGATTGGCCAGGTGCTTTCGTGTCAACTCGTTGGTTGATGAAGTTTTGTGGCCGCTTCCGTAAGTTGCGTCCGTACCGCATCGAAGCCGGTCCCGCCGTAGCTATTCCGGCGTTTGACGGCCGTGACCGGTGAGAGTGCCTCGTAGACGTCAGTCCCGATCAAAGTGGAGTGAGTTTGATACGTCTCTAAAGGAAGCTCTGACAAGTAGAGGCGCTGCTCGATACAGTAGCGGACGAGCGTACCCGTCACTTCGTGGGCCTCGCGGAACGGCAGTCCTTTCGCGGTCAAGTAGTCGGCGAGCTCGGTCGCGTTCGAAAAATCGCGCTCGGTCGCTTGTTTCATCGTGTCAGCGTGGAACGTCATGTCTTGAATCATGCCGGTCATGATGCTCAAACTACCTTGAAGTGTCTTGACCGTGTCGAACATACCTTCTTTATCTTCTTGCAAGTCCTTGTTGTAAGCGAGCGGTAGACCTTTCATGATCGTGAGTAGACCCATCAGGTTACCGATGACACGACCCGATTTGCCGCGGACGAGCTCGGCCATGTCCGGGTTTTTCTTTTGCGGCATCATGCTCGAACCGGTCGAGAACACGTCTGAAATCGTGATGAATTTAAATTCTTCGCTGCTCCACAAAATAAGTTCCTCGCAAAACCGTGACAAGTGCATCATCAGGAGTGATGCGTTTGATAAATATTCTAAGATGAAATCACGGTCGCTGACCGCGTCGAGGCTGTTCGGATAGACTCGACTGAAGCCGAGCAGCTCGGCCGACCGATGACGGTCGATCGGGAACGTCGTCCCGGCGAGCGCACCGGCACCGAGCGGACTCATATCGATCCGTTTCAAACTGTCATTGAAGCGTTCCTTGTCACGGTCGAGCATCCAAAAATAAGCGAGCAAATGGTGGGCGAGCGAGACCGGTTGTGCCCGTTGTAAGTGCGTGTAGCCCGGCATGATCGTCTCGACGTTGTTTGCCGCATGCGTATAGAGCGCCGTCTGTAGTGCTTCAATGCCTTCGATCGTCTCACCGACGCGACGCTTCAAATACAGGTGCATGTCGGTCGCGACTTGGTCGTTTCGACTGCGCGCCGTATGCATCTTCCCGGCGACCGGACCGATTTCCTCGCGAAGTAACGACTCAAGGTTCATGTGGATGTCTTCATGGAACACGCTGAACGACAGCTCGCCGGCTTGTGCTTTCTCAGCGAGGGTGTTCAGACCGCCGATGATCTGTTCGGACTCGTCAGCGGTTAAAATGTGCTGGTCCCCGAGCATCGTCACATGGGCGATGCTCCCTTCGATATCTTCTAGCACGAGCTGGGCGTCGAAATGGATCGAGGCACCGAATTCGTCGACCCATTCGCTCGCTGTCTGCTCGAACCGTCCCCCCCATAGTTTACTCATGGGGCATCAATCCTTTCTCGGCCAATACTTCGGCCTGGACTTTTGTCGGTAGGCCCCAAAGTTTGATGAAGCCGACAGCAGCCTGTTGGTCGAACGTATCGGCTGACGTGTACGTGGCAAGTTGTTCATC
Organism: Exiguobacterium sp. SH1S21; assembly: GCF_004337175.1. Classification (NCBI taxonomy): domain Bacteria; kingdom Bacillati; phylum Bacillota; class Bacilli; order Caryophanales; genus Exiguobacterium; species Exiguobacterium sp. SH1S21. Next base: position 19,461 of record NZ_SJUY01000002.1, on the reverse strand, counting down.
ATAGAGCGAGATCGGCGACTTCCGCCCGTCGACGATGGCTTGACCTTTGAACAGTTTCATCCGCACCGTTCCGGTCACCGTCTGTTGTGTCTCATCGATGAAGGCGAGGAGTGCTTTCGTGAGCGGTGAATACCAGAGGCCGTTATAGATCGTCTCGGTCAATTTCTGTTCGACGATCGGCTTGAAATGGGCGACTTCACGAACGAGCGTCAACGCCTCGAGGGCGTGGTGTGCCGTGATCAACGTCATTGCCCCGGGTGCCTCATACACTTCACGCGACTTGATACCGACGACCCGGTTCTCGATATGATCGATCTTGCCGATCCCGTGGGCGCCGGCGGCGATGTTCAATTGTTCAAGGATCGACGTGAACGTCGCTGGTTTCCCATCGAGGGCGACCGGGACGCCTTGTTTGAATTCGATCTCGACGTACGTCGGTTCATGCGGCGTATCCTCGAGCGGAGCCGTCAATTCATAGGCGCTTGCTGGTGGAGCGGCCCACGGGTCTTCGAGGATGCCACACTCGACGGCACGCCCCCAAATATTTTGGTCGATCGAGAACGGTTCTGCTTGAACAATCGGAATCGGGATATCGTGTTTGGCGGCGTAGGCGATTTCTTCTTCCCGCGACCATTTCCATTCCCGGACCGGTGCGATGATTTCGAGCGACGGGTCGAGCGCGTGGATCGATACTTCGAACCGGACTTGATCGTTGCCTTTGCCGGTACAGCCGTGAGCGACAGCGACTGCTCCTTCAGCTTGTGCGACCTCGACTAGCTTTTTCGAGATGAGCGGCCGTGATAAGGCGGAAACGAGCGGATAGACACCTTCGTACATCGTGTGAGCCTGCATCGAATAACGGGCGAAGTCATTGACGAACTCATCAACGGCGTCGATGACGACTGATTTGACGGCGCCGACCTTGAGCGCTTTCTGTTGGATATGCTCCAAATTTTTACCTTCTCCGACATTCAAACAACAAGCGATGACGTCATACCCTTGTTCGTTCAACCATTTGATGGCGACCGAAGTATCTAATCCACCTGAATAAGCTAATACGAGTTTTTGTTTCATTTCATTGCACCCCTTATACATAATTATTCATCTGTTTTTATAAATATACAACTTACATTAAAGGATGCTGGGACGGAAAGCAATGGTTTTCTAAAAAAAAAGAACCACTTATGAAAAGTGGTTCGTCACTGAATGATCTCGAGTTCTGGCATCCATTGTTTCATATGCTCGCTCGTCTCGTTGAATAGCTCAGGTTTGGCGGACTGGAGAGGGACGACCTCGAAATGGCCCGCGCTCGATTGCCGTGTGAACGTCGGATAGAACATCGGGTTCGTGAGCTCAAACGTCGATTCGCCGTCGATGGTCGTCTTGACGATGTCGATACCGACGATGCCGCCCGTATTCCGCTCATCGCCTTGCTGGCCAGACAAGAAGTTTCCGAGTGAGTAGGCGACGAACGTTCGATTGCCTGCAGCGCCGTCGACCCAGGCCGTCGGCTGCAGGACGTGCGGATGATGGCCGATGATGATGTCGACCCCGAAGTCGGACAGTTGTTGGACGAGTGTTTGTTGCGATTCATTCGGGAGCGGCTCGTACTCATTCCCGAAGTGGAGAGCGACGACGGTCAGCTCGGCGGTTTGTTCGGCCGCCTCGATATCTCGTTTCATCGCTTCGACGTCAATGTAATTGACGTGATACGGCTGCTTTGGCACGACACCATTCGTCCCATACGTATAGGCGAGGAACGCGAACGAGATGTCGTTCGCGGTCAGCGTCCGGACGTTGGCTTTATCTGCTTCGGATAAGAACGAACCGGTATACGGCATATCGATCGAGTTCCAGTAGGCGATGGAATTCTCAATTGCTTTCACGCCGCGGTCGAGCGTGTGATTGTTCGCTGTCGTCACGAGGTCGATGCCTGCTTCTTGCAACGCATCACCGATCTCGTAGGGGCTATTGAAGGCAGGGTAACTCGACAATCCGATGTCACTGCCGCCGATCATGCTCTCTTGGTTGGCAACGGTAATGTCGGCCTCGGACATCGCGGACGCAACTTTTTCAAACGCGGGGGTGAAGTCATAGCCGTCACCGCTCTTAGCGGCGTCATAGACGGAGTCGTGCAACAAAACATCGCCGATCGCGTAAATGGACGTCGTCGTCACGACCGGTTCCGGTTCTTCGGGCACGGTATCAACCGGTTGTTCGGTCTCGACCGGCGGATTCTCAGCTTGCTCGGGTTGCGTTGTTTCGACATCGGCTGAGGTGCAGCCGAACAGGAAAAGGAGGGACAAAAGCAGGGCAGGTTGTTTTAGCAAGATCACTCGTTTCAAGTGAGTGGTCACTTCCTTTCATTTGAAATCGAACGTGTATATAGAGAAGTTCGGCAAAAGCGCTAAATCTCCTTTTGACACGACAGACAAAAAAGTACCGGGGTAGTGGATCCCGGTACTTTGTGCGGTTCAAATGCCTTCTTTTTTCAATATGTGCTCCATCTGTTCAAACTCGTTCGTGATTGTCGTGCTTGGTGGCGGTGTCATCAAACTGACGACATAGATGGCAAGCGCCGACAAGAAGAACGCTGGAATCATCTCATACAGTTCACCGACGGTCCCGAACCAGTCGCTGGCGAAGTTCTTCCAGACGATGACGATAAATGCACCCGTCAACATGCCCGCGAGTGCGCCTTGGCGCGTCGTCCGCTTCCAAAACAAGCTGAACAAGATGAGCGGGCCGAACGAGGAACCAAAACCGGCCCAAGCGTAGCCGACGAGGTTCAAGATCGTATCATCGGCACCGAAGGCGAGCCAAATCGAGACGACCGAGACGAGAATGACGGTGATCCGGCCGACCATGACGAGTTCACGGTCACCTGCCTGTTTGCGGAAAAACTTTTGGTAAAAATCGGTCGTCGCCGCACTAGACGAGACGAGCAACTGCGACGAGATGGTCGACATGATCGCGGCAAGTAGTGCCGCGAGTAACACGCCCGTGATCAAGTCGACGAATAATAGGTCCGATAGATTTATGAAAATATTTTCTGGATTGTCGATCTCAAGTCCTTGCTGTGTGTAGTAGGCGAGACCGATCAATCCGGTCGCCATCGCCCCGACGACGGTGAAGAGCATCCACGAGATGCCGATCCGGCGGGCGGTCTTAATATCTTGTAATTTTTCGATGGCCATAAAGCGGACGATGATATGCGGTTGTCCGAAGTAACCGAGCCCCCAGGCGAATAGAGACACGATTCCGATGAACGATTGGCCCGTCCATGGATCGAGCAGCGCCGAATCGATATCATCGATTGTTTGGAGCGCGTTCGAGACGCCATCAGTCGCCGTGATCGCGATCGCCGGAACGAAAATGAGCGCGAACAACATGATCAGTCCTTGGACGAAGTCCGTCCAACTGACAGCGAGGAACCCGCCGATGAACGTATACAGGATGATGATCGACGCTAAAATCAAGACGCCCGTCACAAATTCGATGCCGAAGACGGCGTTGAACAACCGGCCCCCGGCCACGAAGCCGCTCGTCGCGTATAGTGTGAAGAAAATCAAGGTGACGGCGGCTGAGAACGTCCGCAGCGTGCCCCGAGAATCTTTGAACCGCTTCTCGAAAAAGTCTGGGATCGTGATCGCATCCTCCGACAAATATGAATACGTGCGTAAACGCGGGGCGACGAGGAGCCAGTTCAAGTAGGCGCCGATCGTCAACCCGATGACGATCCACCCACTCGAGAGGCCGGTCGCGAACATGGCGCCCGGCAAGCCCATGAGTAGCCAACCGCTCATGTCAGATGCCCCGGCCGACAAGGCGGCGACGCCGGGACCGAGCCCTCTTCCTCCGAGCATATAGTCGCCGATGCTCTCTGTCCGGCGATAGGCGACGACGCCAAGTACGACCATGAGCACCATGTAAATCGTGATGGAAACTAAAATTCCGTTCATGTAACAGCCCCCTCATTCAGTTGTGAAAACGTTCTCAAAATCTATATCTTATACCTTGACAAGATTTTGTCACAAAATTGAATCGGCTGCACGTTTATTTTTCATCATTGACTAAAATAACAAAAAATCATTTGGCGGGGCAGTTGATCAGATGGTCGTTGACGAGACCGGTCGCTTGCAGGTGGGCGTAAACGGTCGTCGGACCGAGAAATTTAAAGCCACGTCGTTTCAAGTCTGTGCTCAAGCGATGCGATAGCTCCGTCGTCGCCGGAACCTCTTCGACCGACGTCCAATCGTTATTGATGACGCTTCCGTCGACGAACGACCAGATGTACGCATCGAATGTACCGAACTCGTGCTGAATCTCGAGAAACCGTTTGGCGTTGTTGATCGATGCTTCAATCTTGCGGCGATTGCGGACGATTCCATCGTTTGACAGCAGCCGCTCGATGTCGACATCGGTATAGTCTGCGACGCGCGTGACATCGAAATCGGCATACGCGCGTCGATAGTTCTCACGCTTTCGTAAGATGGTGATCCAGCTGAGTCCTGCCTGCGCGCTCTCGAGCGTCAAACATTCGAAATGTTTCTTGTCATCGTGGACCGGTTGGCCCCACTCCTCGTCATGATATCGAACGTAGTCCGGGTCTGTGCCGCACCAAGGGCAGCGTGACGTCTCTTCCATGTTGCTTTCATCTCCTTTTCGTTGTCGATTCATTTTAGCACGTCAGAACGGTTGTCGATGTTCATTGACGGGTATAATACGTCATATTGGAGGTTGATGGATTTATGCGAGATTGGATGATCAGTATCATTGAACAGTACGGTTATTTCGGCATCGCGTTCATGATCTTTATCGAGAACGTGTTTCCGCCGATTCCGTCAGAAGTCGTCTTGCTGTTCGGTGGGTTCTTTGCGGTCAAAACAAACTTGATCGTCTGGGTCGTCGTCTTGGCGGCGACAGCGGGTGCCATTTTAGGAGCGGTCCTGTTGTATGGCATCGGATTATATTTAGACGTCGAACAAATCGAGCGGTGGACGAAGCGGCACGGGAAGTGGATCAGGCTCGATATCGAAGACGTCCGAAAAGCAGACGCTTGGTTTGACCGCTATGGCGGCTGGATGGTCTTTTTTGGTCGGCTCATGCCGGTCGTTCGGAGTTTGATCTCACTGCCGGCCGGTATGTCGAACATGCCGTTCTTCAAGTTTTTGCTGTTGAGCACGGCCGGAACGGTGATCTGGAATTCGATTCTGATTTATATTGGAATTCGGGTCGGGGAGAACTGGGAATCGATCTTAGGCTATCTCGACGTGTATTCATATGTGATGTACGCGCTTCTCGTCATCGCAATCATCGCTTTTGTCGTGTGGCGGAAGCGACGGAAACGGAAACAGTCGAACAAAGCGTCGTCGGTTTGATGGCGACTAAAAAACGGGTCCTCCTAAGAGGGCCCGTTATTTTTGGAGTTCAGGATGGTCGTTCAAAATCTGTTCGCGCAACTGCTTCATCTTCGTGATGATTTGCGAACGCGTCTCCCGGAACGCTTCGATCGGCTGACCGGAAGGGTCGTCGAGCCCCCAGTCATCCCGATATGTCGTCGGTACGTACGGACACTCGCCCCCGCAACCCATCGTGATCAAATAGTCGAGCCGGTCCGGGATATCGTCAAGCCGTTTCGGGTGTTGACCCGACGGATCAAGACCGATCTCCCGGACGGCCTCGAGCGCGAGCGGCTTTACTTCCGGATAATCTTCCGTGCCGGCTGAGTGGACGCGGGCGATATCTCCGAGCACATCGCGTCCGATCGTCTCTGCCATTTGAGAACGGCATGAGTTATGAATACATACAAATGCAACTTCAACCATGAGTTTTCAGTCTCCTTTATCGGTTTGGTCAGGTTTTCTATCAGTTTCCTCGGGCAAGACTCTTTTGAGCGTCTGCTCCGTCTTCGCCGCTAAACTTTCAGAGAAGCGGAACAAGACGATGCCAATGATGGCGGAAACGAAAATGTATAATCCGACGAACAAGTTGATGGCACCGTTCGAGAGGGCGGTGAACAGAATCGAGAACTCGCCTCGAGGTGCGAGCGAGAAACCGGCCTCGTTCGCTTGAACCCGCGTCAACCCGAACAGCCTGCCGCCGACACGGCCGACGATCCACTTCGACAGCACGCCCCAGACGATCAATACGAAGAAGAGCGTGTTGATGATCACTCCTTGCTCGAGGTTGATCGAGATTCCGAATGAGATGAAAAAAATCGGTAAGAACAAATCACGGACCGGTACGGTCAGACGTTTCAACGGTCTGACGTCGTGAATGCCGGCCAGCATGATTCCGGCGATGAACGCTCCGAGTATCTCCGATAACCCGAATATCATGCCGATGCCCGCGAAGAACAAAATCAAGCCGATCAAGCCGATGCTCGCATCGTCCTGACGTAGCATATGCTTCGCAATCTTCGGTTGTTTCGTGACGAAGCGTGAGCCGACAAACAACAAAACACCGAACACGAGGAAACCGACGAACACTTTGCCGATGTCAGAGAAAGCGATCGGTTCGTCTTGAATGATGAACGGAGCGACGGTCAAGATGAGTGGTGCGAAGATGTCTTCAAAGATGAGCAAGGCGAGCACGAATTCTTTAATGTCCTCGTGCTTGTCCGAATTTCGCTCGAGCAGTTTGGCAGAAATCGATGAGCTCGTCGCGTAAAGGACGGCCCCGATCAAGAAAGCTTGCGGAAAATCGAGCCCGAACAGCAAGGCGATGCCGATGGTGACACCGAACGCGAGCACGATGTCTAAAACGCCTGCTTTCCAGACTTGTTTCATCCGCTTGACGAGCTCTGTTAACGGGAACTTCAGTCCGAGCAAGAAAAATAATAGGATGATCCCAATCTCACCGGCGACCTTGAACACTTCGTTCCCATCCCAGAAGAAGCCGACGGCGACCCCGATCGCGATAAATGCCAATATACTCGGGAAGAAGAGTCGCTCGATGATAAGGCTAAGAACAGAGATGACGGTCAGTCCTAAACCGAGTAAAACGATAATATTCAATAGTTCCATACGTCACCCCTTTGTGACGAGTCGCCGTCCACAGCGACTAGTCTTGATTCCACTGGTACTCCATGCCGACCGATTCTGGCCGCGAATAGTCAAAACCGAAATGCTTGTACAGCCCGTCGGCCGGGATGTCGGCAATCAAGCTGATGATGGCAGTCTCGTCCGCTTCTTTCAAGATCCAGTCCATCAAATGTTCCATGATCAGCTTCCCGAGCCCAAGGCCTTGGCAATCCGGGTCGACGACGATATCGGCGAGATGGAATACCATCCCCCCGTCCCCGACGACGCGACCCATGCCGACCATCTCATCGTTTCTATATAGGCACACACCGAATAGCGTGTTGGCCAGTCCTTTTATCGTTCCTTTGTCTGAACGCTTTGGCATTCCGGCCTTGACCCTGAGCTGTTGATGTTGCTCCGGTGTCGGTGTTTCAATCCGTACCTCGACTTCATTTACCATAAGATGAGTCCCCCTCCACACAAGTTGTAATCGTTTTCCCGCTATATTGAATTCATAAACCTTGATTTCATAAAGCCTTTGTCCGAATAATGAAAGAAAATGGAAAGGGTGTGGCGGCCAAATGTTTGAGAACCAATCGATTTTGCCCGCGCTTCGTGATATGCGGGATGTAGAAATTTTTCTGGAAAGTGAATTCGCCATCGGCGTCTTGCTCGAGATCCACATATCGCGTCTCGATGCGGTCTTTCGGTTGCTTGAGACGAACGGTAAGCAGGTCTTCGTCCATCTCGATTTGATCCAAGGATTGAAGGCCGACGAGTTCGCGACCGAATATATTTGTCAGTCGTATAAACCGTACGGCATCATCTCGACGAAAGGGAATGTGATCCTAAAGGCGAAACAAAAACAAGTCAAGACCGTGCAACGCCTATTTTTGATCGATTCGAGCTCGCTCGAAAAAAGTTATCGGTTAATCAATCGGACGCAACCTGATTATATCGAGGTCTTGCCGGGGCTCGTCCCTAAATACATCCGGCTCGTCAAAGAACAGACGGGTATCCCCGTGTTCGCGGGCGGATTGATTACGTCGCTAGATGAAGTTGAGCAAGCACTCGCGGCCGGAGCGACGGTCGTGACGACGTCCGATCAAACGCTTTGGCGTGCGGCAGGACTTAAGTAAGCACATTCCGGGTAAATGATTTCGAGGAGGGATAGACGATGAAACAGACAATGGTCATTACAGGAGTCAGTCAAGGGATCGGTTACGCGCTCGCGCATCATTTTGCGGAGTCATATCACGTCATCGGACTCGACATCGGAGAGGATCCGTTGCTTCGCGATGTGACGTTCATGCAGATGGATTTAGGCAACCAAGAGGACGTGTCGAACACTTTCAAGAAGATTGGACAAGACTTCGGTGTCGTACATATCCTCATCAATAATGGGGGCGTGTCGTCACTTGAGACCCCGATCGAAGAGTTGGACGTCGAGACGTTTAAACACGTCATCGATGTCAACCTTGTCGGGACGTTTGCTTGTTCAAAAGCATTTTTGACGCTAAATGAAGGGGCGGAGTATGGACGCATCATCAATCTCGCCTCGACGCGTGCGCACCAAAACGAGCCGGACTGGGAAGCTTACGGAGCGTCAAAAGGCGGGATTGTCGCGTTGACCAATTCGATGGCCGTCTCGCTCGCAGCTCGACCGGTCACGGTGAACGCGATCAGCCCAGGTTGGATCCATACGTCCGACGACCCGTTGCGAGACGTCGACCACCGTCAACATCCGTCGGGCCGGGTCGGTACGACGACAGATATCGTCCGTGCCGTTACGTACTTGATCGATCCGATGAACGATTTCGTGAACGGACATAACCTCGTCGTCGATGGTGGAATGACAAAGAAAATGATTTACGAGTCTTGATGAAGTCTGCCGGTAGGACGATTACCCTATATTCTAAATGCGGATGTGAGTGATAAGTCCTAGTCATGGGTATAACAGGAAGGAGTGAGTAGACAAATTTGAAGGGGGAAACGTCGTGCACCAGCTGATCGAAGAGGCTTTGCGCTTTGCGGCCGTCCGTCATGACGGGCAGTTTCGCAAAGGGACGAACATTCCGTATGTGACCCACCCGGTCGCCGTCTCGATGTTGCTCGTCGAAGACCGGCAGCCGATTCCGGTCGTAGCGGCGGGACTGCTCCATGACTTACTAGAAGACACGCTGACGACGGCCGAGGAGATTGAACAGAAGTTCGGACGAGAAGTCGCCCGGTTAGTCCAAGCCGTCTCGGAACCGGGGAAGCATCACTCGTGGGAAGAACGTAAGCGGATGACGATTCAGAAAGTTCATACGCTCCAGTATGACGAAGTTGCGCTTCTAGCGGCAGACAAGTTACATAATCTGCGCTCGATCCGACTCGACATTGAGCGTGAAGGTAAGCAGGTGTGGGGACGGTTCAAGCGACCGCTTCGTGATCAGTCTTGGTACTATCATGAGCTGCTCCACGCACTTCAGCCTTTCAGTCAGACGACGAGTTTGATCGATGAATTTGAGATTGAGTTGAATTTGCTGTTCTACGGTGTCGAAGAAGACCGTGACGAGAAGTTGAACAAACTGTTCGATGTGATCGGGCATGGGTTCCACGAAGACGATTGGCTCCAAGAGTCGTCGACGCTTTGTCAAACTGCTTACGAGTTGAACGAGTCGATGCGGGAAGGCTATCGTCACGGCTCTGAAGCGGAAAGGCTTGAACTCGAAACGCTGAAAGATCAACTGCAAGACAGCGGTCTTAGACAAGACTTGTCAATTCCCGTCTTGCAAGCAATCAACGAATTATCTTACCGGGCTGCGCTCCGGTCTGAGGACGTCATCACGTTGTTGAAGTGAAATGATTGTCAAGTGACCTTGAACGTGTTATATTCGTCATGAACATGAGAAGGGGAGTAGCGACCACGAACGTGGTCGATGGGTCGTCATTACGGTGCGTATGCACTCGGTCCATCGAGCTTCTTACCAAGTCCGCAAGACCTTTTTATGGATGCGTTTTCGGCGTCCATAAAAAGGTCTTTTTGAATTCATGAAAAGGGGAGAAAAATCTACATGGTATTTATTTACTTTATTTTGGCTGCTGCGATTACAGTGTATGCTGCCATAAAATTATCGACGTACGCTGATGTCATCAGTGAGAAGTCAACGATGAGCGGGATGCTCGTCGGGACGGTCTTGCTTGCAGGTGCGACGTCACTTCCGGAAGTGACGACGAGCGTATCCGCCGTCTTGATCAATAACCCGGATATCGCGATCGGGAACATGCTCGGTTCGAACTTGTTCAACATCTTCATTTTGGCAATGTTCGATCTATTTTATCGTCAAAAGCGACTGTTCAATGACGCGAGTCGAGACCATCTATATACAGCCAGTCTCGGATTGATGTTGACGCTCGTCACGATGGTCGCGCTCATCGTCCGGATTGATTATACAGTACTAGGAATTGGCATTGACGCGATATTAATTGCCGTCTTGTATGCGATTGGGATTTATTATATCGGGAAGCGGCCTCAAGAGCCGACGGCCGAACGAGAAGTCGAACAAGAAGTCGGTGCGAGTGTCACGGATACGATTTCAGTGAAACAAGCCGGCGTCGGGTTCGTTATCGCGGCACTCGTCATCATGGCTGCCGGGACGGCGCTGTCGATCACGGGTGACCAGATCGCCGTCGTCACAGGGCTTGGCTCAAGCTTCGTCGGTAGTTTCTTGATTGCGGCGTCGACGTCGCTGCCTGAAGCGGTCGCGGTATTCGTCGCCTTGAAACTCGGTAACGTCAACTTGGCGTTCGGCTCGATCTTAGGGAGCAACATCTTCAACATGCTCATCATCGCCATGTCGGACGTATTTTATCAGAACGGGTCGATTTTAGCGGATGTGTCGGCATCACACTTGGTCACGGCGATCGGGATCACGATTCTGTCAATCTTGGTCATGTACAGCGTCCTTCGCAAAGACGTGACATCGAAAGTCAGATACGCCCTTCCTTCGATTCTCGTCGTCTTCGTCTACGCCGTTTCTTCATATCTCATCTTTACCGGATGAATCATCAGCTCGTCGATTTGACGTGATGGCGCAAAGCCATCACGTTTTTTTCTTGTCTCGGTATCACTTTCGTCTGACTGGGGTATAGGAGGAAAGAAGGAGGGGTGGCGATGCAAATGCATGCCGTGGAACGTTTAGACGACTATGTCGTATTAATACCGGCCTATAACCCTGATCAGGCGCTCGTCACGCTGGTCCGGGAGTTGAAGGACGAAGGGTTCGCCCATGTCATCGTCGTGAACGACGGCAGTGCCGATACGTGCCGCGTCGTGTTCGATGACGTAAAGGCGGACGTCTCCGCTCTGCTCGAGCATGAACAAAATGCCGGTAAAGGCGCAGCGCTAAAGACCGGGCTCCGCCACATCGTCGATGCGTACCCGGAGACGACCGGCGTGATCACCGTCGATGCGGACGGACAACATCTGCCGGCGGACGTCCGTAACCTGTACGATGAAGGGGTGAAGTGGCCGCATCATCTGATCATGGGCTGTCGTGATTTCTCGTCGCCTGCGATTCCGTTCCGGAGCCGGTTCGGCAATCAAATGACGAGATTTGTCATGTTGCTCGGCAGCGGTCTCCGTCTGAACGACACACAGACCGGACTGCGGGCGATTCCGCTCCGCTATGCCAAGCAACTGATCGATATTCCGGGCAACCGCTATGAGTTCGAGATGAACATGTTGACATTCACGAAACGATTGCAAGTACCGATCCATCAAACACCGATCGAAACGGTATACGTTGACGAGAACGCGTCCTCACATTTTCGTCCAGTCATCGATTCGATTCTCATTTATCGCATGTTTTTGGCCTATTCCTTATCATCAGTCGCTTCATTCTTAATGGACATCGGCGTCTACGCGTTGTTGATCTTCTTATTGAATCCATGGTTCGAATCAGTCCATGTCATCGTGGCGACGATTTTGGCGCGCATCGTGTCTTCGTTATTCAACTATTACGTCAATCGGAAAGTCGTCTTCAAATCGAAAGCGAAGCGCTCGATGTTGAAATACTTTGGGCTGGTCGCTGTGCAGATGGCGCTGTCGGCGAGTCTCGTCTACGTGTTGTTCCTGCTGTTCCGGGACGGCGAGGTCATCCTCAAGGTCGCCGTCGACAGTGTATTGTTCGTATTGAGTTACTACGTCCAAAAAAGATGGATCTTCAAACGCTAAAAGGCCCGACAGCTGTCGGGCCTTTCGTCAATACGCGAGCGTTCCAAGTTTGATCGACGTGTAGCGGTGCAACTCGCGCACGTCGGTGATCCCGGTCTTGATCATCATGTCGCGCATGAGCAGGGCGCAGACGCGGGCGTCCTCGGCGGCATCGTGGTGGATGAACGGGACGTTCAAATGCTCGGCCATCGTGTTCAACTTATGGTTCGGTAGCCCCGGGTAGAGCTTGCGGGACAACTTGACGGTACAGCCGTATTCAATCGTTGGGAAAGTGAACAAGTCGTACTTGGCGATCGCTTTACGGAGCGCACCCATGTCAAACGCGGCGTTATGGGCTATGACGACGTCGACGGCGTTCAGTGTCGGATAGAGCTGTTCGAGCACTTCGGGCAATGCCGGGGCGTCCCAGACGTCGCTCGGGCGAATCCCGTGGACGCGAATATTGCCTTGGTCAAAGTCTTCCTCAGGATTGACGAGCAATTGGTTCGTCTCGACGACTTCACCGTCTGTCAGTAGACTCCAACCGACAGAGCAGATGCTCCGACTGTCGCGATTGGCCGTCTCGACGTCGATTGCTAGAATAGAATGTGGCATAAAAGTTCCTCTCTTCGTTAAAAATCTGTACAAAAAAAGTCTAACACAAGGTTAGACTGTAAAGCGATCATGCGGCCGAGAGATGCCGACACGCCTCGGCGCAGCGCAAGCAAGCTTCAGAGCAGCGTTGGCAATGGTCGTACAAGTGACGCCCGCATTCGACGGCACACGTATCACACACTTGCGCGCAGAGCGCCCCGATCGGTCTTGTGAACGCCGAGTCGGTTTCGAGCGCGTTCAAGGTGAGTGTGGCGACTTCGGCACATTCTTTTGTCAACCGGATACATTCCGAGACCATCAGCAGGTCTTCTTCTTGTAAACATTTCGAGAAGCAATGGTTGCTCGCCCGTATACAGTCGATCACGGCCAAAATCGTCTCTTCGACAGAGGCTCGGTTCATTGGAAGTCCCCCTTAAGATAAATGATGTCTTACAATCATTACCCGGTTCGTGTCGACTTAAACCGAGGCGGGGACACAAAAAAGCCGGCCCACATCAGTGGACCGACTTAAGGAATGGAGCATAGCGGGCTCGAACCGCTGACCTCCACGCTGCCAGCGTGGCGCTCTCCCAGCTGAGCTAATGCCCCGTTGGAAATTATTATATCATTCTAATAAATGATTTGGCAATAAGAAAAACGAAAGAACTTTGAAAATCATTTTTTTGAAGTTTAATGGACGTTAGAGCTGGGAAAAATAGATAGGATGTTATATTAAGAAAGCAGGTGCAACGTATGGAGATGATTTTGCTAGCGCTACTGCCCGCACTCATGTGGGGGAGTATCCCGCTGATCGTATCTATTGTCGGCGGCAAGCCGATTCAACAATTGATCGGTACGACGATCGGCGCGATGGTGATGGCGGTTGTCATCGCGCTCGTCTTCAAGCCAGAGTTCACGACGCTCGCGATCGTGACTGGTTTCATATCAGGTGTGTTCTGGGCGCTTGGACAATACCTTCAGTTCCAGTCGTTCCAAATTTTAAGCGTCTCGAAAGCGATGCCGATCAGTACAGGGATGCAGCTTGTCGGGACATCACTGTTCGGGGTCATCGTCCTTGGGGACTGGAAGACATCGACCGAGCTATGGCTCGGCTTCTCGGCCCTCGTCTTGATCATCATTGGGGCCGTCATGACGTCATATCAACAAAATAAAGAATCCGACAGCAGTAGTGCTTTGAAAAAAGGGCTACTCGTGCTCCTCGTTTCGAGCATCGGTTACGTGACGTACGCCGTCCTGACCAACTACTTTGAAGTGGATGGCATCACCGCCATCCTACCGCAGTCACTCGGGATGTTCATCGCCGCGCTCTTGTTCAGCCTTCGTGAAAAAGATGTGAAAAAGTTTGATCCGAAAACGTTCAAGAACATTTTCGCCGGGCTTGCCTGGGGGATCGGGAACTTCGGGTTGTTCGTCTCGAGCGGAGAAGTCGGCATCGCGACGTCTTTCGCACTGTCTCAACTGAACGTCGTCGTCGCGACACTCGGTGGTATTTACTTGTTAAAAGAAGAAAAGACGTCGAAAGAACGCGTCTTCGTCTTTATGGGGATCGGTCTGATCGTGGTCGCTGGATTCATGCTCGGGCTCGCCAAGAGCTAAAAAAACGACGGGCATGAGGCCCGTCGTTGTCAGCTTGTCCACGTCTGGTCGATGAACTCGTCACGGCCAGATTGTTTCCGGTCCGCTTTATAGTGGGCCGGATTTTTTTTATGATAATCTTGATGATAGTCTTCGGCCGGGTAAAAGACGTCAGCCGGTAAGATTTTCGTCACGATCGGTTGTTTGAACTTTCCGCTCGCGGCGAGTTCGTCGCGACTCTGTTCTGCCGCCACGCGTTGCTCTTCCGTATGATAGAAGATGGCGGGCGCATATTGTTGCCCGCGGTCTTGGAACTGGCCGCCGTCGTCGGTCGGATCAGTCTGAATCCAATACAATTCGAGCAGGCGCTCATATGAGAATTGAGAAGGATCGAACGTGATCTCGACGACCTCGTAGTGACCACTCGTGCCTGTCTTGACGTCTTTATACGTCGGATTGTCGACGTGCCCGCCCGTATAACCGGATACGATGCCTTCGATGCCTGGCTGTTCCTCGAACGGTGTCACCATGCACCAAAAACAACCACCTGCGAATGTAGCTTTTTCCAAAATAAAATCCCCCTCATGTTCATTCCAAAAAAACGCCCATGTCATCGACATGAGCGTTTTGTCATATCGTCCAAGGCGATGCCTTGCTGGAAGTAGCACCTTGCCGAAGCAGGTTGCTGTGAAGTCGTAGAGCCAGGTCTCTCGTTCACTCAAGATATCGATATGTAGTTGGTGACAGCATCATATCATCTGTCTCGTTTAAACGTCAACGATTTGGTGTGCGCCGAAGTTGAAATAGCGTGGCACCAACAATCAAGATAATGAGGGCAATGGACGCAGGGAATGCCCACGGCAAATCATCCCCGAACAATTGTAGAAAGAACAGGGCGAACACGGACAGTAAAACAAGGATGTAAGAGCGGGACATGGCTACCTCCAATAACGTTTCTTCTAGTGTATCAAGTTGCACATCCAATGGCGATAAAAAGAAGGGGATTCGATGCATTCAGCGAATACCGAATAACATTGCCTATAAGGAGGGAACTAGATGCAAGACTTATTTGAACTAGACATCGAGACCGCACAGCGCGGCTATAAAGAAGGGACGTTCACGGCCCGGGACGTGACGGCCTACTATTTGACACGGATCGCTAGCTTGAACGATAAACTGAAAGCGGTCATCCAAGTGAACCCAGACGCACTGTTCGAGGCCGAGGCGGCCGAACGTGCCTACGGGCGCGGCGAGCGTTTACCGCTTCTTGGGATTCCCGTATTGATTAAAGACAACATTGAAACAGCAGGGCTCATGAAGACGACTGCCGGCGCCGTCGCGCTCGAGCACCATTTCGCCGGTCGCGACGCCGAGCTCGTCCGTCGGTTGAGGGAACAGGGGGCGGTCATCCTGGGCAAAGCCAATTTGTCGGAATGGGCCAACTTTTTGACAGAAGGGATGCCGAACGGATGGAGCGGCGTCGGGGGGCAGACGCTCAATCCGTATGGTGACAAGCTTGACGTCGGTGGGTCGAGCTCTGGTTCGGCGTCAGCCGTCGCTGCGAACTTGACGTTGCTCGCCGTCGGCAGCGAGACGAGCGGGTCGATCATCCACCCGAGCGTTCATAACAGCATCGTCGGCATCAAGCCGACGGTCGGTCTCATCAGCCGGAGCGGGATCATTCCGATCTCACGGTCGCAAGATACGGCCGGTCCGATGGCGCGGACGCTCCGCGACGCGGTGCTCGCACTAGAAGCGATGTGCGGGGAAGACGACTCGGACCCGGCGACGACACATCTACCGGCCGGTCCACCGTACCGGACGTGTCTCGACGAACGTCAAGCCGTCGGCATGCGTGTCGGTTTCGTGAAGGCTGAACTGTCGGATGAAGAACAGACGCTCTATCAAGCGGCGCTGGCGTTACTCAAAGCGAGCGGGGTCGAGCTCGTCGAAGTCGACCTGCCGTCAAACGACGGACTTGACCAAGGCGACGTCCTCTACCATGAGTTTAAGCTCGGGATCGAGGCGTATTTGGCGACGACAGCGCTCCCGTATGAAACGCTCGACGATTTGATGGACTGGAACAAGCGTCACCCGGAAACGGTCCCGCACGGACAAGTTACGTTCGAGAAAGCGAATCAGTTATCGGGTCGCTTGACCGAGTCGAGCTACCTCGAGCGACGCTTAGCCGACGTCCGGCAGGCGAAAACGGACGGTCTCGACCGTATATTGATGGAACAAACGCTTCACGCCCTGGCGTTGCCACACGACTTGAATTACGATATGGCGGCGAAAGCGGGCCATCCGACGATCACGATCCCATACAAGCTCAAACAGAGCGGGGCACCTTTCGGGCTGTCATTCACGGGTACGAGCTATGCGGAACGAGACCTCATCCGTATCGCCTACGCGTTCGAACGCCACGTGACGCGTCCGATCCCGCCTATGTAAGAACGTTGCACCTGTCGCTCACGTCCGCTACAATGGTACGTATGCGGATTGAAGAAAGGACAGATTACAATGAAATCATCTATATATGGGCTGACGTTTGATCAGCTGTCGGACGCTTGCGTATCTTGGGGATACAGTGCCTACCACGCTAGACAAATATGGGACTCGCTTTACATCGACCGTGTCAGACGGCTCGACGAGATCGCGGTTCGTCCCGAAGTGCGCGAACAGCTTGAGGCGAACTATGCGCTGACGACACAAGAACTGTTCGTCAAACAAGAAGCGGGTGACGGCACGGTCAAATTCTTACTTAAACTGCACGACGGGCATTATATCGAAACGGTGCTCATGCGCCATAAGTATGGACGTTCCGTCTGTGTGACGACACAAGTCGGTTGCAACATCGGCTGTAGTTTCTGTGCGAGCGGTCTCTTGAAAAAAACACGCGACTTGACGGCTGGCGAAGTCGTCGAACAAATCATGACCGTTCAACACTATTTAGACGAGGTCGGTGAGGATGACCGCGTCAGCCACATCGTCGTCATGGGCATCGGGGAGCCGTTCGATAACTTTGATAACTTGGTCGACTTCCTCCGTGTCGTCAAAGACGAACGCGGTCTCGCCATCGCTCCTCGTAAAATCAACGTCTCGACGAGTGGGCTCGCCGACAAGATCTACAAGTTCGCCGACCTTGACCTGCGCATCAACTTGGCCCTCTCGCTGCACGCGCCGAACGATGCGCTGCGGACGAGAATCATGAAGATTAACCGGGCGTTCCCGCTCGATAAACTGATGCCGGCGATCCGCTACTACGTCGAGAAGACGAATAAACGGATCACGTTCGAGTACATCTTGCTCTCGAAAGTGAACGATTTGCCGGAACATGCCGAAGAACTCGCGGCGTTGATCGATGACATCAAAGACAAGTCTTACGTCAACTTGATCCCATACAACCCGGTCAACGAGCACATCCAGTACGAGCGGAGTACGACCGAGGACATCATGGCGTTTTACGACGTCTTGAAAAAACGGGGCATCAATACGGGCGTGCGTCTCGAGCACGGTACCGATATCGATGCGGCGTGCGGCCAATTACGTAGTAAACAAATGAACGTCGAAGGCGCCAAATAAACGAGCGCTCCGAATCGAAACCGATTCGGAGCGTTTTTATCGTGCCCGGGCGTATAATGCGTCAGACGAGAAATATCTTTAAACATTTTTGTGAATGATGAATAGTCCTTACCCCCTCAGGGAATAGTCTTTTGATATCAAAGCAGAGAGTGGAGGCAATTCAATGGAGACAGTAAACGCTACGTTATGGATTCGAGTCAGAAACACGCTCGGGGAAGGGCCTTGCTGGGACGCTGAACTGAAGCGGTTCTACTGGGTCGATATCGAAGGGCACGCGCTCTGGTGGTACGATGAGAAAGAAGATGAATTATCTTCGTTTGATATGGGACAGCAGGTCGGGTTTGTCGTCCCTAAAGTGACCGACGGCGTGATCGTCGGATTGAAGGATGGTATCTATGAGTGGGATGAAACGTCGAAACAACTCGATAAACTCGTCGAACTTGATGACCCGGAGGGTGTCCTTCGCTTCAACGATGGGAAGGCCGACCCGTACGGTCGTGTCTTCGCCGGGACGCTCCACTTAAAAGACGAGTCTGAGCAGGCGACGTTGTTCCGCTTGAACCGCGACGGCACGACCGAGGTCATGTTGAGCGGATTGACGTTATCGAACGGGTTGACGTGGTCACCTGACCATACGTCGTTTTACCATATCGATACGCCGACCGAGACGGTTCGCAAGTTCCCGTTCGATTTGAAAACGGGCACGCTCGGGGAAGGTGAGGTCGTCATTGATTTCAAGAATGAGGAAGGGTTCCCGGACGGCATGACGTCGGATGAAGACGGCTTTTTATGGATTGCCCACTTTGCAGGCGGGCGCGTCACGCGGTGGAATCCGGAGACGGGTGAAAAAGTGCTTGAAGTCATCGTCCCGGCGCCGAACGTCACGTCGTGTAGTTTTATCGGGGATGACTTAAAGCAATTGGCAATCACGACGGCACGGGAAGGCATGGACGACGAGGCGCTCGCCGCTCATCCGGATGCGGGTTCGGTCTTCAAGATCGATACGGACGTGAAAGGGATGCCACTTTATCGGTTTGGACGTTAAGGAGGGACGGCTATGGTGAAGCGATTGCTCGTGCGAGCGGGAATCGGATTGGCACTAGCGGCGGTGGCTCGGGTCGGGATTCAAAAGATATTGGACGACCGGGCCCGGAAAGAAGACCATACGTATCTTGAACCAAAGTGGGACGAGACGCCGAGTGTGGATGCCGATAAGGATGATGACGAGGTCGGATTGACGCAACTCGATTCGATTTACCGGGCCGAGTGGCAGGCGAACACGTATCCTCGCTCCGAGGCGGAACGGAAAGCGTTAGAAGAATAACCGGTACGAAGAATAATCTGTACCCAATGTAAAGGACATATGAAAAAAAACTTATGCGACTTGAAGAAGATGATTCCTGTACTGTACAGGAGTCATCTTTTTCATGTTCCATTGGTAACGATGGTGATTGTAGTAGCTAA